>PHDP01000068.1 GCA_002842655.1 Bacteroidetes bacterium HGW-Bacteroidetes-14
AAAATATAATAAAGTATAAGCCATATGGACTATTTTCATTTAAGCATGAAGGAACACACCCCGGAAGAATTTGTTAATCTTGCCAAAGGAAGTTCAAAATTTGCAATTTCTGATGAATTAAAAAAGAGAATTCAGCTTTGCCGGGATTTCCTCGACAATAAAATGAAAAACCAAAAGGAGCCCATTTATGGTATAACTACCGGATTTGGTTCACTTTGCAACGTTACAATTAATCCTGACGAGCTCTCTCAGCTGCAGAAAAATCTTGTTATGTCACACGCATGCGGAGTAGGTGAAGAGGTTCCGGTTGAGATAGTAAGGCTGATGCTTATTCTGAAGGTAAAATCACTCTCTTACGGCTATTCGGGAGTTCGGCTTGAGACAGTTGAACGATTAGTTGATATGTTCAACAACATGGTTACTCCTGTGGTTTATCAGCAGGGATCCCTGGGAGCATCAGGTGACCTGGCTCCGCTGGCAAATATGACCCTTCCAGTTCTTGGTCTGGGAGAGGTTTGGTTTGAGGGTAAAAAGTACCCGGCTGCTGAGATTAATAAGAAATTTGGCTGGGAGCCAATGTCTCTTGCTTCAAAAGAGGGACTGGCACTGCTTAACGGCACCCAGTTCATGCTTGCATACAGTATCTGGAATCTTACAAAAGCAAAACATTTAAGCAAGCTTGCAGATCTTACTGCTGCTCTTTCGCTTGAGGCCTTTGACGGAAGGACCGAGCCATTCACTCACGGAGTCCATGCAATCAGACCTCACGAGGGTCAGATTGAGACTGCAGCAAACATGAGAAAGTACCTTGAGGGAAGTGAAATTGCATCACGCCCTAAGGTTCATGTACAGGATCCATACTCATTCAGGTGCGTTCCGCAGGTACACGGGGCAACCAAGGATGCTCTCAGGTACATTGAAAAGGCATTTGTAACTGAACTAAACAGCGCTACAGATAACCCTACTATCCTTCCGGAGGAGGAGATGATTGTATCGGCAGGCAACTTCCACGGTCAGCCCCTCGCACTGCCTCTGGATATGCTCTCAATTGCTCTGGCAGAGCTGGGCAGCATATCTGAGCGGAGAACATATCAGCTTATATCCGGCAAAAGGGGATTACCATCTTTCCTTGTTGCCCATCCGGGACTTAACTCGGGCTTTATGATTCCGCAGTATGCACAGGCATCTGTGGTGAGTCAGAATAAGCAGCTGGCTACCCCTGCATGCGTTGATACAATTGACTCTTCACAGGGGCAGGAAGATCATGTTAGTATGGGTGCAAATGGAGCAACTAAATGCTTTAGAGTAGTTGAGAATCTGGAGAAGATTCTGGCAATTGAGATTATGAATGCTGCACAGGCACTGGAATTCCGCAGGCCTCTCAAAACTTCTCCTGTTCTGGAGAAATTCGTAGCTTCGTACAGGAAAAGAGTTCCGTTCATTGCAGAAGATGAGGTTATGTATACACATATTCAGAACTCAGTTGATTTTGTAAGAACTGTAGTCGTAGACTAAATAAATCATAGTTCCATGAAAAAATTATTCATAAACATTGGCAGGCTGGTTCAGACTGAGAGTGGTGAGCCGGTACTCTGCAGGGCCGGGAAAGATATGTCTCGTCTGGAAAGTATCGAAAATGCGTATCTTGCCGTTAACGGAGATACTATTGAAGATTTTGGCTCCATGGAAACTATTGAGTCATTAAGAGCCAAAGGCCCGGAGTACTATTTTGAGAACTTTGCAGATGAGGTTATTGACATTGATGGTGCCACAGTAATGCCTGCATTCTGTGATTCGCACACTCACCTTGTATTTGCAGGGAGCCGGGAGCAGGAGTTTGCAGACAAAATCCGCGGACTCTCATACAAAGAGATTGCTGCAAGAGGCGGCGGGATTCTGAATTCGGCAGAGCTGCTTCATAATACAGACGAAGAGGAGCTCTTCAGACAGACACTCGAAAGGGCAAGGGAGATTATCTCTTTTGGAACCGGTGCCGTTGAAATTAAAAGCGGATACGGGCTGAATCCTGAGGATGAGCTTAAAATGCTGAGGGTTGCCAAAAGAATCGGAGAGGAGACGCCTCTTACTGTAAAGACAACTTTTCTGGGAGCGCATGCCGTTCCGGCCAGGTATTCAGGGAAAAGAGAGGATTACGTTAATGAGATTATCAACGAGATGATACCCGTAATTGCTTCTGAAGAGCTGGCAGATTATATAGACATTTTTGTAGAAGAGGGCTTCTTTTCTGTTACCGATGCAGACAGAATCCTGAATGCCGGTATGAAATACGGCCTGAGGGCAAAGGTTCATGCAAACCAGATGAGCCACTCAGGCGGGGTTCAGATAGGGGTAAAGTACAATGCAGCTTCTGTGGATCACCTTGAATTTACTGGAAAGGAGGAGTTTGAACTTCTTAAGAAAAGCGAAACTATTGCGACACTTCTTCCCGGGTCTGACTTCTTCCTTGAGATGGATTACGCTCCTGCAAGAAGAATGATTGAGAACGGATTGACTGTGGCAATTGCATCAAACTACAATCCCGGATCATCTCCGTACGGAAATATGCAGTTCATGATGGGACTTGCAGCCCTTAAACTGAAGATGACAACAGAAGAGATTCTTAATGCAGTAACTATAAACGGAGCTGCTGCAATGGGGCTCTCAGAGACACACGGGTCAATCGCAAGGGGAAAGGTTGCTAATTTTATTGTAACCAAAAAATTACCTTCACTTGATTTTGTATCATATGCCTTAACAACGCCATTTATCCGTAGGATATTCCTGAAGGGCAAAGAGATAAGTAACTGATAACTCTAAACATTAACAGAGATGACAAAATTTGCAACACCACTTGGAGAGATTGCCATAACCGTTCTGGGACATGCATCGCTGCTTATCAGATGGGAAGGCCGGAACATTTTTGTTGATCCGTATGCAAAGGTTGCCGATTATTCAAAACAACCCGTTGCAGATCTTATTCTTGTAACACACCATCACTACGACCACCTCGACAAATTTGCCATTTCAAAAATTGCAGCTGCCGGGACAGAGTTTGTGGCCAGCAGCCTTGCGGCTAAAGAACTGGACGGTTCAACTGCATTAAAGATTGGAGAGGAGTGCTTTTATGAGGCAATTCAGATTAAAGCGGTCTATGCATACAATGTAGAAAACAAGGCCGATAACGGATTGCCGTTCCACCCTAAAGGAGAGGGCAACGGATATATTTTAAACTTTGGAGGTTTCAGGGTATACATTGCCGGCGACACAGAGCTTATTCCGGAAATGAAGGAGCTGGGAAAAATTGACCTGGCATTTCTGCCAAAGAACCTGCCGTACACAATGAGTGATGATATGTTCATTAAGGCAGTTGAAACTGTAATGCCTGTTAATCTCATTCCTTACCATTACTTTGAACTGAACGAAAGAGAGATTGCGAAAAGACTTCCCAAAGGAGTTACTATGCACGTAAAATAATAGTATTAACATATATATAAAGATAAAATGCTTCAAAAATTGATTGAGTGCGTTCCGAATTTCAGCGAAGGGCGCAACATGCAGGTAATAAAGCAAATTACTGATGAGATAGAGAAAGTAGAGGGGGTAAAGCTCCTGAATGTAGACCCGGGTGCTGCAACCAACAGAACTGTTGTGACCTTTGTGGGAACACCTGAAGAGGTGTGCGAGGCTGCCTTCAGGGCAATCAGAAAGGCTGCAGAGGTTATTGACATGAGAAACCACCACGGTGAACATCCGCGAATGGGAGCAACCGATGTGTGTCCGCTTATTCCTATAGCAGGCGTTACTATGGAAGAGACTGCAGAGTATGCAAGAGCCCTTGCAAAAAGAGTGGGCGAGGAACTTGCAATTCCTGTTTTCTGCTACGAAAGCGCAGCATTCAAACCGGAGAGAAGGAACCTTGCAAATTGCAGGGCAGGAGAGTACGAAGGACTTGCAAAGAGACTTCCATCTGCAGAGTGGAGACCAGATTTTGGTCCGGCAGAGTTTAACGGGAGAGTTGCAGGTTCAGGTGCAACAGCAATAGGAGCAAGGGATTTCCTTGTGGCAATCAACTATAACCTTAACACAACATCTACCCGCAGAGCAAACGCTATCGCATATGATGTAAGGGAAAAGGGAAGGAAAATGAGAGAGGGTAACTCTCTTACCGGCAAAGTTGTAAAGGACGAGAAGGGTAACGAGGTATGGATACCGGGAACTCTCAAGGGCTGTAAGGCTATCGGCTGGTTCATTGAGGAGTACGGAATTGCCCAGGTATCAATGAATGTTACAAACATAACCCAGACTCCGGTTCACGTAGCTTTTGACGAGGTCACAGAAAAGGCTGCGCAAAGGGGAATCAGGGTAACAGGAAGTGAAATTGTCGGGCTGATACCTAAGAAGGTTCTTATTGAAGCAGGCAAGCACTATCTGGCAAAACAGCAGAGGTCTGCCGGTGTTTCAGAAGAGGAGATTATTAAAATTGCAGTTAAATCAATGGGTCTGGACGACCTTAAACCATTTGATCCTAAAGAGAAGGTGATTGAATATCTGCTGGAGGAGGGAAAATCTGCAAGGCTGATAGACCTTACCGCATCGGGCTTTGCAAATCTTACTGCCAGCGAGTCGCCTGCTCCGGGAGGCGGATCTGTCTCGGCATATATGGGAGCCCTTGGAGCTGCTCTGGGAACAATGGTTGCTAACCTCTCTTCACATAAAGCAGGCTGGGATCACCGCTGGAAAGAGTTTTCTGAGTGGGCAGAGAAGGGCCAGGCAATTATGAATGAAATGCTCTTCCTTGTAGATGAGGACACCAACTCATTTAACAAGATAATGGAGGCATTCGGCCTTCCAAAAGAGAGCGAAGCCGAGAAGGCTGCAAGAAGCGCAGCTATTCAGGCCGCCACGCTTTACGCAACCGAAATTCCGCTCAGGACAATGAAGGTGGCATACTCTGCTTTTGACCTGATTGAGGAGATGGTGAAGGAGGGAAATCCAAACTCTGTCTCTGACGCAGGTGTAGGTGCACTTGCCGTTCGCTCGGCAATTTACGGAGCCTACATGAATGTCCGCATCAACTCCGTAGACCTCAAGGACCGCGATGCTGCCGGCAAACTGGTGGCCGAGGCCCAGCAAATCTACGACCTTACCGCCACCCGCGAAAAATCAATCATAGATTCAGTGCTTGCTACACTGTCAGTGAAGTAAGCGCCATTTTACTGGTAATATAAAATGCTCAATAGTATGAGGCTGTCATTTTTTGGCAGCCTCTTTTATTAAAACAGTTATTGTTTTGAAATGGATAGGCTCGCCCAAAAGCAAAATCGATGTTTTTTAGCTTCTTTTCTGAAGTGTTTTCAGGAAAAAGGCTGAGGACTGTCTGACGAGTGCAGCGAGGAGTCCCGCAAGCCCCTGAAAACACGAAGAAAAAAGCGTTAAGAAAAACAGCGTTGCGTTGGCGAGCCTGTCCATGCAAAAGATTATTGTTAACTAAATAAAAAAGCTGCCAAAATAATTTGACAGCTTAATTATTGTGCTCAAAAGATGAGCGATATAGCGCTTACTGGTTATACAGTGGCAGCAAGTCTCTTGTAAGAATCGTAACGTCTCTTGGCGTGCTCTTCGGTAAGTTTGAAGAGGGTCTCGGCTTCACCAGGGAATGTCGCTACCAGTGAGGTGTAACGAACTTCACCTTTGAGGAAGTCCTGGAACTTGCTCCAGTCCGGCTCCTTGCTGTCGAGTGAGAAAGGATTCTTTCCCTCTTCCTCGAGAAGCGGATTGTGACGGTAGAGCTGCCAGTATCCGCATTCAACTGCAAGTTTCTCTTCCATCTGAGAAGCACCCATTCCGGCTTTAAGACCGTGGCTGATACATGGTGCGTAGGCGATGATAAGAGATGGTCCGTTGTATGCTTCGGCCTCTTTAAGGACCTTCATGAGGTGTGCGTGGTTTGCGCCCATTGCAACCTGTGCAACGTAAACATAACCATAGCTCATAGCCATCATACCAAGGTCTTTCTTACGAATCTTCTTACCTGAAGTGGCAAATTTCGCAACAGCTCCAACAGGGGTAGACTTAGATGACTGACCGCCGGTATTTGAGTAAACCTCAGTGTCAAGCACAAGAACATTTACATTGTTTCCTGAAGCAAGAACGTGGTCAAGTCCGCCGTATCCGATATCATATGCCCATCCGTCACCACCAAAGATCCACTGTGAGCGGGTAACCATGAAGTCTTTAAGTGTAGTGAGTTCCTTGCAGATTTCACATTTGCACTCAGAGATCATTGGGATAAGTTGTGCTGCGATTTCTCTGGTAGCAACAGCATCTTCACGCTTGCTGATCCACTCTCCAAAGAGTAGCTTCATCTCTGCTGAACAATCATTGCACTCAAGTCCGTCTGCCATAAGTTTTGCAACTCTGTCGCGAACTCTTTCAGAACCAAGGTGCATACCAAGTCCAAACTCTGCGTTATCTTCAAACAGAGAGTTTGCCCATGATGGCCCGTGTCCTGAACTGTTTGTTGTGTAAGGTGATGCAGGGTATGATCCTCCAAAGATTGAAGAACATCCTGTAGCGTTGGCAATCATCATCTTGTCTCCAAACAGCTGTGTTATTGCCTTGATGTATGGTGTCTCACCGCAACCTGCGCAAGCTCCCGAGAACTCAAACAGAGGCTGTGCAAACTGAAGGTTTTTAACATTTTGATCTTTAGGCTGAACGGTCTCTTTGTAACCAATTACTCCGTGCATATAGTCGAAGTTATGCTGTTCGTGCTCCTGAGAGTCGAAAGGTTTCATAACAAGAGCCTTTGTCTTTGCAGGACAAACATCTGCACAGTTACCGCAACCGGTACAGTCGTAAGGAGTAACCTGAATTGTAAAGCTGTACTCCTTGAAAGGACCGTTACCCTTAACTTTCTTAACACCTGCTGGTGCATGCTGCTGCTCCTCTTCGTTCATCAGGAACGGACGGATAGCTGCGTGAGGACAAACGTAAGCACACTGGTTACACTGAATACAGTTTTCAGGCTGCCATTCAGGAACATGTGTTGCAATACCCCTCTTCTCATAAGCTGCAGAGCCGGAAGGAATGGTACCATCTTCCATATGAAGGAATGCACTTACAGGAAGGTCATTGCCACCCTGAGCATTAACAACATCTGCTACATTTCTTACCCAGTCCGGTGCAAGACGGCCAAAGTTAGAAGGACGGAATTTAGAAGTTATGTTATTCCATTCAGCAGGAATTTCAACTTTAACATATTCTGCTCCTTTATCAATAGCATCGTAGTTCATCTTAAGGATAGACTCACCCTTTTTGCCATATGATTTTTCTGCAGCATGCTTCATCTCGCTTACAGCCTCCTCGTAAGGAATAATGTCTGCTATTTTGAAGAATGCACTCTGAAGAATTGTATTGGTTCTGTTTCCAAGACCAATCTCCTCTGCAATTTTAGTTGCATTGATAATGTACAGGTTCAGGTGCTTTTTGGCAACTGTAGCCTTAACATGGTCAGGAAGTTTCTCTATTGTCTCCTCAACAGACCAGAGGGTATTCAGCAACAGTGTGCCTCCCTTCTTAATTCCTTTGAGAACATCATATTTGTTAAGGTATGATGTAACGTGGCATGCAACAAAGTCAGGAGTTGACACCAGGTATGGTGAGTTAATTGGAGTATCACCAAAACGAAGGTGTGAACATGTGTATCCGCCTGATTTCTTTGAGTCGTAGTCGAAATATGCCTGAACATATTTAGGAGTAGCCTCTCCGATAATCTTGATTGTGTTCTTGTTGGCACCTACAGTACCATCTGAACCCAAACCATAGAATTTGCACTCTTTTACACCCTTCTTTGCAAGGCTGATTTCCTCTTTAAGAGGGAGTGACTTGAAGCTTACATCGTCTACGATACCAATTGTAAAGCCATTCTTAGGCTCTTTCATTTTAAGGTTCTCGAATACTGATATAATCTGGGCAGGGCTGGTGTCCTTAGAAGAGAGACCATAGCGTCCGCCTACGATAAGAGGCATTTTGCCACCCTTTTCTGCAATAGCAGATTTGATATCTACATACAGAGGCTCGCCAACTGCACCCGGCTCTTTAGTTCTGTCAAGAACAGCAATTCTCTTAACGCTCTTTGGAAGAACGCGGAAGAAATATTTTGCAGAGAATGGTCTGTAGAGACGAACTGTGAGTACACCCACTTTCTCGCCCTTAGCCATTTCGTAGTCAACAACCTCACGAATGGTTTCACAAACTGAACCCATTGCGATGATAATGTTTTCTGCCTCAGGATCTCCGTAGTAGTCAAAAGGAAGATAATGACGGCCTGTGAGTTCGCTGATTTCACCCATGTATCTTGCAACGATATCCGGAACTGCATCATAATATGGGTTGCAGGCTTCGCGTGCCTGGAAGAATACGTCAGGATTCTGAGCTGTACCCCTTGTAACAGGTTTAACAGGGTTTAGTGCTTTTGTTCTGAAAGCCTTGAGAGACTTTTCGCTGATCATCTTTTTAACAGCATCCTGATCAAGATCTTCAATTTTCTGAATTTCATGAGAGGTTCTGAAACCGTCAAAGAAGTGCAGGAAAGGCACTCTTGACTTAAGTGTGGAAAGATGGGCCACTGCACCAAGGTCAAGTGCTTCCTGAACACTTGAAGATGCAAGCAAAGCAAAACCGGTTTGTCTTGTTGACATTACATCCGAGTGGTCACCAAAGATTGATAGTGCCTGAGCTGCCAGTGTTCTCGCCGAAACGTGGAATACTGTTGGCAGGAGTTCACCTGCAATTTTGTACATATTCGGAATCATCAACAGAAGACCCTGAGAAGCGGTAAATGTTGTCGCAAGTACACCTGCCTGAAGCGCTCCGTGCAACGCACCTGCTGCTCCACCCTCACTCTGCATTTCCACCACGTGGAGTTTTTCTCCGAAAAGATTCTTCTTTCCGTAAGAAGCCCACTCATCTACATACTCCGCCATTGTCGACGAAGGAGTAATAGGATAGATGGCGGCAAGTTCGCTGAACATGTAAGCTACATGTGCTGCGGCATAATTACCGTCACAGGTAATGAATTTTTTTTCTTTTGCCATGGCTGGTATTTTAGATATTAGTATTTATAAAGTTAAAATAGTTTTCAGCATAAAAAAGGCCTGCAGTTCACTTGAAAAGTGTGCAGACCGCTAAGTCGTGACCATGTCATCTGTTGAAATGTACGAGACAATATCCGGACAGATGCCGGTGAACAGCTCTGTCTCTATCTCGAACTCTATTGATATTTGATGAGGTATGGGCATAATACGTCAACTTCCGCCCAAAAGTACGAAAAATATTTAGTATTTAAAAGTAATTTTACTACTTTCATACTATGAAAATAACTCAATAAAATGATTATGAAGAGAGTAATAGCGTCCCTGTTTTTTCTGATTTTTTCGGTTTTGATTTTTGCCCAGAGCGGCGAGATTAAGGTCTTTGACGGCAAGGTTGTGGAGGGCTCTCTCTATATGGAAAAGGCCTTTATGCTTCCGCAGTTTACTGATGGAAAGGTTAAACTCACAAATGGAGAGGTTTTCGAGGGAAAGGTAAATATTCACGCACTTACTCAATCCATAAGGTTTATAGGTGACAAGGGAGACACCCTTGCTCTTGACGACGATTCAATAGTTTCGTCAGTTAGCGCGGGCAACTACTTTTTCATAAAGGACAAACGCTTTTATGTTCAGATACTGAATACAGACGGAAACGTTTCACTGGGCCTTACCCGGACAATTACGCTGGGCTCTGAAGTTCTGGAGGGAGCTTACGGGGGCAAAAATGAAGTTTCGTCAATTCAGAAAGTTAATGTTCATGTATCGGAAAACAAGCTTCAGCATATAAAAAACGGCTCTGTACTAAGGTTTGACTACAGAGAGAACATCTATCTGGTAAAGGATTCCAGATTATATGTCCCAACAAAAAAGAACTTCGTTAAGTTTTTCCCGTCAAAAAAAGATTTTGTCGAAGAGCAGTTCGGCTCGGGAAAGGTTAGTGTAAGTAAAGAAAATGAGCTGATTGTTTTGTTCAACCAGCTCGTTTCTATGTAATTTTCAGTTAATCTGAATTCTAAGTCAGAATTACTGCCTGCCGTCAGTTATACTTTCAGGGGCAATTTTCTTGATCAGATTCTGAAGGACACTTCCCGGGCCCAGTTCCACGAATTCGCGTGCACCATCTGCCCACATATTTTCAACACTTTGTCTCCATCTTACAGGTGCTGTAAGCTGAAGAACCAGATTTGCCTTAATCTCTTCAGGATTTGAATGAGGTTTAGCATCTGTATTCTGATAAACCGGACAAACAGGAGTATTGAATACGGTCTTTTCAATAGCTGCCGCCAGCTCTTTTCTGGCAGGTTCCATAAGTGGTGAGTGGAACGCTCCGCCTACTGCAAGTACAAGTGCTCTTTTTGCTCCCGCTGCTTTAAGGCTTTCGCATGCGCTCTTTACAGACTCAACAGAGCCGGAAATAACCAGCTGTCCGCTGCAGTTATAGTTAGCCGGAACAACAACACCTTCTGTTTCTGAACATATTTTCTCTACTGCGGCATCATCAATTCCAAGTACAGCTGCCATTGTTGAAGGTTCGGCCTCACATGCCTTCTGCATAGCCTGTGCTCTGGCAGAAACAAGTCTGAGTCCGTCTTCGAAGCTCATGGCTCCTGCTGCCACAAGGGCAGAGAATTCGCCCAGAGAGTGACCAGCAACCATCTGAGGGTTAAAGTCCTCATGGCATTTGGCAAGAATTACTGAATGGAGGAATATGGCTGGCTGTGTTACTTTTGTCTCTTTCAACTGCTCATCTGTGCCGGCAAACATAATGTCTGTGATACGGAAGCCGAGAATCTCGTTGGCTTTTTCAAATAGTTCCCTGGCTACGGGATTAGAGTCGTAAAGCTCTTTACCCATTCCGCTGAACTGTGCTCCCTGACCGGGAAATACAAAGGCTTTCATAAACAAGTATTAAAATTGAACCGCAAAGATACATTTTTTAAAGAATTATAAAATATGTATCTTTGCGGTCCTGTAATTACGGCCTAGTAGTTCAGCTGAATAGAACGTCAGATTCCGGTTCTGAAGGTCGGGGGTTTGAA
>PHDP01000069.1 GCA_002842655.1 Bacteroidetes bacterium HGW-Bacteroidetes-14
GCCGGTTCCGCCGAGTGCTGCCGAGTTTGAGTTACCGACTACGTCGATACCAGAGTAGTTTGTCAAAACAAACAGGTCAGTTCCGGTAGCAAAAATTGATGCTGCCGACAGGATTCCCTTGGTTGCCTTAGAGAGCCATTTTCTGTCAAGGTTGTAAGAGGCACGAAGTTCAGCCATTCTCAGGTAGTTAACACCTGTTTCAATCCAATCCGGGTCTGCACCTGAATAACCATACTGCAAATCACCAAGTTTAACTGCAATTGAGTTAACTGTAGGTGTCTCTGTATTCTCCAGACCATCCTTAAGAACGCCGTTGAATACTTTAGGACCAGAATTTCTCATGTCAATTGACTCCTGGCTGTAGCCCTGCTGCATCATCCAGCGTTTTGTTCCGTTAACAACGGTTGAACCCAGACGACCATCAAACAGTGCAGAAAGTGAGAAGTTTTTGTATTTAACTGTTCCCATGAAACCAAACTTAAGATCCGGCTCCCTGTCTCCAAGAACAGACCATGAACCTGATGTAAGAGGAAGTCCTGACGAAGGATCGATAAGAACCTCACCATTTGCATTTCTCTGGAAATCCTGACCTGTAATGGTAGTGATTGGGTGACCAACCTTAATACCGTTACGGATGTTACCTGAAACCCATGTATATGCATTGTAGTACTCAGATACGTTCTCTGGAAGTTTTGTTACCTGGCTCCAGTTCTTACTTGCGTTAACCGAGAGGTTAACAACCCAGTCACGGTTTTTAACAATATCACCTGCAATTCTCATCTCAACACCACTTGTTTTGAACGAACCAACGTTCATGTTGTTAAGAACGAATCCTGTAGCGTAACTCATACGGAAACCGGTGATAATCTGATCTTCTGAGAATGTATTGTAGTAAGCGAGGTCAATGTCAACGCGGTTGCGGAACAGACGAGCCTCGAGACCAACTTCCCATGCAGTGTTCATCTCCGGACGAAGACTGAGGTTAGGACCTGTAAAGCCATATCTGTAACCACCGGCTGTTGTTGATGTTGTCTCAAGAGCTGGATAGATTGAGAGCGGCGGAGCATCCTTACCTACCTGAGCAACCGAACCTCTCAGTTTAATATAGCTGAAAGTCTCAGAGTGTGCTTTGATGAAAGGAAGTTCCGAAAGGATAATACTCGCATCTACACCTGGATAAAAATAAGAGTTATTATTAACAGGAAGAGTCGATGACCAGTCATTTCTCACACGGGCTGTTACGAATGCCATGTTGTTGTATGAAAGCTCAAGTGATCCTGAAACCGCCTGAAGGCGTCTCTTATATGTATTAGTTCTGTTTACAAGAGTAGCAATATCGCAGTTAGCGATTGACTGGAAGTCCGGAACGAGGAATTTCTCACCGTGAACTGCGAGTGTGCTGTTAGCAGACTCAAGCTGGTGGTAACCCGCCATAACCGAAGCGTTAAACTTGCCAATCTCTTTTTTGTAAGTAGCAATCAGGTTGATTGTAGGATTTGACTGGTTTACATTTGACTGGTCATATGAACCATTACCTGTTCTGTTGTAAGACCACTGAGGGTGACGAACAATCTGATAAACAGAGCTGCTCACGTCAAGACCAACCTGTGCACGGATAAGGAGATCCTTAACAGGAGTAAAGTTAGCTACGAGGTTTGAGATGAAGCGCTCAGATGTATCGTAGTTTTTATTCTTGTAAAGGTCAAAGTACGGGTTGAGGATATCACCATCTGCATAGTTGTTTGGATAGCGAATCTGTCCTGCTTCGTTGAGATAAACTCTCATGTCATCAGTAAGAGGCCATACCATAGTTCTGCCGAGAGGACCTGAAGTACCCTTACCAACTTTAGTATTGGTTGTACTTGCGTACTGGAGGGCAGCCTCAATGTTCATCCATTTTGTAAGTTTTGCAGTTCCCGACAAAGTGATGTTTGTACGGGTATAGTCAGATGTTGGTACAATACCTGTCTGATTTGTTGTACTGGCACCGGCACGAACTGTCATGCTCTCGTTACCAGCCTCAAACGAAATGTTATGTCTTTGAGTAAAACCTGTCTGGAAGAAATTTCCAAGGTTATCATAAAGCTTAGTACCCTGCTCATAAGGAGCACCGAATTTTCTGGTTGTGTAATAGTTTGTTACACCATACATACCATTGTCATACTGGGTCTGAACTTCCGGATAGTTATAGGCTTTGTCAAAACGGAAATAGTTACCGTACTGAACAACACCACGGCCTGACTTACCTTTCTTGGTAGTAATAATAATAGCACCGTTTGATGCATCACTTCCGTAAAGTGCGGCAGCTGCTGCACCTTTAAGGATAGTCATGCTCTCGATATCCTCAGGGTTGATGTCTGAACCACGGCTTGAGAAGTCAAGGTCACGGTCTGCAACAACCTCACTTCCGCCCGATCTAACCGCAAGGTTACCAACCGGATTGAAGGTAGAGTTATTCATAGGAATACCATCGATAACGTAAAGAGGCTGGTTGTTACCAGAGATAGAGGTAGCACCGCGGATGAGTACCGAACTCGAGGCACCAGGGGTACCGGTTGAATTGGTAATCTGCACACCGGCCACACGACCCTGGAGGGCTGTTACGAAGTTTTCACGTCCAGATTCGGCAATTTCTGCTCCTCTAACGCTTTCAACAGCTCCACCCACTGCGCGGGCAGCTCTTTTCACACCAAACTCCCCTACGATTACGGTCTCTTCAAGCAATACGGCATCTTCTCTCAAAACCACCTTAAGGCTGGTTCTGTTTCTGAGTTGAATTACCTGCTTTTCGTATCCGATAGCGGATACCTCAAGGACTGCGTTTCCTGGTACATTCATTGTGAATTTACCATCAAGATCTGCAGCTTCACCGGTTCTGGTACCCTGAATGAGAATGCTCGCGCCAATAATTGGCTCGCCTTTCTCATCTGTAACAACTCCGGTAACCTTGATGTTCTGAGCCCACATCGTGCCTGCAATAAGCAGGAGGGCAAAAACCGATAGCACTTTGCGCGCTAACTGGCTTCCTTTCTTTGAAACATGCATGAGTTTAAGAATTTTAGGTTAATAAATTTTTTAGTGGTTTTATCACTTATTTATGTGAATGCAAAAGCACATTCGCAAAAGTATAAAAAAAAAGTGATACTAGATTGCATTTAATACGTAAAAAAGAGATTCGGTTACAAATTATAATAAAAGCTAATTTTTCTGCTCTAATTTTCAATCATTTAATTAAGGATTGTTACAAATTGAATATCACAGATTCCGTTTCACAATCAAAACACATAAGTGTAAGTACTGAATTTCAGCCATTTTTGCATTTTATTACAATTTTCAATAATGATTAATAAAAAAACCTGCCCCCATAAAGAGCAGGTTTTTAATTAAAAACAGGTTTAACTAACAAATTTATCAGTTCCAGAGAGGAGTTTGAGTTAATTTGTAACCTTTATCTGAATATTCACTTATCTGGGTGTTTCCAACCGGAGAGAGGTAAACCTTATCGGTAAATGCATCTCTGTCTGCAACACTTTCGGGGATATAATAACCAATCATTTCTGCTCCATTAGTACCATTATAAGTTACTACAGTACCGTCGGCCTTCTTGACTTTGAGTTTGTTTTCCTTTTCTTTAACAAGCCATGCAGGGAATTCAACAGGGAAGTTGACCCACGGGCCGAGCAGTATGTCCGGGTTCTGCGCTCCGCTCATATAGTTAATCTTCTTCCATCTCTTAATATCCATAAGTCTGGTGTGTTCATATACAAATTCCATTCTCCTTTCGCGGCGAATCTCCCATAAAAGGGCAGGAACATCAGCATCACGGTCGGGATCATTTGGAATTGCACCTATATTTAAAGGGGCTGTTTTAACAATCCCTTTTGCTATAGCTGTTGCATCCAGCGGACGGTTGCGGATTGCATTTATTGATTTATCAAGATCTGACTGAGATACCGCTGCTCCACCCATAGTGGCAAGCTCTGCCTTAGCCTCGATCCAGTTGAGAACAACCTCTGCAAGTCTCATCACAGGATAGTCATTGGTATTGGTATTTGAGCCATACATTGCAGGATAAGTTTTCCCGTAATAAGTAACACCAACTCTGTCAATGAATTTGCACGCATATAACATTGTAGCAGACTCCTTCATTGGTGCATCCCAGAATGTGGCCTCGAATCTTGGGTCTCTGGTGGCTACCATTGACTTGATGTCCAGTTTTGATGCATTTGCAAGAGTAGAAAGTTTATACGGCTTTCCATCTGCACAAATGAAAGATTTTGCCAGCGCAAGATTTGGAGCCGGTCCCTGACTCTCGGTAAGGTTTGAGTATGATGCTACGTGGTGTGTTATGCTGAGTGCAGCATCGTAGTGCCTGTACATAATCACCTCCTTATTTCCTGCAAGATCCTGAGATCCGAAGAGTGAGCGGAAGTCACTTGTAAACTGATACGCTCCGTTATTCATGACAAGATTTGCAGCAGTAACTGCCAGTTCAAGGTATTTCTTTGCCTTCTCTGTGTTGTTCAGATGATATTTCTGCCATGTACCCTCAAAGAGCATGAATCTTGATATAAAACCGGCAGCAATGTATCTGTTCAGGTACTGAGCATTACCATCTGCAAGTCTCATGTTATCCAGTACATATACAAAATCATCATAAACCTTGTCCATTACAAGTGTCCTGCTGTCTCTGTCCTTGTAGAGCAAATCAAGCTCAGTATCGGCAACTACTTTATCATAATAAGGTATATCACCAAATACGCTCACCAGCCGGCTGTATTCATAGCCTCTGAAAAAACGGGCAACAGCGCTCCAGTGTTTATATGCCTCTTCTGTAAGATATGCAGATTTCATGGTGTTGATTCTCTCAAGGAACAGGTTGGATTTCCTTACCCATGCGAAGTTCCATGTGGGCCCTGCATAGGTAGTCATCCATGCGGCAGTCTCACTTACTGAAGCCCTTGAAGCCGGTGCCTGGGTTTCAAAGCCGGACTGCTTGCCTGAAGATGTGAAGTCGTCTGAAAAGTAGTATCCGCGCAAAGGTGCGTAATCTACCCCCCAGGTAGAGTTGTATCCAACGAAGTAGTTTGCATAGAAACCATTTGAAAACAGTCTCAGATTACTTTCGCTTGTCCAGTAATTACCGTCGTCCATGGTAGTGAGCGAAGGTCTGTCAAGAAATTCGTTACATCCGGACAGGAAGATGGTAACTGCTGATAATAAAATTATTATATGTCTTTTCATGATATTTTATATTAGAAGTTAACCTGTACACCAAGTGATGCACTCTTGAATGTAGGAATTCCCACACCGGTGCGCCCGAGGTTATAGTTAGATGTATTCCACATTGAGTAACCGCTTATAACCTCAGGATCTATAGGAAGTGTTCCCAGATGATCGAATGTAAGGAAGTTTTCAAGAGAGGCGTAAATTCTGATTTTTGAGATTTTCGCTTTTTTCAGTCTGTCTGCAGGCAGTGAATATCCCAGAGTTATATTCTTAATTCTGAAATATGCCATATTAAGCAGGTACCTTGTCTGAATCTGCATATTATTGGTTGTGTATGCTCCTGCCATGTTGTAAGGTGCAGGATAGAATGCGTCCGGTCTGTCCTCTCTCCAGAAGTTGCCGGCAATTGCCTGTGGCATTGCTCCGTCTGAAGACTGGTATCCAGGAATTGCAAGGAAGCCGTTACCCCACTCTTCACGTTTTCCTACTCCCTGCATGAATACAGAGAAGTCAACTCCCTTATAATCCAGGCCTGCGCGCAAGCTGTATTCATATCTTGGAGTGTTGTTCCCGATAATCTTCAGGTCTCCGTAATCGGGATTTCCATTTGCATCCTTAAGAAGTCTGTTGCCAGGAGTGATTAGACCATCTCCGTTGAGATCCTTGAATTTTACGTCACCTGGACCAAACTTGAAGTTACTGCTGTTCTGAAGCTTACCCTGAGTTGGAGCATTAGGGTCAGAAAGTTTGTAAATTTTAAATCCATCTTTAGATGTAACTTCTATAAGCTTACCATTACTGTCATATTCAAAGTCACTCTTCTGATACAGTCTGTCTGTCTCGTAACCCCAGATTTCACCATATGTCTTACCAACATACCATGAGTCAATACTGTTGGTTGTGCCGTATTTTGTGATTTTTGTGAGGGCATCTGAGAATGCTGCAACAATGTTGATCCCCAGACCACTGGCAAAGCGGTGGTTATAGTCAAGCTGCAGTTCAAATCCGTTTGTTCTCAGCGAGCCATAGTTACTTTGCGGTGCAGATGTTCCATAGGTTGCAGGAAGTCCCTCCTGCGGAACAATCATGTTTTCTGTGTCTCTTCTGAACCATGCACCTGCAAATCCCAGATCTCCGTTAAAGAATCTTGCCTCCAGTCCAACATCAAGAGTGGTAATATCCTGCCAGGTAATAATCGAAGATACTGAGGCAGGAGTTCCAAATTGATAGAGTCTGGCTGTTCCTATTACCCATGTACTTTGAGAACCTGTCATTCTTGGAATGTACAGAGAGTTTGAAACGGTCTGGTCACCGATTGACCCCCATGAACCCCTTAGTTTTAAAGCAGAGAGTACAGGTTTTGCCCACTCCATCCATGGCTCTTCATTTATCCGCCAGCCGGCAGAGAATGAAGGGAACCAGCGCCATTTAAGGCTTGTCGGGAATTTGGATGTACCATCATATCTGATATTGGCCTCTAAAAGATATTTCTCTTTGTAGTTATAGTTTAAACGTCCAAAGAAACCAAGCTGTGACTCCCAGTTTGCTCCGCCACCTGAGGTCTGAAGACCTGTTGCCAGGTCAAACTGCGGATTTGTAATATCAATCAGCTCTGCTTTCTGTGACCAGTTGCTCGAAATTTTGTATCCAACCCTGTTAATACCCACCATAAATTTGAACTTGTGGTCGTTTGCAATGTCGAGGTCATAAGTTGTATTCAGGGTGATTGTATTCCACTGGCTGTTGCTGGCATACCTGTAAATATGGTCCGGATTAGAACCCGCAGCTGTGTAAGTCTCATACCTCAACTGCCATGCAGGCATTGCACCTGGTGCGCTTGCAGGAACCATCTGGCCTGTGTCGTCTACATAGATTCTCGCTCCGTTAGGGGCATATTTCTCTGCAGGGCTTACCCATGAGTTTCTTGCCGTATATCTTGTTCCCGGAGTGTTGTTAATGAACTCCTGGTTTGCATGGGTAAAGTCAAAATTGATTTTCCAGTGCTCTTTAGGAGTTATGTTGAACCCTCCGTTAAGGCTGGTGTAGTTTGTCTCCTGATATGCAGTATTTGCCTGGGCAACTTCAGATGCAGGGCTTCTGATAGGGTCGCCGTCTTCTGTTGTCATAGGGTAAGTTGGCCCCCATCTGTAGAGATAAAGCCATGGGTCTGCTGTTGTTGAGCTTGTAGCATAGGCATATCTCTTGAGTCTCTTAGAATACATGGCTCCGGCATAAATTCTGAGCCATTTTGTAACATCTGTTCCAACCCGTACTGCTCCGTTGTACCTCTGGAAGTCATCTTTCTTAGCCGGCTTCATCATACCGGACTGATCAAGGTATCCAAAGCTGAGATTATAGTCTGTGGTACCGCTCTTGCCATTTACGGCAACATTGTGAGTCTGGGTTGGTGTCCACTCCTTAACCATGTAATCATAAGGGTCATAGGTTCTGAGGCCTATCTTTCTGCCGTTGGCATCTACATACCAGTCACGGCCGTACAGCATTGGTTCATGAGGATTAACCACTTTGCCCCACCTTTGCTCCCACAGTTTTGCCTTTTCATATCCCTCCCTGGTAACCATCCAGAATGCACCGGCAAGTGTACCTCCGGTTCTTTCTGCAGCAAGAATTGAATATTCAATGGCATCCAGTTTTGCCATCTCCATCTCTTTTGAGATGTTCTGGAATGAGAGGTTTCCTGAATAAGAGACATTCACACTCTCAGTTTTGGCCCCTTTCTTGGTTGTGATAAGAATTACGCCGAATGCTGCCTTTGCTCCGTAAATAGAGGCAGATGCAGCATCCTTAAGAACTGAGATGGATTCTATATCATCTGGATTTATCATCTGAATGGATGGTATTTCAACGTTATCCATCAGAATAAGAGGAGAAGATCCCCCCTGCATAGATCCAAACTGACCCCGGATTTTTAGAATTGGGTCTGACCCAACCTCGCCACTCGGGATAACAACATTAAGACCAGGTGTGGAGCCCTGAAGACCCCGTCCCACGTCTGCAATTGGTCTTGACTCCAGAACCTTTGTATCTACGGTGGCTACGGAGCCTGTAAGGTTTTCCTTACGCTGAGTGCCGTAACCTACCACAACCAGGTCCTCAAGTAAAAGAGCATCATCCTCCATCGTGATGTTTATGACAGTCCTGTTGTTGATGGGGATTTCCTGGGTTTTCATCCCAAGAGAGGAGAAGACAAGAACAGATCTTCCGGGGGCGTTTATCTCATAGGTTCCGTCCAGTGATGTAGAGATTCCCGTACGTGTACCCTTTATGATTACGCCAACTCCTACAACCGGTTCTCCGTTCTTATCGGTTACTTTACCGGTAACTTTGATGTTCTGAGCCCATAGTGTTCCTGCAATAAGCAGGAGGGCAAAAACCGCCAGTACTCTTCGTACCAGCAGGTCTCCTTGCTTTGAAACATGCATGAGTTTAATTTTTAGGTTAATAATTTGTGGTTCTAATTTTATATATTTTTAGTCACAAAAAATCAAAAGGGGATATTGCGAATCTACAAAATAAATCAATAGATTATCTGTTTTTCAGGGCTTTTTAGGGGGTCTTAAAGAGGGTTTTAAGAGGCTAATGTGCGAAAACGTAATGAGAACGCACCTTTCAGAGCAAGTTACAGAAACAGAAAAGCACTAAAGGATTTTGCCTTCAGTGCTTTAATAAATTATAACTAGCAGTTATTTTAGTGTAATGATTTCCTATTTATGAATCTCTTCCTAAAACGGTAACTATTACAGGCAGATAGAACAATCTTCTTTTAACCTCATCTGACAGAGTTGTAAGCGAGATTAGTCTCTGAGCATCTTTTTCTGTTGTCATTATGAGTGACTTGGGGTTGTTTTTTGCCCATTTGTTAATACGCTTCACATCTCTTTTGCGGAAGTTGTGGTGGTCCCTGTATTCAAGGTGATCTTCTATCTTGTACTGATTAAGCAGGTGGAATCTCAGGTGCTGCGGATTCGCTATTGCTGTAAGCATCATTACAAATTTTGAGTAAATGTAGCGTTTGTCTGCTTCCGGAAAGATTGCCACCGGCTCGTCATAGCGAAGGGAGGTGAATTCTACCTGAGTTCCGGTGGCAAGATTCAGCCTCTGCTCCCACATAAACATGTCTCCTGCATCCATCTCAGGAGGGCATTTTGACACAACAACCTTATCTGCTCTTTTTATCTGATCGGGAAGATCCCTCAGCCTTCCCACAGGAAGAAGGCAGTCTTCGTCAATAGGACGGCTTGAGTCTATGAGCACAATATTTGTATCAGGCTTAACAGAACGGTGCTGGAAGGCATCATCCAGCAGAATTATGGTTGGCCTCTCACCCTCAGGTAAGGCCATCAGCTTTTCTATACCTCTTCTGCGCTTTTCATCAACCGCAACAATTGCGTGCGGAAACTTACGCTTGATTTGTAAAGGTTCGTCTCCGCTTGCAGCAACCTTGTCTTCGCATGAAACAATATGGAATCCGCTTGATTTCCTCCCGTAGCCCCTTGAAAGAACGGCAACTCTTTCTGCGGCCGGCATCTCCCTTATCAGGTGTTCAATATAGGGGGTTTTTCCGGTCCCGCCCACGGTAATGTTGCCTACGGAAATAACCTTTACGGGAAAACTCCTTGACTTGAGTATTGATGTGTCATACATGAAATGTCTTACCCTCAGTATAAAGTAGTAAGGGAAAAGCAGGAGTTTGTTTACAATAGCGTATCTCATTTATCAGCTGTATTTTTCTTTGATGGTATCGAGGATTTTCAGCAGCTCCTCGTGGCTGTTTTCTGTAACAAGCAGCATACGGGTAGCCTTGAAATCGGGCAGCGACTTAAAGTAGCTTGAGAGGTGGCGTCTCATTTCAAGTACACCTACTCTGTCGCCTTTCACTTCGACAGATTTAAGCAGGTGCCTCTTTGCGAGGTCTACCTTCTCTTCTACTGTAAGGGGTGGCATATGATCTCCGGTGGAAAGGTAGTGTTTTATCTCCTTGAATATCCATGGCCGGCCGTAAGTTGCCCTTCCTACCATAACTCCGTCAACGCCGAATCTTTCAAAAGCCTCTGCTGCTCCTTCTGGCGTTGTGATGTCTCCGTTACCTATTACAGGTATCTTCATCCGGCTGTTTTTCTTAATCTCTCCAATCAGTGTCCAGTCTGCCTCTCCGCGGTACAGCTGAGAGCGGGTTCTGCCGTGTATGGTGAGTGCCTGAATCCCGGTGTCCTGAAGCTGCTCTGCCAGTTCAACTATAATTTTTGAGTTCTCATCCCACCCGAGTCTTGTCTTGACAGTAACGGGGAGCTTAACAGCCTCCACTACCCTGCGGGTAATCTCTATCATTTTGTCCGGATATCGCATCATGCCCGAACCCGCTCCGCGGTTGGCAATCTTGTTTACGGGACATCCAAAGTTGATGTCAATGAATGAGGGCCTGGCCTCTTCTGCCATAAGGGCAGCCTCAACCATTGCATCCGGGATATGGCCGTAAATCTGAATTCCTATGGGCCTTTCGTACGGATATGTCTTGAGTTTTTCAAGTGACTTTCTTGCGTCTCTTATTAGGCCGTCTGAGGATATGAATTCTGTATACATCACATCTGCTCCAAATTCCTTGCAAATGTAACGGAAGGATGCATCTGTAACATCCTCCATGGGTGCAAGGAAGAGGGGTCTCTCTCCCAGTTCGATATCTCCAATTTTCATGGTGCAAAAATAGATGTATTTTGTCACTTTAAAAAATAGTTATAACTTTGCACCCCCCTATGTATGGGGAAATCGCAACAAAAAAATTGTATTAATCTAAAAATCAACAAAGTGGACACATTGAGCTACAAGACCGTGTCGGCAAATCAGGCTACAGTTACAAAG
>PHDP01000070.1 GCA_002842655.1 Bacteroidetes bacterium HGW-Bacteroidetes-14
ATGGACATCAGGATTCAATCGCTCAAGTTTGATGCAGATCAAAAATTGATCGACTACATTGAGAAAAAACTCGAAAAACTCCCGAGGTATTATGACGAAATCTCAAAAGTTGAGGTAGTAATGAGTCTCCTTCCGGACTATGAAAACAAGAATGTCAAAGTAAAGGTAGACATTCCCGGAAATGAGATTGTTGTGGAGCGTCACTCACAGAAATTCGAAAACGCCCTGGTTGACTGCATAGATGTTTTGAAAGACCTGCTTGTCAAGGCAAAAGAGAAGAGAAAGGATATCTGATGATATCCCCTCTATTCCCAGAAAAGTGACAGAAACTCCTCTCCCTCAATATTTGATATATAGTCGGAGAGGTTTATCTTTTCTATCCTCTCTGCGAGTGCACCATGAGAGTGCCCGCACCCTTTGATCAAATTTTCCAGCTCCTCAGTATCCTTAGTGAAAAAGTAGTCTCCGTAGATTTTAATCTCTTCAATAATTCCCCTGGAAACTCCCAGATAAATTTCGACAAGACCTGCCGGGAATTTCTTCACTTTTGAATAAGTGTATTTTGGAGAGTTGCCATAGTTCCAGCTATCCTGTGAATATTTTTCGTCCCTCAGTTTTTGAATCTCACGCAGGTCTGACGCTGTATATTCGTACTGAGAATATCCTGAGCCGGCTCCGGCAACAAATGCATGCATATAGTCAATAAATTCATTTATTGACATTGGCGCCGGCAGGTGTTCGGCAATGTTTGTAACACGGCTCCTGTTTGACTGGACAGATTTTCCGGCAAATTTCTCCGGTCTGGCCGCAAGTGCATTAGAGAGGTCTGCCATAGATGCAGAAAAGAGCAGTGTTCCATGCTGAAGAAGCCTGTTTCTGTATCTTGCAACTGCGTTGCCTGAGAATTTGCGGCCATCTATGAGCAGATCGTTTCTTCCCTCCAGATATGCCTCAACACCAATTCCCCTGAGAGCATCAATAACAGGCCTGGTAAACCTGGCAAACATTGCCGAACTCTCCTCGTTGCCGTTCACATTATCAATAAAAGTGAAGTTAACATTACCCAGGTCATGAAATACAGCACCTCCCCCGGTTAGTCTGCGAACTACCTTTATGCCCTTCTCTCTTACAAAATTCAGGTTAATCTCTGCAAATGCATTCTGATGGTGACCAATAATAATTGCATTGTCATTCTGCCAAAGTCTGAAGACAGGTTTGTCGAAGTTTTTAAACAGGTACTCCTCTGCTGCCAGATTCCACCACGGATCTGTACTCTTGTCTATTACGTAAAACATTGTTCTAAATTTTATTACGGTTGCTGAGCCGGAGAATGTACTTCACAGCCATTACGGAAACTAATGCAATCATAGTCCCGAAAATGGCACCGGAGATTACGTCTCCCGGAAAGTGTCTTCCCACATAGACTCTGCTGTAACAAACAATCAAAGCCCATGAAAAGATTAATATGGTATACCAGCGTTTTCTGAAAAACCAGGAGGTGAGAACTGCAAGCCCGAATACATTTGTTGCATGGCTCGATACAAAGCTAAAGCTGAACCTGTTATTTTCAATTACCCTCGCAATGTGATATGTACATGGGTCCCATCCGGGTCTTAGACGGTCTACCAGGTACTTGACCTGATTAGATAGAAAATCAGTCAGGAAGAAAGTTACAAGAATGGCAACAAGCATAATCCACCCTGTGCGGCGGTCTCTCTTTTCAAAAACAAATTTGTTGAAAAATCCTCTTCTGTTAATGTCTACCGAACATCTCCAGAAAAGAGAAAGCAATATCAGAATATACAGCGGAAGCCATACAAGCCTTGCAGAGAACATTAGCATTATATGATCCAGAAAATGAGTGTACTGACTGTTTAGAAATACAAACAGTTCTCTGTCCAGTTCCTGAATTCTGTCAAGCATAATTTTCTTCTAAATCTCCTTATTCAGGGCATCCCACAGCATGTCTTTCATCTGTGTAATACCCTTTCCGGTGACCGAAGATATGAAAACATGGGGGATTTTCCTAGGAAGAGTCTTTTTAATCTCTTTTTCAAGCTCCTCATCAAGCAGGTCGCTCTTTGAAATTGCCAGTATCCTGTCCTTGACAAGCAGTTCAGGATTGTATTGTTTGAGCTCGTTAAGCAGAATCTTGTACTCTGTTTTAATGTCCTTGCTGTCTGCAGGAATAAGGAACAGGAGCATTGAATTTCTCTCAATGTGGCGAAGGAATCTCAGACCAAGCCCCCTGCCTGTATGTGCACCCTCAATAATTCCGGGTATATCTGCCATTACAAATGACTTCATGTCTCTGCACTCAACAATGCCCAGGCTTGGCTCAAGGGTTGTAAATGCATAATCTGCAATTTTTGGCCGTGCAGATGAAACAGAGGAGAGCAGAGTAGATTTTCCGGCATTTGGAAAGCCAACAAGTCCCACATCTGCAAGAAGTTTCAGTTCAAGAACAAACCAGTTCTCTTCGCCTGGTTCTCCGGGCTGTGCATACCTTGGAGTCTGATTTGTGGCGCTTTTGAAAAAGGCATTACCCATTCCTCCGCGTCCTCCCTTAACAATGATTTTCTCCTCTCCGTGCTCTGTTATCTCAAACAGAACCTCGCCTGTTTCGGCTACCTTTGCTACGGTACCAAGAGGAACATCAAGATAGATATCCTTTCCCTCAGCCCCTGTGCACAACGCTCCGCTTCCTGCCTCACCGTGGTCTGCCTTGATGTGCTTGCGGTATTTAAGGTGAATCAGTGTCCAGAACTGTGAGTTTCCTCTCAGAATGACATGTCCTCCGCGTCCGCCGTTGCCGCCATCGGGGCCGCCCTTGGCCACGAACTTCTCCCTGTGGAGGTGCATAGATCCTTTGCCTCCGTTGCCGGATGCGCAGAATAATCTTACATAATCTACAAAGTTTGAATTACTCATTTTTATTCCGAGTCAATAATTTTGCAGATATCCCTGAAATTCTCCTCAACAGTGAGCTCCCCGCTCACAGGCTTGTATTTCTTCTGCGATTTATAATAAGTTATCAGTGGTTCTGTAACTTTATGATAGGTGCGGATTCTGTTCCTTATGGTCTCAAAATCTGCATCATCTTTTCTTCCTTCAATGTTTGCCCTGTGCTGAATCCTTTTGATATTTACCTCGTCATCTGTAACAAGTGCCAGCACGGCATTAATTTTTTCTCCGCATGATTCAAGAATATTATCCAGGGCTACCGCCTGATTGATTGTTCTTGGAAATCCGTCCAGAATATAGCCCTCAACGGACTCCTCCTTGTTGCACAATACCTTGCGCACCATCTCAATGACAATTTCGTCTGAGACGAATTCGCCCTTCTCTATTACTGCCTTTGCAATTATACCTATCTCGCTCCTCTTTTCAATCTCCTGTCTGAGCAGTGCTCCGGTTGATATGTGCTTGAAATTGTATTTTTTAGCTATTAATGCAGATTGAGTTCCCTTTCCTGCCCCCGGGGGGCCGAATATTATATAATACCTCATTACTCCCCTGATGTGTCTAATACATAGATATCCTTGTATTGTCGTCCCAGTTCGTCATAATCCAGTCCGTAACCCACGATGAAATCGTTTGGAATCTCCATTGCGACATATTTGATGTTAACGTCTTTTTTGTATGCCTCAGGCTTAAGAAGCAGAGTACATACGTTAACCTCTGCAGCTCCCTTGTCTGTGAGCATTTTGTGCAGTTCGACAATGGTGGCTCCCGTGTCAACGATGTCTTCAACAATAATTACCGAGCGACCCTTAACTTCTGAGGTAAGACCCATAATCTCCTTGATCTCGCCTGTTGATGAGGTGCCGGCATAAGAAGAGACTTTAATGAAAGACAGCTCGCACTGGAATGTGAGATTCTTAAGAAGGTCTGATGTAAACATGAATGAACCGTTAAGTACAGAAACGAAAAGAGGTTTCTCTTTTCCTTCGAAATCTTTGTTCATTTTTGCTGCCAGAACCTCTATACTCTTCTGAATATCACTATGCGGGATGCAAATGCGGAAAGTCTTGTCGTGTAAGTGAATGCGCTCCATAAAAAAATAATTTGTGCCCGCGAAATTAAGTATTAATTTTGTCTTAACCAATTTTAAGCAAATATCCGATGAATCCGTTAGTTAGCATTATTATGGGAAGCACTTCAGACATGGGTGTTATGAAGCAGGCCGCAGAATTCCTCAATGAGATGAAGATTCCTTTTGAAATTAACGCACTTTCTGCCCACAGAGTCCCTGAACAGGTATTAGATTTCGCAAAAAATGCAGCCTCAAGGGGTGTAAAAGTAATCATAGCCGGAGCAGGCGGTGCAGCTCACCTTCCAGGTGTGGTTGCTGCTATGACACCGCTGCCAGTAATTGGTGTGCCGGTAAAATCGTCAATTTCAGTTGACGGATGGGACTCGATATTGTCAATACTGCAGATGCCTTCGGGTATACCTGTGGCAACAGTTGCACTTGACGGTGCAAAGAATGCAGCCATACTTGCACTTCAGATTCTTGCAACCGGTGATCCGGAGAGAATGAAGCAGATGGTTGAGTTCAAGGCAGACCTGGCCAAGAAAATTGTGAAGGCAAACAAAGAGCTCGATTCAGTTGAGTACGAGTTCAAGGTGAAGAGATAATTTCACAACAAACATTCAGATGAGGGGGAGATATGAGGAGAGGGATTTTATTCCTTCTGCACATTTTGTGCGGAGGGTTTCTCTTTTGCCAGAATGCAGGAGAGATAAAAGTTAAAGAAGAAGAGGGGCTTGAACTGCTTTTTACACAAATAGCAGAAGAGCTTGAAAGGACAGGAGAGGAGAATCAGGCATATCTTGCCGAAATTCTTGAGGAGTTAGCTGAAAATCCGGTAAAAATTAATTCAGCCTCCGTTGCGGGACTGGAGGCAATTCCGCTTTTCACACACTTCATGGCAATTTCAGTAAGAGATTATATCCGGGATTTTGGAGAAATCCTTTCACTTTATGAACTTGCGGCAGTTCCCGGTTTTGATTTGAGAACAGCCTTAATCTTATCCCGGATTCTTGATTTTTCACCGTGCAGTGCAAACCCGGGGAAGGGCTTCTTTACATCACTCTCAGACGGAAGGTCCCAGTTTTTAACAAGAGGTTCAGTATACCTTGAAAGGCAAAAGGGATACACACCGGTAACGGCCGGGGAGTGGCAGAAAAACAGCGACAGCAGATACCTGTACCCGCCGGGGCGCCTTTATGCACAGTACAAATACACCGTTCCCGGAAGATTTAAATTTGCATTAACAACCGAAAGAGACGGGGGTGAGAAGATTGGTGACTACATTGGAGCCTCATTTCAGCTGGATAATGCAGGAATTTTTCAGACAATAGTTGCCGGTGATTTTACGGCCAGGTTTGGACAGGGGCTTGTTCTCTGGAATTCCGGATCACTCTTTACATCACTAACGGCTCCCGCATTTGCAAAGTCGGGGACAGGCCTGTCAGCATATACCTCAACCGATGAAAATATTAGTTTCAGGGGAGCAGGAGTTTCACTGGGAAAGGGGAGGGCAGCTCTCTCCCTCTTTTTATCATCCAGGGAGCGGGATGCCAGAATTGCAGACGGAGGATACACATCACTTTTGAATACCGGCCTTCATAACACAACCACAACCCTCTCCCGCAGACGCTCACTTGGAATAACAGCGGCTGGCGGAAATCTTACTTTGTCAGGCGAACACTTCAGAGGCGGAGTTACTTTCAGCCTGTACAGGTACTCTCATCCCTACACAGGCAGAGACTCGATTTTACTTAACAGACAGGCAAGATTCGGAAACCTCGGAGCAAACTTTGGTGCAGATCTTCTTTTCATGAAAGGGAGAACGAGGTATTTTTCTGAAGTTGCAACTGATCTGGCCGGCTCTCTGGCTGCTTTAGGCGGATTCACCTTCGCCTCCCCATCCGGATTCACAATTTCCGGGCTCATCAGAAGCTACTCGGGCGAATACATCTCTCCATTTGGCGGAGCGGTTTCTCATTCGGGGAAGATGCGCGGGGAGCACGGAGCAAATCTCTCTGCCGCCTGCGTGACATCCTCGGGAAACAACTACACTCTCTGGTGTGAATGGCTTTTAGAAGAAGCTGCGCCCCGGTGGGGTGCCGAGGCTCTCTTCCGCTGGAGGGAATTCAGCACACTCTCCCTTAAAGCAGCATCCCGCGAAGGCGGAGTATCCTTAAGGGCCCATGCTAATATCAGAAGTTCTGCAAGGTTTTCATTCATAGCCAGGGGTGAGGCAGTTGCTGCTGCAACTGAGGGAGACACTTTGGGTGCAGGGTGGCTCATTTATGCCGAGAGTCTGTTAAGAAGCAAAAAGGGGAGGGCAGACTGCTCTGCCAGAATATGCTTTTTCAACACCCCTCACTGGAATCTGAGAATTTACGCATATGAAAGAGATGTTCTCTACGGATATTCTGTCCCTGTTTTGTACGGAAGAGGAGTGAGGTGGTATTTCAACCTTCATGCGGAGCTCCTGAGGGGAGTTGACATGTGGCTCAAATTCTCGAGGTCTGAATATCTGGACAGGGATAAAACGGGAGAGGGTCTCGACCAGATGCCGGGACCCTCTTCAACTGAACTCAAAGCAGAGCTTAGAATAAGATTTTAATCTCTATAGTGGCTTGATTTTAATTTTCTTGCCAGGCAAAATCTTGCTCTTCTTGGTGAAACCGTTAAGTTTCATAATGTCATTTAGGCTAACTCCTTCGAATTTTCTTGAAATCTCCCAGAGGGTGTCCCCTTTTCTGATAGTATACATCAGGTATCCGCCCTTTTTAACCTCTTTGGGCTCACTCTTTTGTTCAACAACTGTTTTAACTTCAGGTTCGGCAGCTGTGGTTTCGCCGGCCTGACTCTGAACAGTGCTGTCTGCAGGCTGAGTGTTAACCGGTACTGCGGAGGCCACCACTTTGCCGGCAGAAGATGACTTTGATGAAGATGCAGATGATGAAACAGGTACATTCTTGTGAATTACAAGACGCTGCCCAATTCTGATATTGCTCTTTACTTTATTCCACTTTTGAAGGTCAGAAAGCTTTACTCCGTATTTCATGGCAATCCTGCCAAGAGTCTCACCTGATCTTACCTTGTGGGTTATTGTAGTTGACTGGGTTACATTTTTTGTCTCGTTGTAAACTATGGGATTGAAGAACAATGAGTCTTTGTATGTATAAATATCCTTCTCGTTATCTACAAAAGCATTTGTGTAGTTGTAAGGAATTCTGAGAAGATAGCTTTTGCTGCCGTTTCCGGGGATAATCTCCTTAACGTATTGTGGATTCAGATCTGAAAGCTCCTCTTTGGGAATTCCGGTGAGTTCTGCAACCTGACCAAAATGGAGCGGCTTGCGAATCTGGAAAGTATCCACATGTGCAGGCATTGCTATTTGTCTGGGCTGAATACCGTGATCTTTATAATAGCTGAGTGTATAGAGGGCCGCTACGAAAGATGGAACATAACCTCTTGTCTCTCTCGGAAGATAAGGGTAAATTGTCCAGAAGTCACGGGAACCACCGGCTCTTCTGATAGCTTTGTTGACATTGCCGGCTCCGCAGTTGTAGGAAGCAATGGCAAGAGACCAGTCACCAAAGATGGTGTATGCATCTTTGAGATATTTGGCCGCTGCGTGTGCAGATTTTACCGGATCCAGACGCTCGTCTACATATGAGTTAATCTCAAGGTTATACTGAAGGGCTGTTCTGTACATAAACTGCCACATCCCCTTTGCATTTACCCTCGATGTTGCCCTGGGATTGAGGGCAGATTCAATTATTGCCATTACCTTAAGCTCTTTTGGCATGTCATATTCGTCAAGAATCTCTTCGAATATTGGCAGGTAAAAGCTTGAGAGTCCCAGAATGAGGTCAATTTTGTTTGGAATCCTTTGCGTGTAGAAGATTATGTGGTTTTTGATAATGTTGTTGTATGGCAGCGGAATAAATGAGTTTATTGCTTTAAGCCGTGCAACAATGACAGAATCGGGAGTATCTGATGTAAAATTTCCTACCTCCAGATTTACGGCAGATTCAACATCCAGTTTCAGGTTTTTCTGTACATACCACAGGTTAAGCAGTGAATCTGTAGATTCAGCAGGTGTGGACAGATCTTCTCCTTCAAAGAATTCAAGGTTGCCGGGATTGATGGTGTCATTAGTACTTACTGTGTCTGAGATTGGTATTGAGCCCAGCTCTATTTCGTTTTTGAGTGAATCGACAGTCTTGCGAAGTGTCTGAATCTCCTGCTCAAGCGTAGCACGACTTGCTCTCTTCCTGAACAACTGACCGTATGAGTCGTTGCCTGCCAGCATAAGAGCCGCCGTGGCCAGCAGAATTATGGTGGTTCTGCCTGTTAAGTGTTTAATTTTGTGCATTTTTCTTAAAAGGTAAGGTTAATGGACATCCCTACAGCGGGTGTCACATTGTTAGTAAATCTGTAATTCAGAGGCTCAATAACAGCAGGAGAGAATGAGGCCGAAAGGTCGTCGCTTATGTCGAAATCCTGCAGATGTGCAAAGACGTTTGCGTCAATGATGTTAAGAGCATACACAATTACTCCGGCGAGTATTGAATAGTCTCTCATTCTTCTGTAGGAATCCCTGTAGTACTTTAGTGTCTCTGCGCTGTATGAGCCGTTGTATCCCGAACCGGGCGTTGATGCCTGGTTGTGCAGTTCCTTGTAGTATCTGTATGAGTAGTTGTTGCTGGAAATAAAGTAGCCTGTTATGACAAAGCCGCCGTATATGATTGGAATTTTCCAGTAATCTCCGTTATAGGCCTGTCCCAGACCAGGCAGCATTGCCGAATAGACTGATGCCCTTGCAGGCAGTACATCCTTATGATATTTAAATGAGACAGCACCATCAAGCACACCGCCCCACCATGTGAGTGCGGCAGCAGTGTAAAAGAGATTCCGCTGTGTTTTAAAATGAAGTTCGCCTGTCTGCTGAAACTTTCTGTTGCTGTGTATTCCTCCGTAAACGAATCCGCCTATACCTCCGTAAAGTACCGGCAGTTTCCAGTAATCCCTGTTATATATCTGAGCTGTGCCCGGAAGAATCATGGAGCCAAACCAGAGTCTGGAAAGGTTGACTGAATCTTTATGCGCAAGACTTTTGAAGTATCTTTTGAGAGAGTATTCAGGCGGTCTGTATTTGGATTCTGTCTCCTTCTCATTTCCTGTTGAGGAGGATGAGCCCGGAGGACCAACCTGTTTCATATTGCCAAGAAACTGTCCCTTAGCGGAGAATGACAGCATACATAACAATATGAGGAGAACAAACTTTTGCACGGGGAAGATTCTCTATTGGTTAATTTTCTCAAGAGCCTCACGAAACTGTGAAACCTCCTTGTCCTGGGCAAATCGTATGGTTATTGAGCCTCCGCCCTTTTCGTCCTTTTTGAGAGAGACATTGTTATTGAAGAATTTGCCCACAATCTCAATGACTCTGAAATATGACTCATCCAGTTCTTCATTCTCATCTGCCCTTCTTTTTTCGGTTTTTGGCGAAATCATTTTTCTCACCTTCTCCTCAACTGCTCTTACTGAAAGGTCGTTTTCAATAATCTGGTTACAAATCCTGAGCTGTTTTGCCGGTGTGTCCAGTGAAAGCAGTGCCTTTGCATGTCCCATTGAGAGTCTTCCGGCCCTTATCGCCAGCTGAATTTCGGCAGGAAGCCTGAGGAGTCTGAGGTAATTTGTAATAGTAGCCCTTTTCTTGCCCACCCTGTCTGCCATCATCTCCTGAGTAAGACTGCATTCGTCAATCAGACGCTGAAAGCTGAGTGCTATCTCTATGGAATCCAGATTTTCCCTCTGAATATTCTCAACAATAGCCATCTCAAGCATACCCTGGTCATCTGCCTTTCTGATATAGGCGGGAATATGAGTCAGCCCTGCAATCTGAGAAGCCCTGAAACGCCTCTCACCGCTTATGATCTGATAAGTTCCGTTATCCATGAGCCTTACAGTAATAGGCTGAATTAGTCCCATGGTGCTTATAGATTCCGCCAGCTCAGTCAGAGCCTCCTGATCAAATGTACTTCTGGGCTGATATGGATTTGCTGCTATCTTGTCTACAGGAATTTCTGATATGGATGCCGGTGTAGGCTGAACTTCTGCAGATGCCGGTTTGTTGAACGGCATGTTGTTGGCATCCGATATCAGGGCACCGAGCCCCCTTCCTAAAGCAGGTTTTTTCATATGTTTTAAAGAGTATTCTTTTTAATAATCTCCTTTGTGAGATTCAGATAGTTGTTTGCTCCGGCAGAAATTGCGTCGTGCAAAATAACCGGCTTGCCAAACGATGGAGCTTCACTAAGTCGGACATTTCTCTGGATAACAGTATTGAAAACCATCTCTCCAAAGTGATTTCTCACCTCCTCAACAACCTGATTTGCATGGCGGAGCCTTCCGTCGAACATTGTTAGCAGGAATCCCTCAATTTGCAGGCTTGTGTTAAGCCTGTTCTGAACAAGTTTGATGGTGTTGAGCAGTTTGCCCAGTCCCTCAAGTGCAAAGTATTCACACTGAACAGGAATAAGAACAGAGTCTGCAGCCGAAAGCGAGTTAATTGTAATTACTCCCAGCGACGGCGAGCAGTCTATAATAATGTAGTCAAACTGATCCTTTACCTTGTCAAGAGATTTCCTGAGAACAAGCTCCCTTTCGGGAACATTAAGAATCTCAATCTCTGCTCCAACGAGATTAATGTGTGATGGCACAAGCTTTAGCCCGGGTACCTCAGTATCAAGCATTATAGATGAAATGTCCTCTTTGCCAATGAGAACTTCGTAAAGAGTCTTCTGCGAAGAAGAGTCCGGGTCGAAGTTCATTCCGGAAGTTGAGTTTGCCTGAGGATCGGCATCAACAAGGAGTGTTTTTTTGTCAAGAACGGCCAGGGATGCTGCCAGGTTAATGGCTGTGGTTGTCTTTCCTACTCCCCCTTTCTGATTTGCTATTGCTATAATTTTTCCCATATGAAGTTTAACAGAAAACTATGTCGTCAAACTGCAAATTTACAAAATCTTTTCATAGCAAAACTAAATATATTACATTTGCCGGCAA
>PHDP01000173.1 GCA_002842655.1 Bacteroidetes bacterium HGW-Bacteroidetes-14
TCGAAGAGACGAATTTTGTTGTACTCATAGTGATTCTCCCTCTCGATACGCTGCGAACTCTAAGTGTCGATTGTTTAGAGTATTGAGAACTAAACAACATCCCTCCAGCTTACCTGTTCGTCATTTTCAATATCCCTTAAAGCAACTTTACCCAGTAACTCATTAAAATGTTCCGCTAAAATTTCTCCTGTTCCCGGGCGTTTTACCCAGATATTTTCTTTGGTGAAGAGGTCTCCTTTTTTAATTGGCGCGATGGCACACACGGTGGCAAAAGCAAAATCGATGGTGACCTGCTCTTCTTTGGCCGGCTCTTTAGTTCCTCCCCGCATTTGCCAGATTTCTTTACTTCCTACAATTAATTCTTTTGCGGCCCGTTCATCCATACTGCACACAATATCAGGTCCGGTTCGATTCATACGGTCTGTAAAATGGCGTTCCAAAATGTTGGCTCCCAAAGCAACCGCCCCCAAACATGCGTTGTTGTTAATAGTATGGTCGCTCAAACCGAATACTTTATCAGGGAAAGCCAAATGCATGGCCGTCATAGCACCCAAACGCACCAAATGACTTGGTGTTGGATACAAATTGGTGGTGTGCAATAAGGCTACCGGTACCTTGTGTTTGTCAAAAATTGCCACTGCTTTTTTTATGCTTTCAATGGTATTCATGCCAGTGCTTAAAATAACCGGTTTGCCAAATGTAGCAATATGTTCCAATAACGGATAATTGTTACATTCCCCCGACCCAATTTTATAGGCAGGCACGTTCATTTTTTGTAATCTGTTGGCAGCAGCTCTTGAAAAAGGGGTGGAAATAAAAATCATTCCTTTGCTTTCCACATAGTTTTTTAGCGCCAGTTCATCTTTTTCATTGAGTGCACAACGTTCCATAATTTCATATATGGAAACGGTTGCATTGCCCGGAATTACTTTTTTTGCCGCGCCGCTCATTTCGTCTTCCACAATGTGAGTTTGGTGTTTTATCACTTCAACCCCGGCCCTGTGGGCGGCATCTGTCATTTCTTTTGCCACTTTCAAAGAACCTTCGTGGTTGATTCCCAGTTCGGCAATCACCAAAGGTGGGTAATCGGGATCTATTTTTCTGTTGGCTATTTGGATGTAAGGATTTTTCATATTTTTATATTCTCTTCAAAAACACACCCCTAACCCTCCCGTTCTAAAAACGGGACAGGCTTCTCAGGAGGGGAATATTAATTGTTGCTTTATTTGATGTTTCCAGTTTTACACACCCCTAACCCTCCCGTTCTAAAAACGGGACAGGCTTCTCCAGAGGGGAATTTGATTGCGCTTCCCTCTAAAAATTGAATTTTTGAGTGATGATTATTTTCATTAAAAATCTTTGAACGTATTTACCTTAATAAATTAGTATTTTTAGCTATAATTTTAATTTTGAACCATCCCTAACTCCCCTCTTGAGAGGGGCTGGGGGTGTGTTCTTCAAACTCAGTAATAAAAAACTCAATCGCTCCCAACACTCCGCGTTTAACTCCCCTCTTGAGA
>PHDP01000174.1 GCA_002842655.1 Bacteroidetes bacterium HGW-Bacteroidetes-14
CAAATATAGCCTTTATCTCCTTTTCTTTCCGAATGAATTGTGCGATTTCTTACGGCTGTTCTTGCCAAAGTATCTCTTTTTGGAACCGGTTCCGCTTCCTCTTTCGGCTTTCATATCAGCAGCAATGAGGTCTTGCCATACCTCTTCCCTGCGGGATAAAACCGGTCTTGCCTCGGCATCTGATGCCTCTTTTGCAAAATCTCTCTCTCTGCTGTTCGCTCTCTCATTTCTGTCTCCTCTGAAACCTCTTTCAGGTCTTGCGCCTCTGTCGCGGCTTTCTGACCTTGCTCCTCTGTCGCGGTTTTCAGATCTGTATCCTCTGTCACGGCTCTCTGATCTCTCTCCTCTCGGAGTGCTTCCTGCTGTTCCCTCTGAACCGCCGGCATTCTCTTTTTTCAGTTCCCTTGGAGTTCTCTTTGTCACTTCATGCTCGAGAATGTCCAGTTTTTTGCCAATGAGCTTCTGAATACTTTTGAGAAGTGACCTCTCCTTGTTATCGCAGAAGGATAGTGCAATTCCTGACATTCCGGCCCTTCCTGTACGTCCAATCCTGTGAACATAACTCTCCGGATCTTCCGGAAGGTCATAGTTTATCACATGTGAAAGCTTGTTTATGTCAATTCCTCTTGATGCAATATCTGTTGCAATGAGAACTCTTATCTTTTTGCTTTTAAACATGTTGAGTGCAGCCTGTCTTGCGCTTTGAGACTTGTTTCCGTGAATTGCATCACTCTTGATGCCTTCCATCATAAGTCCCTTGGCGATTCTGTCTGCTCCGTGCTTTGTCCTTGAAAATACAAGAACAGATTCCTTGCTCTCATCCTTAAGAAGATCTACCAGCAGCGGAAGTTTTTCGTCCCTGTCTGCATAGTAAAGGTACTGCTCAATTGTGTCAACAGTTGATGAAACCGGAGTTACTTCAACTCTTACCGGATCTCTGAGAATACTCTCTGCAAGATGCGCGATTTCGTCCGGCATTGTTGCAGAAAAGAGAAGCGTCTGCCTCTTTGAAGGAATAGTTGATACCACTCTTCGGATATCATGAATAAATCCCATGTCGAGCATGCGGTCTGCCTCGTCAAGAACGAGAAATTCTACATGTCTGAGGTCTACATATCCCTGACCCATAAGGTCAAGAAGTCTTCCAGGTGTTGCTATAAGAACATCAACGCCTCTTCTCAGAGCGTCTGTCTGCGGGCGTTGTCCAACGCCTCCAAAAATTACCGTGTGCACAAGTCCGGTATATTTACCATATGTGCTGAAACTGTCGCCAATCTGTACGGCGAGTTCACGTGTGGGTGTAAGGACAAGCGCCTTAATATCTCTTACTGCTCCTTTATTTTTCTTCTTAACTTTTTTAGACTCAGGGAGTACTGTTACTTCAGACTCCTGAACCGGCTGATTCTGGCATGAAAGAAAAATATTCTGAATAATAGGAATAGAAAATGCAGCCGTTTTACCGGTGCCTGTCTGTGCGCAACCAAGAACATCGTGGTTATTTAAAATAATCGGGATTGCC
>PHDP01000175.1 GCA_002842655.1 Bacteroidetes bacterium HGW-Bacteroidetes-14
AGGGGATTGTACCAGAGCTGGAAAATTCTCGAAACATTATAACAGAGATTATCAGATGAAAAGAGTTTTTGTATTGTTGCTCCTGACCCTCACAATGTCGGCGGGCAACTCTCTTTTAGCAGAGAGCATAAAGGGAAGAATTACCGCAGGCGGAAAGCCTGTTGCAGGGGTAGTGGTTACAGACGGCGAGAACTTTGCCGTTTCGGGAGCTAACGGCAAGTATCTTCTCGAGAGTGAAGATGATGCAAAATTCATTTACATCTCCTCTCCGGCAGGATATAACTCTCCTCTTGAGGCGGGCGTTGTAAAATTCTATCAGCCTAAACAAAAAGAGAAAAAGAGTTACGACTTTGCCCTGGAGAAAAAAGCCTCTGATGACAAAAAGCATGGTTTTGTAGTTATTGCTGACCCTCAGATTTATGCTGCAAAGGAGTTTCCTCTGCTTTCTGAGGCAGCTGCAGATATAAGGGAGACTGTGGACAAATATGATATGCCGTTTCATGGAATTGCATGCGGCGACCTTATTTCTCACGATCACAATCTCTACCCGGAGTATGTAAATGTTATGTCCAAAACCGGCATTCCGTTTTTCAACACAATGGGTAACCATGATATGGTTGTTTACGGTCCGTCAAATGAGACCACACGCGGCAGATATGAAGATATCTTCGGACCCTCATACTACTCATTCAATGCAGGGGATATTCACTATGTTGTTCTCAATGACAATTTCTACATTGGCAGAGACTACTTCTATATTGGATATTTAGATGGTCAGCAGCTGGAGTGGCTCAAAAAGGATCTCTCCTATGTTAAGGAGGGAACTACAGTGGTTGTTGCCCTGCATATCCCAACAACAGAGGGAGAGCAGGACAGAAAACAGTTCAGCTACGCAAGGGCGGGCAACAGCGTCTCAAATCACAAGGCTCTCTACAACATTCTCAAGCCATACAATGCTCACATAATTTCAGGCCACACGCATACAATGGCAAACCACATTATTGCCCCCAACCTGTATGAACATAACATTGCTGCCCTGTCGGGAGCATGGTGGCAGGGAGAGCTCTGCACAGACGGAACCCCGAGGGGTTATGCAATCTTCACAGCAGAGGGAGGTAAACTAAACTGGAAATACAAGGCCACCGGCAAAGATGAGTCACACCAGATGAGACTCTACACCGGCGAAGATGACAAATCCTTTGGTGAGAACATTGTGGCCAATATCTGGAACAGCGATTCAAACTGGAGGGTTGAGCTGTGGGAAGACGGTAAGCTCACTTCGAAAATGGAGCGTTTTGATGCTTACGATCCTGCTGCCAGAGAGCTCTATTCTAATAAAGATAAACTCGAACACAAATGGATATATCCATCTGTTGCCTCTCACTTTTACAGGGCAAAACCTATCTCTGCAAATTCAGACATTGAAGTTATTGCTTATGACAGCTTTGGCAGAAAGTATGCTCAGAAGCTTAGGAGCCGGAGCCATTATGATGTTGTGATTATTGGCGGAGGAGCAA
>PHDP01000071.1 GCA_002842655.1 Bacteroidetes bacterium HGW-Bacteroidetes-14
ACAGCCCGGGCACCATTTAACCTCCTGATTACTTTTGAAATCTTGTGGTGTATATTTCATCTCTGGAAAATTTTCTGGTTATTAAGTTTAAAGAATTGCTTTTACTGCATCTACAATTTCCTTTACGATGAAAGGCTGACCCTGTACCTTATTGCACTGATGGTACTGGAATTGCTGATGCTGAGTTCTGAGATAGTTTGCAAACTGACCGCTGTTCAGTTCGCATACGATAATCTTCTTGAATTTGCCAAAGATATCTGCAGTGTTATTAGGGAGCGGGAAGATATAGTCAAAGTGAGCCAGACTAACCTTTTTGCCCTCTGCGTGAAGTTCCTTAACTGCTGTATAGAGGTGTCCGTAAGTTCCTCCCCATCCAACAACAAGAACATCTCCGCTCTCATCTCCTATAACTTTCTGGTCCGGAATATAGTTTGCAAGTCTTGCCACTTTCTCTGCTCTCTCTGCAACCATTCTTTCGTGAACCATCGGATCTGAAGATACTGTACCGTCATTATTCTTCTCAAGACCACCAACCCTGTGCTCAAGGCCAACTGTTCCAGGAAGTGCCCATCTTCTTGCAAGTCTCTCTTCATCTCTCTTGAAAGGCCAGTAAGGAACCTCATCTGGTTTATCAAGTACCGGAGGAGTAATTGAAGGATAGTCACTCATTGATGGAATTCTCCATGGCTCAGAGCCGTTTCCGAGGAAACCCTCTGTAAGAAGCATAACAGGCATCATGTGCTCCATTGCAAACTTGCCTGAATAGAACGCTGCATCAAAGCAGTGTGATGGTGAGTGTGCAGCAATTACCGCTATAGGACACTCTCCGTTTCTTCCGTAAAGTGCCTGGTTAAGGTCTGTCTGCTCTGTCTTGGTAGGTATACCTGTTGAAGGGCCACCTCTCTGAACGTCAACTATTACCAATGGAAGTTCAGTAATCATTGCAAGACCTAGTGCCTCAGACTTAAGTGAGAGACCAGGACCCGATGTGGTTGTAACAGCAAAACTACCAGCGTAAGCTGCCCCAATTGCAGTACATATACCGGCAATTTCATCTTCGCACTGTAGTGTCTTTGCGTTAAGTTCTTTGTGTTTAGCGAGCTCTTCAAGAATACTTGTAGCAGGCGTGATAGGATAAGAACCGCAGAAGAGAGGTCTTCCTGACTTCTCAGATGCTGCAAGCAGTCCCCAGGCTGTTGCCTGGTTTCCGTTTATGTTTCTGTACACACCCTTTTCGTATTTTGCAGGCTGAATGCTATAAGTGTTAGGAATGGCGTGAATATTTCCCGCGTAGTTGAACCCGTCCTGAAGTACCTTTTTATTTGCCTCTACAAGTGCCTGATTCTTCTTGAATTTTTTCTCGATATATTCAAAAGTGAAGTTCATTGGCCTGTTAAACATGTAGTAACACATGCCCAGGGTGAACATATTTTTTGAACGCACAATCATTTTTGGATCAAGACCGCTATCTTTAAGACTCTCTTTTGTAAGAGATGTTATAGCTGCAAATATGATGTTCCTGTCCTGAATCTTCAATTCTTCTACAGGGTCCATTGTCTTGAAACCTGCTTTTGCAATACCCTTCTCATCAAAAGTATCTGAGTCCAGAATTATTGTGGAAGTGCTCTTGGTCCATTTTGCATTAGACCTGAGAGCAGCCGGATTCATTGCAACAAGAACGTCGCAAAAATCGCCCGGTGTTTTAATCTCACCGCTGCCAATGTTAACCTGGAATCCCGAAACTCCTGAAACGGTACCTTGAGGTGCCCTGATTTCTGCCGGGAAATCCGGGAATGTCGAAATTTCATTTCCGAATAGCGCAGATGCATCGGCAAACAGAGTTCCTGTCAACTGCATTCCGTCTCCTGAGTCACCTGTAAAACGGACTACAACCTCCTTAGTATCAATCACCTTGTGTTGCATAAAAAAATGTAATTTATATAAGCTTTTGGCTTTGAATTATCTCTTTTCAAAAACTTGACAAATTTATACATTATTCTCAACCAAAAAACCTTTTTTGGATAAATTTTAATCTATTATGAAAAAATTGCGTTTTATTGAAAATTATTAAGGAATTTGCACCTGTATTCTTATAGATTAAAATCAGAATGTACATATATGATAATTCATCATATTAATATTTTTTATTGAAAAAACAAGAACATAAACCGCAAAGAATTGTTATAATTAATATATTTGTACCTCTTATACAATTATGGCTATACTTAGAAAACTCAACGGAGTAACTCCAAAAATCGGTAAAAACTGTTTTATTGCAGAAAATGCAGCAATCATAGGAGATGTGGTAATTGGTGACGATTGCAGCATCTGGTATGGTGCAGTTCTCAGAGGCGATGTAAATCCAATCAGGATAGGCAACAGGGTTAATATTCAGGACGGAGCCGTTCTTCACACACTTCACAAGAAATCAGTCGTGGAAATTGGCGACGATGTTTCAGTGGGACACAATGCAATTGTTCATGGTGCAAGTGTGGGCAGCAATGTTCTTGTTGGCATGGGGGCGATTCTTATGGATAACGCAGAGATTCCAGACAACACAATTATTGCGGCAGGAGCAGTTGTTCTTAGCAATGCCATACTTGATCCCGGTGTATATGCAGGAATTCCTGCTAAAATGGTCAAGGAGGGTTCGGAACAGATTGGGGAATCTGCTAAGCGGAATGCTGCCGGATACATGAAATACAAAGAGTGGTTTCTTAACTCATACGAAACTGTTTCTATTGAAGATTGCACTCAATAATAATTATAAGATTCCATAAATAATAACAAACCTTAATTAACTCAAAATGAAAAAATTTCTTCTTTTTGCTGCAGTATTAGGACTTTTCGCATGCCAGGCCAAACACGACGGCTACACCATCGATGGTACGATTACAGGCGAGAATGTCGCAGCGGGTAAAGTTTACCTCACTAATTTCTCGAGAACCGAACCAATTTCTGACACTGCCGACCTTGTGGACGGTAAGTTCAAATTTGAAGGCAAAGTTGTAACACCTGAAAACTACTCAATCACAGTTGAGGGCATTGAAGGAAGAATACAGTTTTTCCTTGATAACTCACCAATCGTTATAGAAGCTGCTGCAGAAGATTTTGCCAATGCAAAGGTAACCGGCGGTGTTACCAATGATCTTGTATCTGCTCTCAGAAAACAACACGAAGAGGTTGCTGCAAAATTCGGCATTGACTCACTAATGCGTGAATACAGTGAGCCTGCAACCACAAAAGAGAGAAAAGATGAGATAATAACTGTTTACAACCAAATGCAGAAAGAATCAAATGCAATTGATTCAGTTTTCTTTGCTGTTAACCCAAACTCTTTCTATACAATTATTCAGCTTGCACAAAAGGTTGAGGATTACACTATCGAGGAGATGGAGGCTAAAGTAGCTGCTTTTAAAGCGCTTCCTGAGTTTACCGGAAACAGATATATTGGTGTTATCGAAGAGAGCATTGCTTCTCTGAAAGCACTTCAGCCTGGTATGGTTGCTCCTGACTTCACTATGAACGACCCTCAGGGAAATCCAATCGCTCTATCATCTGTATATCCAAAGAACAAGATTACCATGATTGATTTCTGGGCAGGATGGTGCGGACCATGCCGCCGTTTCAACCCAACCCTTGTTTCAATCTACAACAAATACAGCAAGGATGGATTCGGTATCTTTGGCGTTTCTCTTGACAAGGATGCAGAACTCTGGAATAAGGCAATTAAAGATGATAAACTTACATGGACACAGGTTTCTGACCTCCAGTACTGGAACAGTGCCGCTGCCAAGCTTTATCATGTGAAATATATTCCTCAGAACATTTTCCTTGACAGCGAAGGTAAAATTATCAAACGTAAGGTTTCTGAAGAGGAACTTGAGCCATTCCTGAAAGAGTACCTCGGAATCAAATAATTCAGAGACTTTCTCTTATAAAACAAACGAAGGAGCTGCCTGTGGGGCAGCTCCTTTTGTTTTTCATCTGCTTATAAACTAAGCGGTAATCTCTTTATAATATCCGTTTACATTATACTGAAAGCTACTGTAAGACCCGCCATAACTATTGAGACCATACTCATGAGTTTAATCAGGATATTTAACGAAGGACCGGAAGTATCCTTGAAAGGGTCTCCTACGGTATCGCCAACTATTGTAGCTTTGTGAGAAGATGATCCTTTTCCGCCAAAATTGCCCTCTTCTACATACTTTTTGGCATTATCCCAGGCGCCGCCTGAATTGGCCATAAATACAGCAAGTACAAATCCTGCGGCTAATCCTCCTACAAGAAGCCCCATAACGCCTGCAACACCAAAAACAATTCCGGTAATTACAGGAGCAACAATAGCCAGTATTGAAGGAAACAGCATTTCCCGCTGAGCCCCTCTGGTAGAAATCTCCACACATCTGGCATAATCCGGAGTAGCTTTCCCTTCCAGAATTCCTTTGATTTCGCGAAACTGTCTGCGCACCTCTTCAACCATTTTCTGAGCAGCTCTGCCTACCGCATTCATGGTAAGGCCTGTAAAGAGAAACGCCATCATAGAACCAAAAAACATTCCAACAAGAACTTTTGGATTCATTAGCGATACATTGTAGTATGCCATGAAATCCGGAATAGTTGCTGTTGCAACCTCTACTGTTTTCCCCGCTACTTCAATTGTTGTCTGACCAATGTGAGCAAGGCCAATTTTAACCTCCTCAATATAAGATGCAAGAAGTGCAAGTGCGGTCAGTGCTGCCGAACCAATTGCAAATCCCTTGCCTGTAGCTGCAGTTGTGTTGCCAAGAGCATCCAGAATATCTGTACGCTGTCTCACCTCAGGCTCAAGTTCACTCATTTGTGCATTACCTCCTGCATTGTCTGCAATTGGACCATACGCATCTGTTGCCAGAGTTATACCAAGGGTTGAGAGCATACCAACAGCAGCAATACCAATACCATAGAGGCCCATACTGAGATTCTGAGCTGTAAGCATGTTAGCAACATCAAAGTTAATTGCACTCAGAAATGCCATAATAATTGCAACTCCAATTGTCAGAACAGGGATTGCTGTTGAGATCATTCCTAATCCAATTCCGGATATAATAACTGTTGCAGGGCCGGTTTGTGAACTTTCAGATATTCTCCTTGTTGGCTTATAAGAATGTGAGGTATAATACTCTGTAGACTGGCCAATAATAATTCCTGCCAGAAGACCCGTAACAACTGAGAAAGAGATACCAACCCAGTTCTCAAGCTGCAGTGTGTACATAATTCCAAATGTAGCCAGTGCAATGAGAAGTGAACTGAAATTAACCCCTACTCCCAGGGATCTGAGCAGCTCCTTCATCCCGGCACCCTCTTTTGTTCTTACCATGAAGATTCCAATCACTGAGAGTAGAATTCCCACAGCTGCAATAAGCATTGGTGCAAACACTGCTTTAAGCTGAAACTCCGGATTAATATAGAATGCCGAGGCTCCCAGCGCTGCTGTTGCCAGGATTGACCCGCAATAAGACTCATAAAGGTCTGCTCCCATACCGGCAACATCACCTACGTTATCACCCACATTATCTGCAATAGTTGCAGGATTCCTCGGGTCATCCTCAGGGATATTAGCCTCAACCTTGCCCACAAGGTCAGCCCCAACATCGGCAGCTTTGGTATAGATACCTCCTCCAACTCTGGCAAAGAGAGCCTGGGTTGAGGCCCCCATTCCAAATGTAAGCATGGTGGTGGTTATAATAATTAGCTTCTGACCATCTGTAGCCTCAATGAAAAAATCAAGCAGCATATACCACAGAGAAATATCCAGCAGACCTAGTCCAACAACCACGAGACCCATTACCGCTCCAGAACGGAAAGCAAGCTTGAGCCCGCTGTTTAGTGATCTTCTGGCTGCATTTGCAGTCCTTGCAGATGCATAGGTAGCTGTCTTCATTCCAATAAAGCCGGCCAGCCCGGAGAAGAATCCTCCTGTCAGAAAGGCGAATGGCACCCATGGATTCTGTACTCCGAATCCATAGGCAAGAACTACAAAAAAGAGTGAAAGAACAACAAAAACAATAGTTACTACTTTGTATTGTTGTCTGAGATAAGCCATTGCTCCCTGTCTCACATAGGCTGCAATCTCCTTCATTCGCGGAGTCCCTTCGCTCTCTTTCATCATCTCGCGGAAGAAGTACCATGCAAACCCCAGTGCAATAAGCGAGGCTATTGGCACCAGATAAAACAAAAGTTCAGTTTTCATAATTTAAGTTCAAGTTTAAATAGTTTTCTCTTCAAAAAAGCCTTCAGGAATTGAAGGCAATATATTTCTGGCTACTCTTATCAGGTTCTCTGCAGAACCAGTTGAATAAAACATGGTCTGTTCATATTCCGGAGCACTACCCATGTTTTCAAAACCCATCTCATCGAGCAGCTCAAGTGTATGTTTCGCAACTGCCGGTGCAGGATCTACTATTGTTACCCCTTCGCCTGCAATTCTGGCAATCTCATCCTTGAGGAAAGGATAGTGTGTACATCCCAGCACAATATGATCTGCCCCTTTCTGAACCATAGGTATCACATATTTTGATATCAGCCGTGCAGGCTCATCACCTGTTGTCCTGCCCTGCTCTACCAGTTCAACCAAACCGGAGCCAATTTGTTCAATTACCTCAATATCCGAGGCATACTCTTTTCTGGTTTTGTTGTAGAGTCTTCCCCTGAAAGTACCCTGTGTGGCAAGCACTCCTATCACCCCTGTTCTGGAGTTAAGAGCAGCCGGTTTGACTGCAGGTTCCATTCCAATAAAGGGAATGCTGAATGACTCCCTTAGTACCTCTATTGATGCTGCCGTTGCAGTGTTGCATGCAACAACAATAACATCTGCTCCCTGAGATATCAGAAAGGCCGATATAGCCTTTGACCTTGCAACAATTTCTCTTTGCGGCCTTGGTCCGTACGGACACCAGGCACTGTCCGACACATAGATCATTCTGGTTCCCGGCAATATTTTCAACAACTCTCTCCAGACAGACAATCCTCCAACGCCGGAATCAAAAATGCCGATTGTCCTCCCGATTTTTTTTCGCTCTTCCATACATTAAATGAAACAATCGCCCTGCTTTTAAGCAAGGCGATTGTAAAGTTATAAAAATAATTCCTTAGTTGAACTATTTTTGTGCCGGTGTTTGTGGCTGCTGTACAGGCAGTTTTTTGTCTGCAGGAATTCCAAGTTCTGCTTTTGCCAGAGGAAGAACATCTACGCTCATCTCTGTGTTGAAGTATGGAATTGAGCCAACTGACAAGTCAAAAATGTAGGTGAATCCCTTCTCTTTTCCGATCTTCTGAATAGCTTCATTAGCTTTTTTGTAAACCGGGGAGAGGAGCTGACCCTGCATATTCTGGTACTCCTGACCTGCATTTTGCTGGAATTGTTCCAGTCTTGTCTGTATCTCCTGAAGCTCTTTCTGTTTGGCTTCCAGCACAACTGCAGTCCATGTGGCCTGCTTTTGCTGATATGTGTTAAGTTTTGTATTGAACTCCACTTGCATTGCTTCCATGGTTTCATTCAGGTCTGCAGCATACTTTTCAAGTTTGGCGGCAGCACTGTCTCTGTCAGGCATTAAAGCAACCAGCTCCTGTGAATTGAGATGGCCAAATTTAAATGTCTGAGCCGAAGCTGAGGCTGAAACCACAACAAACAGGGCCAGAAGAAATTTTGATAAATGTTTCATAAAAAGATTATTGTTATTTATTGGTTTTATTATTTCAGGTTTAGTTTTCTGAGAACTCTGTCTGTCAGGTCAAATCTTGGATTTGTGAATATAACACCCTGAGTAAGGGCCAGGTCAAAGATTATTCCGGAACCTGTCTCGGCAGCAACTGCCTCAACAGCTTTCTGAACCTTTGTTCTGATTGGAGCCATTTTCTCTTCTGTCATTTTAGAAAGTGAGCCATCCTGACCAAAAATGAGTCTTTGTTTTTCCTTAACATCTCTCTCGAGTGCTATGATTTCATTCTCACGCATCATACGCTGGCTTTCACCAAGTCTGGGTTTCTCCAGCTGATACCTGTTGAACATATCTTCAACTCTTTTCATCTGCTCATCAATCTCTGCCTTATAACCTTCGCTCAGCTGGTCAAGATGAGCCTGAGCAGCTATATATTCAGGCATTTTGTCGAGAATCTTTTTAGTATCCAGGTAACCGTAAGTCTGTGCGCCGGCAGTAAAAGCCGTGGCAAGAATTAATGTAAGTACAATCAGTAAACGTTTCATATCAATCGATATTTATAAATTAAAACTGCTGTCCAATGACAAAGTGGAACTGGCTTCCTCCCTTTGCCTTATCCTGTACCGGATCAAATCCGTAAGCCCAGTCGATTCCAAGCATACCAACTATTGGAAGGAGTACTCTTACGCCCACACCTGCCGACCGTTTAATCTGGAATGGATTGAAATCCTTGATATCTGCCCATGAGTTACCACCCTCGAGGAAGATGAGTGCATAAATTGTTGACTGCGGCTGGAGAACAAGAGGGTAGCGAAGCTCAACTGTAAACTTGTCGTAAACATTACCCATATAGCCGTTATCTTTTCTTGGAGTAAGCGAGTTGTTGGGATAGCCTCTCAGTCCAATCATTTCAGAACCGTAAGTATTATATCCCGACATACCGTCCCCACCTACAATAAATCCTTCAAATGGTGAATATCCCAGATTTCTGTTGTAATAACCAAGGTATCCGAACTGCGCTCTTGTCATGAGCACAAGGTCACCAATAATCGGAGTGTATAATGCTCCCTTGAATGTCCATTTGTGGTACTCAATCCACTTGTATCTCTCTGCATCTGTCATGCTCTCATAGTCTGTATCCTTTGGTCTGAATGCAGAATATGGAGGAGTAATCTGCAATCCCAGCTGGAAATCAGAACCCTTTCTCGGGTAGATAGTCTGGTCTGTAGATGTTCTTGAAAGGCGGAACTTCCAGCTGATGTTGTTTGAAATACCATCAGTAAAGAGGAAGTAGTACTGCCAGTCTGTGAGTTTATATGTCTGCCAGCTTAGTTCGTTATAGAAGACGAACCAGTTATCCGGCCATTTAAGTCTTGTTCCAATACCTGCACCCAAACCATAAACCTCCATGCTCTGTCCTGAGTTCTGGTAGAAGTAGTAAGAGTTTGTCTGTCTTGTATAGTATGCAGAAATATTCAGGGAGGTTGGTTTTTTACCTGTTAGCCACGGCTCGTTGAAGTTAAGTGAAAATGCAGTATAGTAAGTACCGTTTGTCTGGAAACGGAGTGAAAACTGCTGACCATCTCCAAGTGGTACCGGACGCCATGAGCTCTTTTTGAAAACTCTTCCTATTGAGAAGTTATTGAAACTCAATCCAAGAGTTCCAACGAATGTATTTCCGCCCCATCCGCCGGCTAGTTCAAGCTGGCTGTTTGGCTTCTCCTCCACATTATAGGATACGTCTACAGTATTTGCATTGTAGTTTGGAAGTATGTTATAACCGGTAGGTGACATTATCTTTTCAGGATCGAAGTGACCCATTGAGGCAAGGTCACGGAGAGATCTCTCAAGTTCGGTCTGGCTGAAGAGGTATCCCGGTTTTGTCCACAGCTGCCTGCGGACAACTTTTTCGTTGGTGATATTATTACCGTTAATTACGATTCTGTTGAAAGTTGCAGGTTTGCCCTCAACCATTCTCATCTCTACATCCACTGAATCTCCGTCTATACGCACCTCAACAGGTGTGAGATTAAAGAAGAGATATCCGTTGTCACGATAGAGTTTTGAAACGTTACCCTCCTCTGCTTCAAATAGTCTCTTCTCCATAGAGACAACATCATATACATCTCCCTTGCCAATCTTAAGGATTGTATTCAGCTGATTTGCAGAGTACAGTGAGTTTCCGGTCCAGGTAATATCTCTGAAGTAATATTTCTTTCCCTCGTCAATAACGAAGTGGATTCCCATTCTTCCCTCTTCGATATAGTAGATTGAGTCCTTAACAATCTTGGCATCTCTGTAGCCTCTTTCGCTGTAAGCCTGAAGAAGCAGCCTTTTGTCGTTAGGGTACTCTTTTTCATTAAATTTCTTTGTACTGAAGAAATTAAGGATTCTCATATCCTTGGTTTTCTTCATTTTTGAAGCCAGTTTGGAATCCTTTACATTGTTGTTGCCTTCAAAAGTTATCCTTTTAACTTTTACTTTGGCTTTCCGGTCAACCTTAAAGGTTACCTTAACTGCATTCTTGATAAGAGTATCCTGCTCCTGCAAAACATTAACCTCTGTCTGAAGGAATCCCTTCTCGACATAAAATTTTCTGATAATTTCAGAAGTAGAATTTATGATATACTCAGAAAGCTCACTTCCCCTGCGGAGTTTAAGCTTGTCGTTCAAATCTGAACGCTCACCTGATTTGATGCCTTCGAATTCCCATCTGGAAACACGCGGTCTCTCCTGAAGGTGGAGTCTAATGAATGCTGTATCCTGCTGAACAGAATCAATAAAGAGAGCTACATCTGAAAAGTAGCGCTGCAGATAAATTCTTTTGATAATTGCAGAGAGATCCTCACCCGGGATTGTTATCCTGTCACCTACATTCAGACCGGTAAGAGAGAGAATCTGCTCCTTACCGAGATACTGTATTCCGGTAACATCAATCCCTCCTATGATGTAGTTTTTGGGTTGGTTGTAATCAACAACGATATTTTTCTCCTTTGCATTTTCTTGAGCAAATACCCTAAGGGGTGATAATAAAGCTAATAATAAAAATAGTGAAAGCGACTTCATTTGCACACTCTGTCTGTGAAACTGCAAATATAGGTTTTTATTTGAATTCAAGGTCCAATTAATTATAGATTATTAACTTGTTCACCGGT
>PHDP01000176.1 GCA_002842655.1 Bacteroidetes bacterium HGW-Bacteroidetes-14
TGTTGGTATCAACAACATCAAAATTAGCAAAAAAACAAAACGAAAAGGTAATATTAATCGGGAAATCACAGAAAGGTAATAGAGTTTTAACGGGAGACACCTCACCCCAGCCCTCTCCTCAAGGAGAGGGTGTTAAATCCTGCTAATTTTATGTATTAATTTCTTAAAGAAAACAAATTCCGAATACAGTAGGATGCCAGAACCCTCTCCTTGCCTTCGACAATGGTTCGACAATGGTTCGACGAAAAGCTCACCAACCAAAGCTCACCAACCGGCTCAGGCACCAGAGGAGAGGGCAGGGTGAGGTGCTACACGGGTGAGGTGCTACCTCACCACCGTCACACTCCCCCTCATCTTAAACACCTTCCCAGTATGGTTGCTGTAAGAAATCACCCAACCATAAACCCCCGCCGGTGCATCCTTCCCATCCCATCCTCCGGAATAATCGGATGTTTCAAAGATCATCTGTCCCCAGCGATTGTAAATAACCATTTTGAACTGACGAATCAGATCGCCTGTGGCTACGGGGCGGAAGGTGTCGTTCAGGTTATCGCCATTGGGCGTGAAGGCATTGGGGACCACAAAGTAAAAGGGCATGTACATATCCTTCAGGTAAGCGGAATTGGTGGATGTGCAGCCTTCTATGGTCTGGACAATGACCGAGTAGCTTCCTTCTTCGGTAATGGTTATGTAGTAGGTGGTATCACCGGTATTCCATTGGTATGAGGCATAACCGGGTGTGGTTTCAAGTTGAAAGGTTTGTTCGTAGTAGATGGTGTCATGCGTTGGGTTGGTGAAAGGGAGGTTGACGGTGGGCAAGGGGAATACGCTTATCTCTTTTGCAAGGGTATCAGCGCAGCCAAAGTAGTCTTTAACGCTGTAGGTGTATTGCCCGGAGTGGTTAACTGCGGCAGAAGCTATGTTGATATTTTGAAGTGTGGTGCTGCCATCGGGAGTGTTCCACTCCCATGTCATGGGCTCTGCGCCTCCGCTTATCAATGGGATCAGGTGTATGCTTTCTCCCTGGCAGTAAGTTATCTTTTGATTAAGTTCAATTGCCGGCAGATCATGAATTGTTATTGCCTCGGGGGTGAGATGAGGGAAAATGATATTGCCGTTCTCGTCTATAAAACGGGTTACCGGCGGCGAATCCCAGTTTATATCTGCAAAACCGGATTCAAGGGTCTCAAACACCAGCTCTCCCAATGATATGGTATCGTTGGAAGTCAATGGTACTGTTCCATTCCACTCCAGCACCACGCGTGAAGTGCCCGGATAAACGGTTGATATTATGCCCGGCAGTGAGTCATTAAAGTGAATGCACTGCAGTTTCTGACCGTCAAAAGCAAGCGAAGCTGTAAATTCTTTCACTCCTGAAACACCACTTACCCTTATATTGGAGTTGGCAAGTTCATTCAGGCATTTTTTGTCATCCCCTGCCATGGCTGACAATGGAATTCCCGGATTGTTTTCAATGCTTACCTCACATTGAGTTTCGCAGCCAAATTCATCGGT
>PHDP01000072.1 GCA_002842655.1 Bacteroidetes bacterium HGW-Bacteroidetes-14
GCTTCCTTTATCTGGACCTCAGATAAAACGGGAGTTGCAATGAAAACGGTTTCGTAATGATTTAACATACTCTTTGATTAATAATTAATAATTAAAAAAATGGGCTGCAAAGATATGTATTATTTTGCAGCCCACAAAACTATTTTTTACAGCAGTAACCTATTTCTTTGAAGGGGCCTCTTTAAGCACCTCAACAACATAGTTCCACCACTTCTCAACAGTCGCAATTTCAGTCCTTTCGTCCGGTGAGTGAGGAGAACGAATGTTTGGCCCGCAAGAGATCATATCCCAGTTTGGATATGCTCCGCCAAGAATTCCGCATTCGAGTCCGGCGTGTATTGCCTTAACCTCCGGCTCGTTTCCGTACATCTTTTTGTAAACATCCTTCATGGTAACCAGAATGGCTGAATCCATCTTTGGTTTCCAGCCCGGATACCCGCCTGTCAGCTGAACCTCAGCACCGGCAAGTACAAACACAGAAGAGAGAGATTCACCAAGAACATCTTTAGCTGAATCTACTGAGCTTCTCATCAGACATTTAACATAAATTTTACCATTCTCTGATTTTACAATTGCAAGGTTGTTTGAAGTTTCAACAAGACCAGGCATTGCATCGCTCATTCTTTCAACTCCGTTAGGACATGAATAAACAGCCATTACAGCGTTGAGAGCTGTTTTTGAATCAATAACAGATGCAGGCATTGCACATGGCTCCAGCGCAACATTGATATTTGGCTCATGAGCAGAAAGCTCCGATTTCATCTCTGCAAAATGCTTTTTAACAATTTCCATAGCAGCAGCCTCGTTCGCAGCAGGCAGAGTGATTACGGCAAACGCCTCTCTTGGTATTGCATTTCTTAAGCTTCCACCCTCAAGTGAAGCAAGCTCTGCCTTAAGATCTCTCATAAGCGGAAGGAGGATACGAACAATTGCCTTGTTTGCGTTTCCGCGGCCAAGTACTATGTCCATTCCTGAGTGACCACCTACAAGTCCGGTAACTGAGAGTTTATAGGCCTTCATTCCCGCAGGAACAGCCTTTTCACTGTATGAGAAAGTTGCAGTCGCATCAAGTCCGCCTGCACAACCTACATAAAGTTCACCCTCATCTTCAGAGTCAAGGTTAATAAGAATATCTCCCTTAAGGATGCCTGGCTTGAGAAGTCTTGCTCCTGTCATTCCTGTCTCCTCGTCTACTGTAAAGAGCGCCTCAACCGGACCATGAACCAGGTCTTTTGCCTCAAGAACCGCCATAGCAACAGCAAGGCCAAGTCCGTTGTCTGCACCAAGCGTTGTTCCTGTAGCATAAACCCATCCGTCTACAATTCTTGGCTGAATTGGATCTGTTTCGAAATTGTGAACCTTGTCACTGTTCTTCTGAGGTACCATGTCAATGTGGGCCTGCAGGATTATACCCTTGCGGTTCTCCATTCCCGGAGTAGCCGGTTTGCGGATTATGATGTTTCCAATTTCATCTTTGATGGTCTCAAGTCCAAGATCTTTTCCGAATTTCTCAAGGAAAAGGATTGCCTTCTCCTCTTTTTTCGAAGGTCTCGGAATCTGAGTCAGAGAGTGGAAATGCTTCCAGACTCTGGTTGGCTGTAATTCTGAAATGTTCATTTTTCTGAAATTTAATTTATGTTTCAATTATTATTTTGCTGATTCTATTTTCCTGTTGCCACTTCAAGTGGGAATGACAATACTTGTCCAAACTGGTAAACAGGTACCCTTGTCTGAAGAAGCAGAGTCTGACCGTCCATAATTCTGGCAGACATAATTGCCGGAGTTCTGTATATTACTCTCCCCTTTTCTGCAGTCAAATCCATATTCACAGCCTTAGATGCAGGCTCTTCCCTTACAAGTTCAACAACTACAGGTCTGCCGGCCATATTGTCTGAACCCAGCAATCCCTGTGTCTCTGAAATCCTGAAAGCGACATAAATTTGTCTTGGATTCTCCTTTACAGGAACAACATCAAAGGACATTTTCTGAGAGTCGAAACTGCTCTTTCCGGTAAAAAGACTGAGGTACTCGCCCTCAAGCCTGTTAATCTCGTCAATTGCTGCCCTCAGGGCATCTCCGCTGAATGTAGCATCTGTCTCTCCTGTAATTATTTCCATTCTCTTGGTTCGGAGTCTGAAAATAGTTGCGGCTGCCTCTTCTGCCTTCTTTTCAATGCTCTTTTCAACAACCTGACTCTGCTGAACGGGAACCCGTTCGAGTCCGGATGCTGTCTGGACAGTTTTATAAAGGGTTGTGCTTACATTGGTAAGATTTGAAGCCGCCTGAGTTTTGTCAAAAGAGTTTTTGCCCTGATTTGACGGAAAACGAGCGTTATTATTTTTACCGGTATTTGAATCTGACCACATTATGAGCCCCTGGCTCAGCATCTCAAGAAAATTTGCAGATGCTGTTCTCGAGTTGCCAAGATTAAGCGCAATATTTGACGTCCTGTCTGCCTCCACAAAAGAGACAAGCTGAACCGATGAGAGAGTGTAGAAATCTCCGCTCTCTTCTCGGGCCTGTATACCCAGATATTTTTGGGCGAAACGGGCGTAGGGACCTGCCACAAATGATTCCCGAACTGCTTCGGCAGTAACCCGGAACGATGTAGACGGCAGTGAATAGACAATAGCTCCCTTTGGAACGGCTTCACCCTGAGAAAGCTCCTGTGAGCGGGCCTGTGTGAAGATTAGGAGAGCGGCAAAAACTAGGATCGGTTTTGTAAATTTCGCCATCATTAATTTTATTACGATTTAAATTGTATAGTTAACAAAGTTATCCATTTTTTACTATTTTTGCGAACTTGTGAGCAAATTTTTAACTAAAACTAAATAATTCACTATGTTTAAAAACCATCCTAAAGGACTGCTTGCAGCTGCCCTGGCAAATATGGGCGAGCGCTTTGGCTTTTACACGATGATGGCTATTCTGGTTTTGTTTCTTCAGGCAAAATTTGGCCTTAACGGAACAGACGCCGGAATCATTTATTCCATCTTCTACGCCTCAATCTACATTCTTGCGCTTGTTGGCGGTTACATAGCCGACAGAACCCGCAACTACAAGGGCACAATCATGGTCGGTCTGTTTGTTATGGCTATAGGTTACCTCCTTCTTGCCATACCTACACCTACCCCGGTTCCCAACAAGACTCTGTTCCTTATCCTGGTTTGTATAGGACTGTTTGTTATCGCATTTGGTAACGGTCTGTTCAAAGGCAACCTTCAGGCTCTCGTGGGCAAGATGTACGACAACAACGAGTACAGCAAAATGAGAGACTCAGGTTTCTCTCTGTTCTACATGTTTATTAATGTTGGTGCAATTTTCGCTCCACTGTTTGCAGTAGGTATCAGAAACTGGTGGGTTAACCACAATGGTTTCCAGTACAGCGCAGACCTTCCTGCTCTTTGCCACGGACAACTTGACGGCACTCTCACACCTGAGGCTGCAACAAGATTCTCTGAACTGGCAAATACTGCAGCAGGCACACCTGTAGCAGATCTCACACAGTTTGCAAATGATTATCTTGGAGTATTTACAACAGGTTATCACTATGCATTTGGAATCGCCATCATTGCAATGGGTATTTCAATTGCTATCTACATGGCTAACAAAAACAGATTCCCGGGTGTTGACTCTCCAAAAGCTGCCGGCGCAAAAGCAGACAGCAAAGAGATTCAAATGTCTGTTCAGGAGGTTCGTCAGCGTATTTACGCTCTGTTTGCAGTGTTTGCAGTGGTTATCTTCTTCTGGTTCTCATTCCACCAGAATGGCCTTACACTTACAATGTTTGCAAAAGAGTACACAGACCTGAGCGGTATTGAAATTAACCTTGGCTTTGTAACCATAGTGGGTGCAGAGATATTCCAGTCAATCAACCCTCTTTTTGTGGTTCTTCTTACTCCTATCATCATGGCTGTGTTCGGATGGTTCAGGGCAAGAGGCATGGAGCCTTCAACCCCTAAGAAGATTGCGATAGGTATGTTTATTGCCGCAATGGGATTTGTTGTAATGGCTTTAGGCTCACAAGGACTTCCGCTTCACGCAGACATCGTGGCAAGCGGCGGACTTGACAACGCTTCCAGAGTTTCTCCTTTCCTTCTGATTGGAACTTACTTCATCCTTACAGTGGCCGAACTTTTCATCAGCCCGCTGGGAATTTCATTCGTTTCAAAAGTTGCTCCTCCTCAGTATCAGGGTGTGATGCAGGGCGGATGGCTTGGTGCCACAGCTGTTGGTAACCAGCTTCTGTTTATTGGTGCAATTTTCTACGAAAGCATTCCAATCTGGATGACATGGAGCGTATTTGTTGTAGCGTGTCTCATTTCAATGGGAACAATGCTTGCAATGCTCAAGTGGCTTGAGAGAGTGGCAAAATAATCCCGCTTCTCAGAAATATTATGAGGGTGCCTGAGTTATTCGGCACCCTCTTTTATTTATATTTGCAGCATGATTAGCAAAGATGTTAAGGTCATTGCATTTGATGCAGACGACACACTGTGGATAAACGAGTACCACTACAGAAAGGCCGAGGAGAGATTTGGCAAACTCATGGAAAGATATACAACTTCTGAAGAGGCAAATGATATTCTGCTCAGAAGGGAGAAGATGAACCTGCCTTTGCTGGGTTATGGTTCAAAGCCGTTTATAATATCACTTATTGAGTCGGGGATAGAGATCAGCAGGGGAACTTTGACAAATGACCAGATACTGGAACTGATTCAGATTGGAAAGGAGACTATCGGACAACCAATGGAACTTATTCCCGAGGTAACAGATGTTCTTGAATACCTCAGCGGGAGATACCCACTCATTCTGGCAACAAAGGGAGACCTTAAGGAGCAGGAGTCCAAGATTGAGAGGTCCGGCCTGGAAAAATACTTTTCCCACATTGAGATAATGAGTGAGAAAAATCGTGAGAGTTATCTTAAAATCATAAAGAGGCACAATATCCTCCCTGAGAATTTCCTGATGATAGGAAACTCTTTCAAGTCAGACATTCTTCCTGTGCTTGAGATTGGCGGGAATGCAATCTACATTCCTTCTGAAATTATCTGGGCACACGAAGTTACGGAGGAGATTGAGCATCCAAGGCTTAAAAGGGCAGAGAGACTCTCTGTCTCTCTTTTCAACCGGAATAATTAATTAAATTTGAAACAAAAATAATTATACATGATACCTTTCAGACAAAACCGCAGTTACAGAAGATTTTTTCAGAACGAAAGCATTTCTGAGGAACAGCTTATGATGATGGTAGATGCCGCAAGACTCTCTCCGTCCTCAAGAAATGTTCAGCCTATAAAATTCTACATATGTAACGACAGGGATATGAATGACAGAATCTTCCCCAATCTGGGCTGGGCCGGTTATCTGAAGGAGTGGGACGGACCTGTTGAGGGAGAGAGACCGGGTGCATATATAATTCTTCTCCACGACACATCAATCTCTCAGGGGTATTCATGTGACAATGGGATATTCGCCCAGAGTATTCTGCTTCAGGCGGTGGATCTTGGTTTTGGCGGATGTATGATTGCAACCTTTAAGAAGGATGAGATTACACAATTGCTAAGACTGCCTAAATATCTGACTCCAATTATGGTTATTGCCCTCGGTAAGCCTAAGGAGGTTGTTGTTATTGACGACATCAAGATGGGTGATGTCAAATACTGGAGGGATGCAGGTAATATCCACCATGTTCCCAAGAGAACACTGGACGAGCTCATCTACATTCCTGAAGATGAACCCGCACAACAATAACTATTTATCGTAAACGGGAGATTGTCCCATTTCGCGAAGAATTTTTCTGCCCCCCTCTTCTGAAAGAAGGAATTCAATGAAGGCCTCTGCTGCCTTTTTGTTTGGTGCATTCCTGAGTACAGTTACACCATAAACCATAGCTTCACCGCTCATTGTCATTGTCTCTCCCGGCTTTGCACCCCTCACCTGAACACTTACTTTTGAATAGATATCATTCAGCTCCGGATTGGACAGATTTACAGACTCAGGTAACTGCGCATATCTGAGGTTATGCTGGACTGCAACAGATTTATAAAGAAAAATGTAGTCAACCGCATTTACATCCAGCAGAGCGAGAAGATCTACCTCTTTAGGGCGGATAAACTTCTGGTCCTTCTCTGTAAACTTCTCTGAATTTACGCCGGCCAGTTTTAGCGTAAGGAGAGTTCTGTACCCGCACGGGTCTGAATTTGGATCTGCCCTTCCAAAGGCAACATCTTCCTTCATGAGTATCTCTGCCCAGTTTGTACTGTCTATTTGAGAAGCATACCTTGACTTATCGTTAAAGACAATCGCCATTTCGTTTGCAGCAAATTTGATGTTGTCATCTGCAAATTCGGGAACAAGCAGGTTATCAATAACCGAGTAGTCTGCAGATGCCATGATATCGCACGGCCTGTTTAGCTCTGTAATTTTTCTGGCGGCATCTATGCTGCCGGATGCCTCGGCAAGAACATTTACACCGGGGTGAATTTTCATGAAGGTATCTGCTATTGCCTTGAATGGCATTGAGAGAGAGCCCGCGTGAAATATAATGAGGTCGCCGGAAATTTCTGATTTATCTGTTTTCACACCGGCGTTTTTGCATGAAATGATTGTTACGGCCGCCAAAAGGAGAATTCCTATCTGCTTTTTCATATCTGTACTTTTAATTTTTCTCTTGAATAATTACTCATTTACCGAGTGGAAAAATTTCTTGACCTTCTCCTTAATGAGAATATCCATCTCTGCCCGAAGGCTGATATATGCCTCCAGCAGTTTTTTTCCATCTTCCGAGAGAGCTGTTCCGCCACCCTCTTTGCCACCCCTGGTTGTCTCAATTAGAGAAAAACCCATCTCTCTCTCGCAGTTGCGGATTCTGTCCCATGCCTTGCGGTAGCTCATTCCAAGGCTTTCGGCAGCATAGGTGAGTGTTTCTCCTTCATTAATCTTTTGTAAAAGCATAAACTGGTCATGCCCCAGAACCTCACCGCGGCCACGCCTTGTAAGCCACAGCCTGTAATCCAGAAAGATGTCGTAATACTTTGACCCCTTATTACCTGCCATGATATTTAGTATAATTTAATTCTGCTGACTCCCTTTATTGACCTGTCTGCAAACATATCTGCAGTTGCGTACAAAGAAAAGCTTTCGCGACCCTTCTCTCCGCCAATGCCATGCATAAGAAGCGGCTCCATACCATCGACCCTGTTAAGAATCTCAGAGAGTGAGAAGGAGGCGCGGTAACCGTCCACTGCCTCAATACAAACCAACCCCTCTCTTAGGCTCTTTTTGTCTGAAGGAAGCAGGTTTTTAAGAACTCCGTCAAGAGGTACTCCGGTAAAGCTCTTGACACCCTTGTAACCCTGGCCGTGTCCGTAATAGATTGTCTTTTTTGTAACCAGCCCCAGATCTGCAGGTAGTGCAAACAGCGAATCTACATCTGACCCGGCGGTTGAAACCACAAGGTAAGGTGCCTGAAAGATCTCAGGATCGCGGTTAACCTTAAAGTCACCTGCAAGAGATTTGATAACAATTTTTGTTGGAGAGGAGATTGCCCTCTCTGCAAACATATCGCCCCCTGCAACCAGCTTCATTTCCTCAGGCAGATTCCACTTTTCGCCGGTCTTACCGGGAATAACCCTTGTAACCTCTTTAGCCAGAATTATGTTATAAACATCTGAAGAATACATCAGCTCACCCCAGCTGAAAACAGCATACTCCCCCTTATTATTCCACACCTCAATGTAGAGATCAACAGGAGGATAGAAATCTTCCTTGCTCTTTTTGTCAATTTTCACAGAGCTGAGTATATCCGATAGTGCATATCCGTCGTAACGGAATGTGCCAAGAAATTTAGCAGTGTCGCTCTCTGTTACTGCCTCCCTGAGTGTAACCGAATGCCAAGGAAGTGTCTCCAGTTTAATAACCTGATCTCCCTCAACCTCTCCTGTAACAAGGATTTCTGTTGTTCCCTCCAGGGATGATGGCGCCTCCTGATTAAAGTAGTTATTAGCTCCGGATTCCCAGACAAGTGTAGAGCCGGAAAAGCCATTAATATGCAAATATTTGCAACTCGAAAGGACAAAAAAAAGTGCGATTAGCACAACAAGCGACCTGTTTTTCATGTTTAGTGTTTTGACAAAGATAGTAAAAAACTCCTATCTTTCGGAAAATTTTCAACAGAACAGAGAATTAAAATGGAGATAAAACCATTACATATAGAGGGGATTGAGATTAAGAGGCCGCTTGTTTTAGCCGGCCCGTGCAGTGCCGAGAGCGAGGAGCAGGTACTTGAGACAGCCCGGCAGCTTGCCGCAAACGGAGTAAAGATATACAGAGCCGGAATCTGGAAACCGCGCACAAAACCTGGCGGATTTGAGGGAGTTGGTTCTGACGGGCTTAAGTGGCTTAAAATGGTTAAGGCAGAGACAGGTATGCTCACAGCTACTGAAGTTGCAAATGCAAGACATACAGAGGAGGCACTTAAGGAGGGGGTTGATATCCTCTGGATAGGTGCCCGTACCTCAGGAAATCCATTTGCTGTACAGGAGATTGCCGAGGCTCTTCAGGGAGTTGACATCCCTGTGCTTATTAAGAATCCGGTAAATCCTGACCTTGATCTATGGATAGGTGCGGCAGAAAGACTCATGGCATGCGGAACAACCAGAATAGCCGCAGTTCACAGGGGGTTCGGCGCATATGAAAAGGGGCTGTTCAGGAATCAGCCTCAGTGGCATATTCCAATTGAACTCAAAAGAAGGCTCCCATCTCTCACAATTTTATGCGACCCGAGCCACATAGGCGGAAGGCAGGATTTGATCTACCCAATTTCCCAGCAGGCAATGGATCTTGGATTTGACGGCCTTATGATTGAGACCCATATAAATCCGGAAGAGGCTCTGAGTGATAAGGAGCAGCAGATAACACCGGAAACTCTTCAGAGAATTCTTTCAATTCTGGTTATACGCGACAGAAGCGAGTCGTCTGAATTTCTGAATGAACTGAGAAGGGATATTGACGAGACAGACGACAGACTGCTTAACCTTCTGTCACAGAGAATGTCTATTGCCCGTGAAATCGGACGTTACAAAATGGAGCACAACATGCCGGTACTGCAGCCGCTCAGGTACGACAAAATGGTTACGACAAGGCTTGCCCAGGCCATGGGACTGGAGCTTGACGAGGAGTTCGTAAAACTAATTCTGGAAGCAATCCACGAAGAGTCTGTAAGGCAGCAGTTCGAGGTATTTAACAAGATTTCACTGTCTAAAAAAGAGAAATCCTAACCACCGCTTACAAGGTGAATTATTTTAAGATCATCTCCATCTTTTACAGATGCAGTTGAGTAATCCTCTTTTTTTATGAGGGTATCATTTAGTCTCACAACCAGCATACGGAATGTGAATGACTTTATCTCCATTATCTGAGCAACGGTGAGGGTTTGGGCGTCGAATTGCTCCTCCCTGTTGTTTAGCATTATCTTCATTGTTTATCTCCGAGTAAAATTCCAAGCACTGTGTCTGCCTGGAGATTAGAAACTATATTTACTTTTGGCGCCAGAGGCGGATTCTCATCAGAAACCTCACTGGACTCATCTCCGCAAATGTACAGAGAGCCGCTCCTTTGAATCCTTAACATCTCCGTTCCACCCCATCCTGCCAGGCCGGAAGCTGCTACCAGAGGAATTTCAGGATGGTTCGTGAGCATATACTCTATTAGCATCTGCTTCTGCTCTGCAAGGTCAAAGGCCTCTACCACAACATCACAAGTCGAAAAAAGGAGTGATATGTTTTGCGGGGTAACCTTGATATTGTGCATCTGCAGTGAAGCAAAAGGGCAAATTCTAAGCAGATTGTCACGCAGTGCGTCAACCTTGCGTTCCCCTATCTGGTCATGGAAATAGAACTGGCGGTTAAGGTTTGCATCTGAAACCACATCAAAGTCTGCAATAATGAGCTTTCCCACACCACTTCTGAGAAGAGAGACAGCACAATTCGAACCTAAGCCGCCTGCTCCCGCTATTCCTATTGTTTTTTGTGATAAAATGGCACGGATTTGATTGAAACTTGACATAAATCGGCTTGTCTGGATTACAAATTTTCGTAAATTTACAAAAAATTACCAACCTAATAAAACTATCGGATGAACTATCAGGAGATAAAAGCCAAAAGATCAGTTATAGCCTCATTTCCCTATACCTGGAAGCCAATGGAGCGCGGGTACAGTGACCAGAGTCTCTATGTGAATGTAGGGACAGGGAAAATGGAAGTGAGACCAGTTGCTCCCGAAACAAGGGAGACATTCATAGGCGGAAAAGGGTATGGTCTCAGAATGCTCTGGGATGCAGTCACCCCAAACACAAAATGGCAGGACCCGGAAAATGAGATTGTAATCTCGGGAGGCCCCTGCAGCGGTATTACACAATACTCGGGCTCAGGAAAATCAATTGTTGTGGCAATATCTCCGCAGACAGAGAAAATCATAGACAGTAATGTGGGCGGCCACTTTGGCCCGCACCTCAAGATTGCCGGATTTGATGCTCTGGAGGTACAGGGAAATTCAGATAAAGATGTAATTATCTACATCAACGGCGTAGACCATGTTGTTGAGATTTTCGAAACTCCTCAGGAGCTGAACTACGACTCTCACCTTCTGGGCGAAGAGCTGCTCGATATGTTTGCAGACAGTGAGAAGGATAAAATTAATGTATCAGTTGTTGCTTCCGGCAAGGCTGCAGAACACTCACTTATTGGAATGCTCAACTTCACCTTCTGGGATATGAAGAGAGGCAAAGTGAGACTTAAGCAGGCAGGCCGCGGAGGTCTGGGAACACTCATGCGC
>PHDP01000073.1 GCA_002842655.1 Bacteroidetes bacterium HGW-Bacteroidetes-14
TTCAGATTAAGGGGGTTAGTTAATGCTTACAAAGATATTATATTTGCACAAAAATTCCACGATTATGATTGTTGATTCACTCAGAGGATTCGAGAGATATATCAATTTCCATCCGCGATTCGAGAAGGCCTACACATATATGCTCAAAACAAAGCTTGCCGAGCTTGAGCCTGGCGAGTATCCCATTGTGGGAAAGGAGATTTACTGCAAAATATGGGAGGGAGATTGCAAGGGTCTAGAGATTCCAAAACTTGAGGTTCACGACACCTATATTGACATCCATCTGGTTCTGAGCGGTACAGAGACTATCGGAACAAGAGACAGAAGCAGATGTTCGGGAGACAATATCCCTTACGACGAGAAGAATGATGTTGCCTATCTGGAGGAGAGCCCCGAAAACTTTATCAGCCTTGGTGAAGAGAACCTGGCTGTAATTTTTCCTCACGATGCACACGCCCCGCTTATTGGCGAGGGTCATTTGAAGAAGGCAATTTTTAAAATCAAAATGTAAGTTGGAAGAGAGGATTCATTTTAGCGAAGGCAGACGCTACAACTCTTTTGTGGGTTATTTCCGCAACAGATACGGGAGCCGCCTGCAGAAGATTGTTATTGACGCAGGTTTCACCTGTCCCAACCGGGACGGCAGTGCCGGCATTGGCGGATGCACCTACTGCGACAACGATGCCTTCCACCCCTCGTACAGCACACCGGACAAAAGTATTCTTACGCAGATAGAGGAGGGAATAAGGTTCCACAAAAACAGGTACCGCAGGGCATCACGGTATCTTGCATATTTTCAGCCATACTCCAATACATATGACACTCTGGATGTACTTAAAAAAAGGTATGCAGAAGCCCTCTCCCACCCGGAAGTTGCCGGAATTGTTCTGGGAACACGCCCCGATTGTGTGGACGAGGAGAAGCTTGACTGGCTGGCTGAGCTTTCGAAGGAGACGATTGTAATAATCGAATACGGAGTTGAATCTACTCACGACAAGACTCTTAAAAGAATAAACAGAGGACACGACTATGCAAAAACTCTCTGGGCCATTGAAGAGACTGCAAAGAGGGGAATTGACCAGGGAGCCCACTTTATTTTTGGCCTGCCCGGAGAGAGCCGTGAAGAGATGATTGCAATGGCATCCGAGATTAACAAAATGCCGGTGAATTCAGTTAAGTTTCACCAGCTCCAGATCGTGAAAGGAACTTATATGGAGCAGGAGTTCCGTGAATGCCCGCAGGATTTCGAACAGTTCACGCTCGAAGAGTACATAGACTTTTTCATAGATTTCCTTGAATTACTCAAACCGGAGGTTCATATTGAACGATTTGCCGGGGAGGTTCCGCCAAGGTTTGTAAACAACATGCCATGGGGAACAATCCGCTATACAGAGATTCACAGGAGAATGGAAAAGAGGCTCGAAGAGAGGGACACATGGCAGTCCCGCCGCTTCGGCCTCATTTAATTCAAATTTTACTTTCTGCTATTTTTCCAGCATTGGAACGGTTGATATCTTTTCACCCGTTGCCTCCATCATCCACTGCTGCGGAGTGAGGTTTCCAAGTGCATAAATACGCATAACCTCTTTTGTCCAGTCTTTTCCTGCGTAGAACTTTTCAAGCTGATACTCTATAATGTGTCCCAGCGGATAGTTTGCAAGGTAGAGCGGAGAGTTAATCATGTGAGAGTAGATTCCCAGAAGCGGTGAGTCCTTTCCTCCCAGAACAGGCTCATAGTACTGATTCCACACCTCTTTTGCAATTGAAACCACAGCGTCTCTCAGCTGGACAGGAGTTGCTTCAGGGTTTGCATACATCCATTTCCACACCTTCATGTCTACAAGCGCAACGCCCATAATTTCATAAGAACCCCAGAAAATATCGAGTTCTGTCATCTTGGCCTGAGCAGCATCTGCCTTGCCATAACCAAGGAGCTGCAGGTCTCTTTTCTGGAAAACAAATGCATTTGCCTCTGTAAATGCAGTGTTTGGAACACCGTTAAGAATGTAGTAGTCTACATCGCGCATGCTTATTGTCTGCTCCACATTATGACCAAGTTCATGAACCGCTATATTGAAGCCTTTATAATCCATCCCGCCTTTTGAGAGTCTTGTGCGAAGGCGCGCCACGTCGTCTTTTGATGAAGCTCCCCATGCATGTCCGGATCCCCTTGCAGCCTCAACAACAATAGCATCTCCAAGTGACGCAGCCTTTGCAGCCGGAAACCCGAACTTCACAAGCATAGAAGGAATTGCCTTGTCAAATGCTTCTGCTGTAGGGAAGAGTGCCCTGGTCTTAGAAGTAAGAAGATCTTCAGAAACTGAGCTTCTTGATTTGAATCCGTCATACCATATATCAAACGGCTCAAGAGGTCTGCCCAGACGCCGGGCAATCATTGCTGCCACCTCTTTCACCTTTGGAGAGCTGATATACTCTACAAACATATTCTCAATATCTGCCTGCTTGATTTGCATCGAACCCTCAAATGCCCTGCTTATAGCATCCGGATATGTAAATGTATACTTATCTACAGCCTGCTGAGCCTTGAATTGCTCAAGAAGAACTGCATATCTTCTGTCTGTTTCAGGAGTTGCCTCAAATGCCTCTCCTCCTTTGGTTACAGTGTTTGCATATGGTGCCCAGTCGTACTCAGGGTTGTTGATTACCTCTTTTGGAATAGTCTGTTCAACAATATGAAGCATTACCTTGTAAATCATGCGCTGCTTCTCAATATTATCGGGAACATTGGCGTAATTTGACTTAATCTCATCTCTCAGGTTCCAGTGACTCAGGAGCTTCATATCTTCCGGGAAGAGTTTTTTGCCGTTCTCGTTTACCAGATGTCCCATCATGATATTATAGTCAGCAATATAGCTTTCGGCCTTCATCTCTGCATTTGCAACCATTTGTTTTACGGCTGCAGGCGGTTCCGGAGTGAATATATCACCCATTCTTGCGTAAGCCCAGTCCAGCCTGCTCCACTCTGCCCCTTTGGCCTCCTTCTCTTCCAGAGTATAGAAAGGGAAGTTAAGAATAGTGAGGAAGGCGATTTTATTGCTGTATAAATCTTCTGTAAGGTGTCCCGACGGATCATAAGCTCCCAGTATATAATCTGTCTGGGTGAGCGGAGCTCCGTCAAGATGGAGGGGCATTTTAAGCTGAACGCTCATTTTGTTGTACCCGCCCCACATTACTTCAAATGCAGCAGATAGCTTGTCAAACAGCTCTTTTCTCTTTTCTGGTGTGGCGGCATAGTTTTCGACGCAAAAAGCAGAGAAATCTGCCTCAGTGCCGTATTCGGCCTTCCACTGGAGCGCAGCCTGCTGTACTCCGGCTGACATTGCTTCGGGAATTTCAACTCCCGGATTCGCAGCTTTAATTTTGGCAATCGTTGAATCAACGACCCCTTTTCCAATGTTGGACATATCTTTGTTCAAGGTCTCGGTTTTTGAATCTCCGCAGGATAGCAGCACTGCTGCAAATACTGCGAGGGTAAGGATTAAGCTCTTTTTCATTGTTAGGTTATTTGACCTCTAATATAACCAATTTTTCACTATCTTTGTCGATTATAAAAAAAACAGCCATGCAATCTATAATCAACAGAGCTATTCCAGAAGGACTTACATTTGACGATGTTCTGCTCATACCTGCCCGCAGTGAAGTACTGCCAAGAGAGGTGGATGTAACTACAAAATTTTCGAGGAACATTGCAATCGCATCGCCAATAGTTTCGGCAGCGATGGACACTGTTACAGAGGCTGCTTTGGCAATTGAGATTGCAAGAGAGGGCGGAATAGGCGTTATCCACAAGAATATGCCTATTGAGATGCAGATGGAACATGTGAGGAAAGTGAAGCGTGCAGAGAACGGCATGATTTACGATCCAATCACTATCCACAAGGACTCAACTGTGGGAGGTGCCCTCTACCTTATGAAAGAGAATAAGATTGGAGGTATTCCGGTTGTTGATGAAAAGAACAGGCTCATAGGAATTGTTACAAACAGAGACCTGCGCTTTGTAGATAACATGAAGACCCCCGTTGAGGAGATAATGACCAAGGAGAACCTCATTACTGCAGTAAAGGGAACAGACCTTCAGCAGGCGAGTGCAATCCTTAAGAAATATAAAATCGAGAAACTTCCGGTTGTTGATGACTCAGGAGTTCTTATTGGTCTTCTTACCTACAAGGATATTACAAAAATCAAGGACAATCCTCAGGCCAGCAAGGATACCAAGGGAAGGCTGAGAGTTGCCGCTGCTGTGGGAGTTGGCGGAGATACAATTCAGAAAATTGAAAAACTGGTTTCTGTGGGAACAGATGCAGTTGTAATTGACACAGCCCACGGCCATTCGGTTTATGTACTTGAGACAATCAGAAAGGCCAAGCAGGCCTTCCCGCATATTGATATTATTGCAGGAAACATTGCAACTGCAGCAGCTGCAAAAGCGCTGGCAGAGTGTGGTGTAGACGGCGTTAAGGTAGGAATCGGCCCCGGCTCAATCTGCACAACCCGTGTGGTTGCAGGCGTGGGTGTTCCTCAGCTTACAGCAATCATGATGGCGGCCGAGGCTCTAAAAGGAACCGGCATTCCAATTATTGCAGACGGCGGAATAAGATATTCAGGAGATATTGTAAAGGCTCTTGCGGCAGGCGCATCTTCAATCATGGCAGGGTCTTTGTTTGCAGGTGTTGAGGAGTCTCCCGGAGAGACAATTATTCTCAACGGAAGAAAATTCAAGGCATACAGGGGAATGGGATCTCTTGAGGCAATGCAGCAGGGTTCAAAGGACAGATATTTCCAGGACATGGAAGAGGATGTCAAGAAACTGGTTCCGGAAGGAATTGTTGCTCAGGTGCCGTACAAGGGAACTTTGAGCGAAGTTATTTACCAGCTTGTGGGCGGACTTCGTGCAGGTATGGGTTACTGCGGCGCAAGAAATCTTGAGGAGCTTACAAATGCAAGCTTTATAAGAGTTACTGCAGCAGGCGTTGTAGAGAACCACCCTCATGATGTAACAATTACAAGGGAGTCTCCAAACTACAGCAGATAGATTATTTAAGAGATGAAAAAAGCAGCACTTGCAATCCTTGTTTTACTTGCAGCAACATCGTGCAAATATCTCGAATTCCGTTCGGGGGACAAGGTTGTTGCTGAAGTTGGGGGAAAGAAGCTGTATGAATCTGAAATAAAATCTCTTATCCCCCCGGGAAAGTCGCCTCAGGACAGTATAATGATGCTTCAGCAGTACATAAATAACTGGGCACTTAAACATCTGCTCCTTGAAAAGGCAGAGAACGAACTCTCCAAAACAGACAAAGATGTTGAGCAGGAGCTGGAAGATTACAGAACATCCCTTCTCATGTACCGTTTTGAAAAGATGTTTATTGACCAGAGGCTCGACACACTCATTACAGAACAGGAGTGCCGTGACTATTACGAGAAGAACTCCCCCAACTTTGTCCTTGACAACTCTGTTGTAAAGGCAAGGTTTGCGAAGATCTCAAATAACTCTCCGAATCTGGAAAAACTCAGAAGAGGGTACAAGGCCTCTTCAATTGAAGATATCGATGAATTTGAAAGACTTTGCTACAGTTCTGCAGACAAATACAATAACTTTGGCAACGAATGGACTGATATTGCAATGATTGCAAGAGAGGTCCCGTATGATGTACAGACGCTGGAAAGGGAGATCCGCTCATCCTCTGCGGTTGAGGTTAAAGACTCTCTCTACACATATCTGGTTTACTTCCACGAGAAGATTTTACCTGACCAGATTGCACCTTTTGAATATTACCTTCCCGGAATTAAACAGATAATCCTGAGCAAACGCAAACAGGAGCTTATTTCAACACTGGAACAGAATTTGATACGTGAAGCACTGGATAACAATCACCTTAAAACCAACATTAACAAGTAAGAAAATGAGAAAAGCATTAAATGCATTCCTGATAATGGTACTGATGGCAATATCTGCCGGAGCTTCTGCTCAGAAATATACCAACGGCCTCATTGACAAAACAGTTGCCATAATAGGAAACGACATGATTCAGCTCTCTGCAATAGAAGCTGAGGTTCAGATGATGATGGTTCAGGGTGTGACTTCAGACCAGAACATTCGTTGTGAAATTCTGGAGAACATTCTTATGCAGAAGTTGTTCCTTACTCAGGCGAGACTGGACAGCCTCTCTGTAAGTAACGAAAATATTGAATCTGAGCTTAACAGCAGGATTCAGCAGGTCCTTACACAACTGGGCGGAGAGAAGGCTCTTGAGGAGTATTTCAAAAAACCGCTGTTTAAACTGAAGCAGGAGTGGAGGGAGACAATCCATGAGCAACTGCTTACACAGGAGATGCAGAGAAAAGTGGCACAGGGTGCACCAGAGCTTACACCTTCTGATGTGGAGGAGTTTTTCAAAAAGACACCAAAAGATTCTCTGCCAATAATATCTACTCAGTACCAGATTAAACAGATTGTTCTCTATCCTAACAAAGCCGATGCAGTAATGGCAGTTAAGGAGAGGCTTCTGGAATTCAGGGAGAGGGTAATGAAAGGTGAGAAGTTCAGCAATCTTGCAACAATTTACTCTCAGGATCCGGGTAGTGCAATTAAGGGAGGGGAGCTGAAAATGGCTTCAAAGCAGCTCTACTGGCCTGCATTCTCAGATGCAGCAATGTCTCTCAAACCTGGACAGGTTTCTCAGATAGTAGAGACACCCGATGGATTTCACCTGATTCAGCTCATTGAGAGAGAGGGTGATATGTTCAATGCGAGACACATTCTTCTTAAACCTGAGTACACAACAGGTGACCGCACCAAGGCTTTTGCAAAGCTTGACAGTATCAAGCAGGCAATTGTTTCAGACAGCATTAAGTTTGAGGCTGCTGCGGTTAAGTTCTCTCAGGACCCCAAGACATTCCTTAACGGCGGACTTCTGTCAGAAGAGAGCACCGGATCGGCACTATTTGAGAAAGACCTTCTTAAACCTGCAGACTACGCTATTATTAAGGATATGAAAGTTGGTGACATTTCTGATCCTTTTGAATCTACAGACAACGAGGGAAGAAGCGGAAATACCATCTACAAGATCATAAAACTTGAAAAAATAGTTCCTTCACATATGGCAAACTTCAGGGACGACTTTAGTGTTCTTCTTGGTGCGGCAAAGAATCAGAAATCTGTAGAGGAGATTGAGAAGTTCGTTCAGAAAAAGAAGGCAAGCACATTTATCCGCATAGACCCTATGTTTGCCGGATGTCCATTTAAAAGCGAAGGCTGGATTAAATAATGTTTGCGCAAATTCTGGCTATTGCGGCGGTCGCCTTAACGGTTAACCCCTCTCAACCTGCAGATACAACCGGCAGGGAGGGACGGCTGGTCCGCCTCATAAGTGCAGAATCGGCACAGCTTATTGAGCGCGGAGGCGTAAATTACCGCAAGGTAAACGGCCCGGCTCAGTTTCTTCACAACAATACATATATTTTATGCGACTCTGCAATCTGGAATGTTGAACAGAACATTGTGGATGCAGTGGGCAATGTTCAGGTTATTCAGGAGGGGACGGCTCTCTACAGTGACAGAATACACTATATCGCAGACAGCTCTCTTGCGCAGGTGCGCGGAACGCTTGTTCAGCTTGTAGACAAGGAGAGAAACACTCTCAGAACACATTATCTCGATTTTCACACCAAGGATAGTATTGCCCGCTTCTTTAAAGGAGGCAGCATGATGAACGACAAGGGAAATACCATTGAAAGCACAGATGGTGTATATGAGTCTAAAATAAAGCGGTTCCGGTTCCTTCACAATGTTGAGATGAAGGCAGATTCTACTATCCTTAAGGCCGATTCTCTCGCCTATCTTACCGAGGAGAGAAAGGCTCTCTTCCTTGGCAGGACTCACATCTGGCAGGATACGGTTTACCTCAGGGCACATGGCGGATGGTATGAGCGGGACAGCGAAAAGTATCTCTTTTCAGACAAGGCTTACATCCTTACGGGAAAACAGGAGCTTTGGGCAGATGCCGTTTTTTACGACAGGAAAAAGGAGGAGGCAGAGCTCTTTGATAACATACAGATTGTTGATACAGTCCAAAAGGCAATGTTCTTTGCAGACTACGGTAAATACACAAAGGAGCCTTTCAGCGTAATCCTAACAAAGAATCCATCATCTGCATACTACTCTTTTAACGAAGATCTAAGCGACACCCTGTACCTGTCTGCAGACACCCTCAGATATTTTACAAAGCCCATGAATGAACTGGACTCTTCATTTGTGGCAAATGCAAAAGAGAGGCTAATTCAGTCCCGTAAAGACCCGATGCAGACCCTTATGGCAGCACTGCCCAAAAGTGCAAATGTAACTCCGGAAAAGTCTTCACTGGGTGGACCTCCTCCGGTAAAGGGAGCAGCAAAAGACTCTTTGAAAATTCCCGGGAATATAAAGATCACCCCCGATTCAACACTTGTTATTCCGCCGGACGATTCGGCATCTCAATTTGCAGCAGTTGCTCCTGCTGCAGACACATCTGCAACAGCTACCGATACTACAACTGTAAGGTTTGCACTTGCATACAATAAAGTAAGAATTTTCAGAGGAGATATGCAGGCACTTGCAGACTCCCTGACTTTCAACTCAATTGACTCGGTTGCCAGAATGTACCGTGACCCTGTAATGTGGAATGAGGGAAGCCAGTTTACATCAGACAGTATTCAGTTTGTCTTGTCCGGCAACAAGCTCACAAAGGCCGAACTCTCTTCATCTGCCTATTATATCTCAAAGGAGGACTCACTTTACTATAATCAGATCAAGAGTACAGACATGATTGGTTTCTTCCGTGAGAACAAACTGCACAGGTTTGATGCTCTGGGCGGGGCTTCACTCCTCTTCTTCCTTGCAGAGGACAGTGTTATAACAACAATGAATCAGAAGGAGTGCAAATTCCTTACTGCAGCAATCGACAGCGGGAAATTGCAGAGAGTTAAGTATTTTGACAATATTAAAAGCGACATCTACCCTATCGTAAAACTTGAAAAGGGAAAAGATAAGCTTAAGGGATTTCGCTGGAGAGGCGATGAAAGGCCGGTAACCAGAAGAGATGTCTGCAACAGGGATATTGTCACAACAGAGAGAGACTCTGTAGTTCTTATTGTCAAGCCACTCTTCCCTAATACAAAGAGATTCTTCCCGGAACCGAAGGCGAAGAAGAATCAGCCTTCAAATACCCCTCCTGCCAAATCAAACATGGCAGCAGAGGCAACATTATCTGCACCGGATACTGCACAAAAAAAGCAGACCGGAAAACCCGGCCTGCCTGTTAAAAATTCTGATGAGACCGCCACACTCAAAAGAGAAAAGCAGCGGTAACAGCAATACTACCAGATGTTAAGCGGAAGCCCGTGCATCTTCTTTCTTGCCTGCTCCTTCACCTCTTCAATTACCTGAGTATTTTCGATATTTGAAAGAACCTTGTCTATCAGTTCAACGATAAACGGCATATCCTTTTCAACCAGTCCTCTTGATGTTACAGCAGGTGTTCCAACACGGATACCCGATGTCTGGAACGGAGAGCGGCTGTCAAAAGGAACCATGTTCTTGTTAACAGTGATATCGGCAGAAACCAGTGTTTTCTCGGCAACTTTACCTGTAAGTTCAGGGAATTTGCTTCTGAGGTCAATAAGCATAAGGTGATTGTCAGTTCCGCCTGAAATAATCTTATATCCCTTTTCAACAAAAGCGGCAGCCATAGCAGCGGCATTCTTTTTCACCTGAAGCTGATATGCCTTGAATTCCGGCTGAAGTGCCTCAAAGAACGACACAGCTTTAGCAGCTATGCAATGCTCCAGCGGACCGCCCTGAATACCAGGGAATACGCTTGAATTAAGTACAGCAGACATCATCTTGGTTTCACCTTTTGGAGTCTTGATTCCGAACGGATTTTCGAAATCTTTTCCCATAAGAATAATACCGCCTCTTGGACCTCTGAGTGTCTTGTGAGTAGTTGATGTAACTATATGAGCGTGTTTAACCGGATTCTCGAGAAGACCTGCTGCGATAAGGCCTGCAGGGTGTGCCATATCTACCATAAATATTGCACCAATCTTGTCTGCAATTGCCCTCATTCTTGCCCAGTCCCACTCTCTTGAATAAGCAGATGCACCTCCGATAATCATTTTAGGCTTGTACTCCAGAGCCTTTCTCTCCATATCGTCGTAATCTACCATTCCTGTCTCTTCGCTAACCTGATAGGCAACAGCGTTGTACCATAATCCGGACATGTTCACGGGAGAACCATGAGTCAGGTGGCCGCCATGGGCAAGGTCTAGTCCCATGAATGTATCACCGGGCTTGAGACAAGCCATGAATACAGCCATGTTGGCCTGTGCGCCTGAGTGAGGCTGAACATTTGCATATTCCGCATCAAAGAGCTGACACAGACGATCAATTGCCAATTGCTCAACCTGGTCAACAACCTCGCATCCTCCATAATATCTTGCGCCTGGGTATCCCTCTGCATACTTATTGGTAAGCACAGAGCCCAAAGCAGCAAGAACCTGCGGTGTTACAAAATTTTCAGATGCGATAAGCTCAATGCCATGCAGCTGACGACTCTCCTCCTTCTTGATCAATTCGGAAATTTGAAGATCTTGTTTCATTTTGTTATATTTTGCTAATAAAATGCTTCTAAAA
>PHDP01000074.1 GCA_002842655.1 Bacteroidetes bacterium HGW-Bacteroidetes-14
CCATGGCGCGGTGAATACGTTCCCGGGCCTTGTACACACCGCCCGTCAAGCCATGGAAGCTGGGGGTGCCTGAAGTTCGTGACCGCAAGGAGCGACCTAAGGCAAAACTGGTAACTGGGGCTAAGTCGTAACAAGGTAGCCGTACCGGAAGGTGTGGCTGGAACACCTCCTTTTTGGAGCTTAACTGACCAAAGGAGTTTTCCTTTACAGTTACTCTTAATGCTATCACTGAATTTCACAGTCCCGTAGCTCAGTTGGTTAGAGCACTACACTGATAATGTAGGGGTCAGCGGTTCAACTCCGCTCGGGACTACAAAGAGTTCTTTAAAATTTTCGGGAATTACGTCGTCGCTTCGCGTCTCCGTGTTTCCCCTCCCGCTCGGCAAACAGCGGGCAAAGAAAAGAAGAAGCTGCGCTTCTTCGCAATTTTTCGAATTCGCCTTTAGAAAGTAAACTTTCTCCGGCTCATTCTCAAATTTGCATTTTCCTTTTCTTTGCTTACCTTTGCGCTCGCTTAAACGGGGAATTAGCTCAGTTGGCTAGAGCACTTGCTTTGCAAGCAAGGGGTCATCGGTTCGACTCCGATATTCTCCACAAAAAAGCCCGTAGATTTTACGGGCTTTTTTATTTGGCTCCGATTAACTATTTTTACTCTGTTGATTTTTTATATGAGCAACACCGATACACAAAGGCGCCTCTACAGCAGAGCTAAGAAAATCCTAAAGGTTTTCCTGATCTCCTTTACATCACTTCTTATCACATTTATTATTGTTTTTGCTATTTTATGGTTCTCATCGGGCAGTAAAAACAACTCTTATGAAGATTTTCGCGCTGAGGGTTTAACCCTTAAGGAGGCAATGCCTTCAAGCGTTAAGTACATCAGGAAATATTTTCAAAAAAAACATTCAGCACCGGACAGCATTATCAGCTTTTTTAAAATTCAGCATGAATATCTTGAATTCATAAAGGTATCAGATGGAGCTTTTAAAACAGCAGAAGATGAGTTAGATGGCGAAATTTCTGATTTAAATGAATACGATGTTCTTGGTGGAAATCTTACATCAGACAGTAATGAAATAGTTCTTTCAATGGCCTTTGTTGGGGATATAATGTGGATGCGAAAAATAAAAGATGACTTCCCGGATGAAGAGCTTAGACAGTACCTTTCAAAATTTGACATGGTATTTGGTAATCTGGAGACCCCGATTGATACTCTTCAAAGGGTTCGCTCTTTCTGGCCGGACTATGTAAATTACAACTCTCCACCCCAATTAATAAGATCATTTAGAAGAGATGATGGAAGCAATATATTTACAGCAGTGTCACTCGCTAATAACCATGCTTTGGATATGGGGATGGATGGTCTCAAGAGAACAATGGATTTTCTTAAAGGCGAGGGTATAAAGTATACCGGGGCAACAATTCTTAAAGAGGATTATTCAAAAGAGTCTAAGGGAAATTATCGGGTGATTGAAAAAAACGGTGTCAGAGTTGGGTTTTATGCTACCTCATGGGGCTTAAATGAACCCTCTGCTCTTAAAAAAGGGAATATCAGAATAAACTATATTCCTGGATTGGCCCCTTTGGAAAAGGAGAAGATTGACCTCTCTGAACCCATTAGAGCTCTTAAACAAATGGAAAGTGAGGGGATAGATTTCAAAATTATATATATACACTGGGGATTTGAGTTCGAAATGTACCCAGATCCAGAAATAATGAGGGTGGGCAGAGATCTTGCCGCAGCCGGTGCTGATTTTATTGGCGGCACACATCCTCATGTAGTTCAGCCTTCAGAGATTGTTCTCGGTAACGGGTACAGATTTCTTGAAGAACACAAGCAGAAAGATGTTGCTGCGCTTTTCGAAAATCTGGATGAAAAGAGAATCTTCTACCACTTTAAGGACTCAACAGGTAAACAAAGAAAATCACTTATTCACTATTCACTAGGCAATTTTACAACATCTATGTTTACAGAGCAATGCCGCGTAAAGGCCATTCAATCTGTACAATTAAGAAAGAATGGGGATTTTATTCCTCATTTTTTTCTATATTTTTGCAACCGAAATTAAATTACTAACTTAAAACCAATCGATGGAACAGATCACCGACTTCACGGCCAACACTCACATTCTGAATCAGTTTTGGCTTACGTTTCTTATGGTTATATCTATGGTTCTTGTATCAAGAACATTTGTAGCCGGGACCCGTTATTCACCGATACTTATCATTGTTATCTTCGGCCTTCTTATGGGATACATTCTTACCCGTACAGGCATGGCTACTCCGGGACTCAGGGAGTTTCCGATTGTTGACTTTACCAGCAAAGTCACAATTACCGCACTTATCGCCTCTTTCTTTATGGGAGGGCAGGAGATAAGAAAAATTATCAGCAAAAAAGAGCTTGACAAAACAGACATTGTAATCCCTTCGCAGGAGGAGATGTTTCTGGGAACTAAATTTACACAGTTCATGTTTTTGGTAAGAGCCTTTTTCATTCTAATTGGAATTGAATCTATGAAGAGGGTCATAATAGGGCATAATAACAACGAGCCTTTGGATGCCTTTTATCCTCTGCTGGGTTACCTTGGCCTTGTTGGGTCAATAATTTTAATTGACTACAGAGCTAAAATTACCAATAAGCCGGTCTATATCCGTAAAGGCATAGCAGAGACTGCGGCAATTCTGGGAATTTTGCTTCTTGCATTTTATATATCAAAAGCAATAAGACCATTTATTGCGCTTCCGGAAATCTTCTTTGCAATGGTTTTATCTGTGATTGCAGGTATGATCTTTTCAAACTGGAAGTTTGGTCCTACAATCAGATCACTACTGTTTGCAGGTATCCCCGTTGTTCTTGCTGCAAACTTCATGGTAGGGGGCTCAAGAATTGCTGATGCATTTCAACTTACAGGAATGACATCTGTTCTTGCATACGGCTTCTTTGGGCAGCTACTCTGGATGTTTGGCGGGCTTGCAATTCTGATCTTCTTAGGAAAGTCAAACCATATAAGGAATCTTGCTCCTGGAATGGCAGGTTCTCTCTCACACTCAGGACTTACAGGTGCATGTACAGCAGGAGACCTTGGAGAGGATGCTCAGGTTAGAGCACCTATTATGATTAATGTCCCTTTTGTAGGACACGTATTTGTCTTTTCAATACTTGCGGCTAGTGCTTCTGCCGGAAAGTTGCTTATACCATATACACTTATGGTTGTTGCGGCTGGAGTTTTCTTTACCGTATGGAGTTTGAGAATTCTTAAAAAGGCAAATAATCAGGATGCTAAAGAGATCAAAGGGCTTATGCTCTTCTCATTAGGATGGCAACTTACAGCGGTATTCGGAGGTCTTTTCCTGCTTACTTTGGGAAATGTTGGTCTGAACGATGCAGTAATGGCCAACTCGTCTGCTATCTCTCACTTTGGTCTTTTTGCTGCTATTCAAGGTGGCATGTTCGGACCACAGGCAGCGGAGATGATTGCCTTTGTATTTGCAATGCCATTCCTTGTACACCCATTGGTCTTTGGAATATTCGGTAAAACAGCAGAAAATAACGGAATTATGCCTACAAAGCCTGTGTTTATACTAGCTTCGATAGGTGTGATTGGTGTTTTGTACGCACTGTTTGTTGCTTAAAGAGCTTAATTCTGTCGGGAGATTTAATTATCGCCCCGGCAGCAATTTCAGACGATTAACCTCTTCGAAGTATTTAAAATACATGAAGAGTCTGTAACTGAATTCAAAATCGTAATCTGCAAAGGGGTCGTAGCTGAGATATGAATCAAATCTGCGGTCCCCTCTTGCATATCTTCTGTTCCACTCGTCGGCATAAAGACGGTTAGCGTTTTTTAGATATTGATTACTGTACTGTGATTTATTGAAGCTTCGTGTGGTCAGCCAGTACTCAAAAGCAGAATCAAATACTATTAGCTCATACTCTAACGAGTCCTGAGCAGATAGGGTGTCTTTAATGGCAAGGCCTCCGTTACCCGGAGTTGTTGCCCCTCTCTGCACTCCGCAAGAGAAGATTAAAGCCAAAATAACGGCTATAACTGAAATTGTCAGTACATTCTTCATCTCTGCATTTATTAAGGTGTTTCTGCAATTTAACTAAATTATAAATATTTTTCTAACATTTTTCAACCTTTTGCCTGATTCAGGCGTTTTAAAAATAACTAAAAACCCTAAATAATATGAGACTATTCAGTAGAAGTGAGTTGTTAAAAATTGAAAGCAAAACAATAGATTGGATGAAAAAGAATGGCTTTTTCCTCTTGAGAGTATCTCTTGGAATAGTCTTTTTCTGGTTTGGATTCCTTAAGTTTTTCCCTGGGGTGAGTCCGGCACAGGAGCTTGCAATTGAGACCATAAGCATCATGACTTTTGGTCTGGTTCCTGATGGTTTTATCATAAATGGCCTTGCACTGTGGGAAGTTCTGATTGGACTTGGGCTTATTACCGGTAAATTTATGAGGGAGACGCTTATTTTGCTCTTCTTGCAAATGGCGGGTACATTTACGCCTGTGTTTCTGTTTCCTGCAGAGGTCTTTACAAGATTCCCTTACGCCCCTACACTTGAAGGTCAGTACATTATCAAAAATATTGTAATAATTTCTGCCGCAATTGTTCTGGGTGGCAGGCTCGCCAAAAAAAGGCCGGAGGAGATAGCTGATTAAGAAATAATTCGAAGCATTCTTTCGATTGAGGGTAGAGCCTTGACCTGAATCTCTTTAGGTACTTTAATTTCGTATTTATCCTCTTTGAGCGAGGCTAGAACCTTTTCAAGTGTTACTTTTCGCATCTGGTAACATTTGTTGTATGGCTCTACTGCTACAAACTCTTTATCGGGAGCCAATCTTTGCATTTGGTAGATAACTCCGGGCTCAGTCGCAACAATAAATTTCTTTGCATCAGAGACTTTTGCTCTCTTTATCATACCTGTTGTAGAGAGGATAAAGGCGTTTTCAAGTTCATAAATTGCAGGATCGTGTGAAGAGCTGGATTCGGGATGGATAAGTATTTCCGCATCCGGATGTAGTTTTATCGCTTCCTGCAGCAATTTGGTATCGAAATATTCATGAACACAGCAATCACCTCCCCAGATGTCAATGTCTCTGCCACTCATAATCTTTACATAAGAGGCGAGGTTTTTGTCCGGAACAAAAAATATCTTCTTATCCTCGGGAATGCTCAATATTACCTGCATAGCATTTGCTGAAGTGCAGCAGATATCTGTATTTGCCTTTACCTCTGCAGTTGAGTTTACATAGGATACAACAATTCCGTCTGGGTTTTTCTCCCTCCATCTGATAATATCATGGGGTTTTATACTGTCTGCCAAAGAGCATCCGGCTGTAATATCGGGAACAAGCACTCTCTTGTTCGGAGAGATTATTGATGCAGTTTCTGCCATAAAGGTCACTCCGCAAAAGAGAATCATATCGGCATCGGTCTGCCCGGCCATCTGTGAAAGGCCCAGCGAGTCTCCTATATAGTCGGCAATATCTTGAACTTCAGGCTCAACATAATAGTGAGCCAAAATAACTGCATTCTTCTCCTTTTTTAGCCGGTTAATCTCTTTGATTATATCCATCTTATAGTTTTTCTTCTACAATATTCATACTTATATCCAAGGCGGTAACAGAGTGGGTAAGAGCGCCTACGCTTATATAGTCTACCCCTGTAAGCGCTACTTCTCTGAGCCTTTCCAGTGACATATTTCCCGATGCCTCTGTTTTTGCTTTTCCTTTCACCATAATAACAGCTTCTGCCATGGTTTTGTTCTCCATGTTGTCAAGCATAATAATATCTGATCCTGCATCCAGTGCCTCTTTTACTTCGTCAAGGTTTGTTGTTTCTGTTTCGATGAGCACTCCTGCAGGGATTTTTGACCTTACCTGTGATACTGCTGCCTTGATTCCTCCTGCAACCTTTATATGGTTATCCTTTATAAGAGCCATGTCGTATAGCCCCATTCTGTGATTCTGCCCTCCACCTGCCTTAACAGCCATTTTGTCAAGAACCCTCATCCCGGGAGTTGTTTTGCGGGTGTCTAAAATTTTTGTGGAAGTCCCTTCAAGCTCCTTTACAAAACAGGATGTTGCTGTTGCAATGCCGGACATTCTCTGTAAAATGTTGAGAGCTGTGCGTTCGGCGGTAAGAAGAGCTCGGTAGCTTCCTTCTACTCTTAAAATAGCATCTCCTTCAGCTACCTCTTCTCCCTCTTTAACGTAAGGTGTCCAGATGATCTCCTTATCAAAGTATTCAAATACTCCTTTTATAATATCTATCCCCGAAATCACACCGGGTGCCTTTGCTGTCATTATGGCAACGGCCCTTGAATTGACCGATATTATAAATTCTGTTGTTATGTCACCTGTAGCCACATCCTCTTCTATGGCTAGTTCGATTATCTTTTCAATTAAAGCTGAGCTTTTCATTACCTGATTAATTATAATGCAAGTTATTTATAATATAAGTTTTAGTTCTTTATTCTTTTGTTGCAGTGAATGCTTTTTAAAGAGTTGGTTCTCTTCGGGGAAATCACTGCGGAAGTGTCCTCCACGACTCTCTTCCCGGGCAAGTGCAGCGGTTACAATAAGAGAAGCAGTTGTTGTGAGAAAAAGTGCTGTGTGAGTATAGTACTCGTTTTTAAGTTTCAGAGAGGTTATTTCATTCCTGAGATTTGTGATTATATCTAGTCCTTCTGTCAATCCCTCTTTTGTTCTCACAATTCCTGTAAATTCTGTCATAATTGATGCGATGCTCTCTTTGATGTAATTGTCAAAAACAAAAAGTGAGGGATCTCTGTAAAATTCTTCAATAGATACAGGTTGGTCTGAGTTAAGAACGGGAAGGTTTGAACTTGCTGCTGATGCTGAATGTTCTACAGCCCTGAATCCGAATACAAGGCATTCAGATAATGAGTTTGAAGCAAGCCGGTTTGCCCCCATAATTCCGGTAGACGCCAACTCTCCGCAAACATATAGCCCATTGACACCGGTCTGCCCGTTTATGTCGCATTTGACTCCACCAACCATGTAATGTGCTGCAGGTGTAACGGGAATTTTGTCGGTCATGTCAAAGCCTAGTTCTGCACACTTTTGAAAAATGTGTGGGAAGCGTTTTTTTATCCTATCTGGATCCAGGTGCCTTAGTGATAGCCAGATAAAATCTTCTTTGTGCTTGTTGTTGATTTTCTGCTCTTGAATCTCTGAGAATATAGATCTTGCTACTACATCCCTTGGTGCAAGTTCGGCAAGGGGGTGTTTATTAAGCATAAATCTCTCGCCTCTGGAATTGATTAAATGAGCCCCCTCTCCTCGAACCGCTTCGCTTATCAAATATGATTTATTGTCTTTAGTGTAAAGAGTAGTTGGGTGAAACTGAATAAATTCCATATCCGCAACCTCGCATCCTGCTTCCCAGGCGAGAGCTACACCGTCACCCACTGCAGTTGATGGGTTTGTTGTCCTTTCATAAATTGCCGAAGCTCCTCCTAATGCAAGTATTGTATTGTGGCCAGTGAATATCTCCTGTGAATCACTGTCATGGTTCCAAACCTTAAGGCCAAAGCATCTGTTGTCTGATTTTAAAATCTCAAGAATGCGGTAATTTTCAAACAGGGTGATGTTGGGATTTGATAAGATATTGGTTATCATAAACTCTGTGATCTTTCTGCCGGTAATGTCACCACCGGCATGAATAACCCTCCTCTTACTGTGTCCTCCTTCAAGCCCCAGTTCGAGTTGCCCTTTTTCCATGTCAAAGTGCATACCGAAGGCAATTAGCTCCTGTATTCTAATAGGTCCTTCGTTTACAAAAACGTCTACAGCTTCGGGGTCACATAGGCCCCTGCCGGCAACAATTGTGTCGTCTGCGTGAAACTTTGGAGTGTCCTCTTCGTCGGTAACTGCTGCAATTCCTCCCTGAGCATAGAATGTGTTGCTGTCTGTAACCTTTTGCTTTGTAATTACAGCAACTTTACCATATCGGGACGCCCTAAATGCGGCATAGAGACCGGCTAGACCGCTTCCTGCTATTAGATAATCGTAATGGTGCATTTTTGTCTTTGCCTGGCAAGGCGCGAAATTAAGCTTTTTATAGTAATAATTCTCTTTTTTTGCTCGTTTGCTCTCGATTGAATATCTTAGCAACCTAAAAAAGTTTAAGGTTAAGATTATGACAAAATGTGTAAACTGCTTTATTCCATATCAGGATAAAGCCCAAGTAGAACAGACAGTTAAGGGGTTAAAAGAGTCGCAATTGGTAAACAGGATTTTCCTGCTTTCTACAGATGCGGCTTCTGAACCTATAGAAGGATGTGAAGTTGTTCATATTGAATCTTTAAAATGCACCCCTGCGATTAAAAAAATTGCCGAAAGAGCAGATGCAGAGTACTCACTTATCTATACAAAAGAGAGCACTCTTGTGATGGGTTTATTTGCACTTGAGAGAATGGTTAAAATTGCAGGTGATACAGGCGCTTTGATGGTATATGCAGATCATTTCCAGATTATTGACGCTGTTAAAAAGCCAAGTCCGGTAGTTACATACCAAAAGGGAAGCCTGAGAGATGACTTTAACTTTGGTTCGGTTCTCATGTACAATTCTGCTGCGCTTAAAGAGGCAGCTTCTAACATGGATGTAAAATATCACTTTGCGGCGCTTTATGACTTGAGACTTAAGGTTGCTCAGAAGGGAGAACTTGTTCATATAAATGAATACCTCTATACAGAGGTTGAAAATGATACCCGCAAGTCAGGTGAAAAGATATTTGACTATGTTGATCCTAAGAACCGCGCCGTACAAATAGAGATGGAGGAGGCTTGCACTGCTCACCTTAAGGCGATTGGTGGTTATCTGAAGCCCGAGTTCAAGAAAATTGAGTTCAATCAAGGTAATTTTGAGTTTGAGGCATCAGTAATAATTCCTGTTTTTAATCGTATAAGAACAATCGAAGATGCTGTTAAGTCTGTTTTGATGCAGAAAACCAGTTTCAAATTCAATCTCATTATCGTTGATAACCATTCAACAGACGGAACATTTGAGGCAATTGAAAAATTTGCTTCTGATAAAAGGCTGATTCATGTAACTCCGGACAGAAAGGATCTTGGAATTGGTGGCTGCTGGAATCTTGGTGTACACCATCCTAAGTGCGGAAAATTTGCTATCCAGTTGGACAGTGATGATGTTTACTCTGACGAAAACACAGTTCAGAAAATTGTTGACGCATTCTATGAGCAAAACTGCGCAATGGTTGTGGGAACATATATGATGACAAACTTTAATATGGAGATGATTGCTCCGGGAATTATCGATCACAAAGAGTGGACCCCTGATAATGGTCGCAATAATGCATTAAGAATCAACGGTCTTGGTGCTCCACGTGCGTTTTACACTCCTGTTCTTCGTGACGTCAAAGTTCCAAACACCAGCTATGGTGAGGATTATGCCCTTGGATTGAACATTTCTCGTGAATACCAGATAGGTAGAATATATGATGTTCTTTACCATTGCCGTCGTTGGGAGGACAACTCTGATGCCTCTCTTGACATAGTAAAAATGAACGGACATAATACCTATAAAGATAGAATCCGTACTTGGGAGCTTATGGCAAGAATTGCCCTGAACAAGAAGTCAAAGTAATATCAGACAAAAGAGATGATCTTAAATACTAAAAACCTGGCCGCTCTCTTTGAGGAGCAACTAAACTCCTGGGAGCAGGCCGGGTCTAATTATGAGGCTCTTGCAAAGGTTCTTGTGAAAGAGGTGACAGTTGATGGATTCCCATTTAAGGTTCAGTTCAACCCTGCTAGAATTGTCTCATCCGCTGCCAAGGTAGATGCTAAGTCTATAAGCGAACGTAAGTGTTTTCTGTGTAAGGAGAACAGACCTGCTATACAAAAGGGTCTCGAATACATAAACAACGAAAATACAGAAAATCCATATACTGTACTTATTAACCCTTTCCCAATTTTTCCAAAACATTTGACAATACCTCTGCTTGATCATACTTTGCAGCTAATTTCTGGTAGGTTTGATGCAATGCTGAATCTGGCTAAGGAGCTTCCCGGATATACCCTTTTCTATAATGGTCCCAAATGCGGAGCTTCAGCTCCGGATCACTTCCACTTTCAGGCGGGGAACAAGGGCTTTCTGACAATTGAAAGTGAGCTTCAAAATATGGAGCTCGAACCAATTTCCCAGACTAATAACACTCGTGTATCTTTGGTAAAGGGAGTCTTTAGCGGTCTTTTACTGCTTGATTCAAACTCTCCTTTTGAAGCCAATGAGATTTTCGAGAAGATACTTACTGTTCTTCCGGTTAAGGAGCAGGAGGCAGAACCGATGATAAACATACTAAGCTGGTATGCAACATCAGGGGTGTATGAAGGTAGATATATCACTCTTATTTACCTGAGAGACAAGCATCGTCCATCACACTATTTTGCCCAAGATGATGCAAATATTTTGCTTAGCCCTGCATCGGTCGATCTGGGTGGTGTTTTAATTACACCGCTTGAGAAAGATTTTAATAAGATTTCGGAGAGGGAGATTAAGGAGATAATGGACGAAATTCTGATTTCGGAGTCTGATACCAAAGCTATTGTCAATAAAATTAAAACCGTACTATAAGATGAAAGAGCCA
>PHDP01000177.1 GCA_002842655.1 Bacteroidetes bacterium HGW-Bacteroidetes-14
GAAAATTTCGGGAGTAAATGATTCCGTTTCTAAAATCAATAATGACAAAATTCAGGAACTGGTTGCAGAAATGTCTGATTAGATTCCCTTTGAGCTTCTATTCTTTTGAGCACTTCGAAGCTCGGATTAATGAATCATAAAATGCAAAAGCCGGAGGATCTCCCCGGCTTTTTTTATGCAATTCCATCTGGTAAATTAGTCGATCACAATCACCAGATACTTTGATGCTGACCAAAACTCTTTCTGGTTACTGATGACGATGCTGTCCACTGCTTTCTCTCCGAATATTTTGTAAGATTGCGAAGGATGGGTAGTGATGATGTCTGCTTTTTTGCGGAGTACAGGAATTGATTTGAGTTTGGTGATGTCAACTCGTGTAAAATACTCCTGGTTAAAATCTTCCTTTACTTTTTTGTTTCGTCCGATTCCCACAAAACCGCCTTCCATGGTAATAATATTCTGTTCGCGCAATTCCTTTTTGGTGCCGATGACATAGTACGCTGTATTCAGGGCTTCTGTCTGTTCACTGATAATCTGCGATTTAGAACCTCCTTCTGCCTCAAGTTCCTGAACATTGCTGCTTAGAATTTCAATCTGAATATTCATTCTTTCCAGCTGATCGCGCAATTGGGCAATCTCTACATCTTTTTCCTCAATCTGGCGGGTCATGCGGTCAATCATTTCTTCAAGCACAGTGACCTTTGAATTTGATTTCCTCATTTTTGCACGCAGGTCAGCAATTGTTTTTTTGTTTTCCTGAAGTTTCTCAAAAATCATGTTGATGTCGCGGTTGATCTGATCTTTCTGATCGGTTTGTAATTCCGCGCCATTTTGTGTGCTCCGGGAGATGATCATTTCGGCCATTTTGATGGAATCGAGATTGGCCTGAATTGAATTAAATGACTCAAGATAGCCAATGATGGCAGTGTCCTTTGTAAAGCCAATGGTAAGCAGGCTATCGTAACGTGTCCTCAGGGCTTCGTATTCTTTCTTCTTGTTGTCGCAGCCAAACAACACAGGTATCAGTAATGCAATGAGAATCAGTTTTTTCATGGGTTCTATGGTTTTATAAAATTTAATGCAAATGTACATCAAAATGGCAATTAATAGATATCGGTATGTGAACATCTGGCCTGGCCATAGCCAGGCAGTTTTTACCCATAAACCCCTGACAGGGTTTTGCTGAGGATCAGGGGGTTAGCGCGTATCTTACTGGCTGCCCCTCCTTAAGGGTTCGTAACCCTGTCAGGGGTCCGCCAGCCTCTGATTTTGGGCTAAAGCCCCGTAATAGCGGCGTTTAATTACCCCGACCTAAAGGCCGGGGTAACTCAAACGGCTATTTATAAGAACATTAGTCCTGTTTGTGAATTAATCAGGCTAATACACGTTTTTTATAATTTCAATCTTTTCTTCATTGGTTGAACAGCTGATTTCTATACGCAAAAGACCTTCAGCTCCCGACCATCTCCATTTTGACGAAGAAAGA
>PHDP01000178.1 GCA_002842655.1 Bacteroidetes bacterium HGW-Bacteroidetes-14
ATCAAGGGTTAAGTTGATGGTGTCATTAGGGCAGAAGGTGGTATCATTGCCAAGATCGGGTGAAGGCGTTTCAAAAATAATGACGGTATCAATGACCGTGCGATGCAACAAGCCAGAATAGGCTGTTAATTCAACGTAGAAAGTATCGGCAGTTGAAAAGGTGTATAAAGGTGAAAACAAAGTGGAAGTATCATTGGGTGCATTACCGGGGTCATTAAACTTCCATAGTACTGAGTCAATGCCATTGGTATTTACAATATTGAATTGAGTGGGTGTACCGCTGCAATACTGACTGGTAGTGAATTCAGGGTTTCGCATATAGGATTGCATAAATACCGGTAATCCATCCAGGTACGTTCTCCCTTCAAGATATACAGCATGAAACTCAAAATTACAGAATAGTCCTTTCTTATCTGGATCATGTATAACACCCAGATATCCATTATTATTACGATATCCAACATATATTTTCCCGTCAGGTCCAAGCTGCAAAGCTCCTGAACCAAAAGGTTCAGTTGATAGAGGGACTGCTGAAGCTGCAATTTGCTCCGGATCACCGGAAGTCAGGTCATACTGATACAACGATAAATAACCACCTTGTGCATAAAATTTAGTATTATCGGGCGAAAACTCGACCCCCCAGGCTGCTCTTGGATAGATTGTAACTACATTTTGATTACTAACTTTACCGGTACTATTGTCAAAACGATACAACTCAGTCAAATACTCATAAAAATTTCCTACTCCAAGCCATTTGCCGTCTGAAGAGATTTTCATGTAGCCAGTACCATGTTCATATAAAGTGCCGGCATAACTAATTTCAGGGGTAGTTATAACACCATTTGCGGTTACTTTAAAAGCAATAAAACTGTTAATACCTAATCCATGTGTAACCACCCATACATCTTCCATGTTTTCATGTAGTATGGCACTTATATGATAGGTAGTGTTTAAGTATAAAAAGATACCCTTTTGATCAGGAAGTACCTGTCCAATACCGTTTGTCATATCAATAACCGAATACTGAAATCTTAGAGGAGCTGGCGGCACTCCTGTAGTAGCAAAGTTAAATAGGTAATACCTGTTTTCATTGCCGGGATCCTGCACAATCATACCACCCTGTGTTGACCAGGTACCCATGTCATTGCCATTAGTCATTATGTCGTGATTTTTATTCCAAATAGTCACTCCGTTAGAATAAAAAAGCAGATTTCCATCCATATCTGACATGCAGGCTGTACCAGTTTCACCAGGACTAATGGATTTCCCATCCAGCAAGGCTATTGGTGGGCTTCCTTGTTGAAAAGAAATGCCCGCCTTATTTCCAAAATACCAGTTGTTGGCTTGTTTGCCCTGGGAATAAGAAAAAACGGAATAAAGAGTTAAGGTTGCAAATAGTAGAATCTGTTTCATTTTTTTGGATTGGCAGATTGGTGATTTCGGATTTCGGCCCTTCGACAAAAAGCTCAGGGTAAAATTTCG
>PHDP01000179.1 GCA_002842655.1 Bacteroidetes bacterium HGW-Bacteroidetes-14
ATCAAGGGTTAAGTTGATGGTGTCATTAGGGCAGAAGGTGGTATCATTGCCAAGATCGGGTGAAGGCGTTTCAAAAATAATGACGGTATCAATGACCGTTCGATGCAACAGGCCTGAATAGGCAGTTAACTCAACAAAAAAAGTATCGGCAGTTGAAAAGGTGTATAAAGGCGAGAACAAAGTGGAAGTGTCATTGGGTGCATTACCGGGGTCATGAAACTTCCACAGCACTGAGTCAATGCCATTGGTATTTACCATGTTGAACTGGGTGGGTGTACCGCTACAATGCTGGCTGGCAGTAAACTCCGGGTTGCGCATATAGGATTGCATGAAAACCGGTAATCCGTCTTGATACGTTCTGCCTTCAAGATAGATGGCATTAAATTCAAAATTGCAGAAAAGTCCTTTTTTATCCGGATCATGTATCACAGAAAGATAACTCCCACTGCCCAAAGTTCCAACATATATTTTTCCATCAGGTCCAAGCTGCAAAGCTCCTGTACCAAAAGGTTCAGTTGATAGACGGACTGCTGAAGCTGCAATTTGCTCCGGATCACCTGAAGTCAGGTCATACTGATACAACGATAAATAACCACCATGTGCATAAAACCTGGTATTATCGGGCGAAAATTCAACTCCCCAGGCTGGTATAGGTATAGTAACCACATTCTGATTGCTAACTTTACCGGTACTATTGTCAAAATGATACAATTCAGTTAGAAATTGATGAAAATTACCTACACCCAGCCATTTTCCATCAGAGGATATTTTCATGTAACCCACATTTCCTACATATGAAGTCCCTGCATAACTTATTTCAGGGGTAGTTAAAACACCAGTAGCGGTTACTCTAAAGGCAATAAAACTGTTAATGCCTAACCCATGAGTAACCACCCATACATCTTCCATGTTCTCATGGAGAATGGCACTTAAATGAAAGGTGGTGTTTAAGTATAAAAAGATACCTTTTTGATCGGGTAATACCTCTCCAACCCCATTTGTCATCTCAATAATAGAATACTGAAATTTATATGGTGTAGCTTGTATGCCAGTCGATACAAAATTAAAAAAGAAATACCTGTTTTCATTGCCGGGGTCCTGCACAATCATCGCTCCCTGTGTGGTTGGGGATCCCATGTTATTTCCATTGGTCATAACCTGGTGATTTTTATTCCAAATAGTCGCTCCATCAGAATAAAAGAGTAGGTTTCCATTTTTATCGGACATGCAGGCTGTACCAGCTTCTCCCGGACTGATGGATTGTCCATCCAACAGAGCAACCGGTGGGCTTCCTTGTTGAAAAGTAATACCTGCTTTATTACCAAAATACCAGTTATTGGCTTGTTTGCCCTGGGAATAAGAAAAAACGGAATAAAGAGGTAAGGTTGCAAATAGTAGAATCTGTTTCATTTTTTTGGATTGGCAGATTGGTGATTTCGGATTTCGGCCCTTCGACAAAAAGCTCAGGGTAAAATTTCG
>PHDP01000075.1 GCA_002842655.1 Bacteroidetes bacterium HGW-Bacteroidetes-14
TGCATCTTATGCACAGGTTACAACATCTTCCATGAGCGGAAGAGTTTCAGAGGCTGACGGATCTCCTGTACCGGGAGCAACTGTGATTGCCGTGCACACCCCTTCGGGCACACAGTACTATTCGATGACCGACAATGCTGGTAACTACCGCATACAGAACATGCGTGTTGGTGGTCCATATGCAGTTGAGGTATCGTTCCTCGGCTTCGGATCGGTTAAAGCAGGTAATATTACTCTCAAACTGGGAGAAAACTACGTGCAGAATGCGGTTCTTACCGAGCAGGCTGTTAGCCTCAGCGAGGTAGTAATCTCTGCAGGAGTTACAAATCCAATTCTTAACAGTGACCGTACAGGTGCTTCAATGAACATCGGCTCAAGAGAGATTAACAATCTCCCTTCAATCAGCCGCAGTATCACTGACTTCACCCGTATGACACCTCAGTCAAACGGAACTTCGTTTGCGGGACGTGACGGTCGTTTCAACACAGTAACCATTGACGGTGCTGCGTTCAACAACAACTTCGGTCTCTCAAGCAACGCCCTTCCGGGAGGTACTGCACAACCTGTTTCTCTCGATGCTATCGAGGAGGTATCGGTTAACATCGCTCCTTATGATGTTCGCCAGTCTTCATTCACAGGTGCTGCGATCAACGCTGTTACAAAGAGTGGTGACAACAACTGGAAAGCTTCCGTCTACACTTATCTCAGACCTAAATTCTTCACCGGAGAAAAGGTTGGTGAATCTATCGTTAAGGGAGCCCGCGACAGGGAGTCTCAGATGTATGGTGTTACCGTTGGTGGCCCAATCATTAAGAACAAACTCTTCTTCTTCGTGAGCGGTGAGTTTGAAAAAGAGGTTACTCCAAGCGGTGCATGGGAACCAAGCACAAACGGAGTTGCCGACCTTACAAACAAAATTTCCCGCACAACTGTTGCAGACCTCGAAAGAGCAAAGAATCACCTGATGAACACTTACGGATATGATCCGGGTGAATATCAGAACTTCTCTTCTTTCCCTTCACAGAACTACAAGATTCTTGCCCGTATCGACTGGAACATCTCAAAGAACCACAAGTTCGTAGCAAGATACAACAGACTCAGAAACACATCTACAAACCTTACCAATGCAACTTCTGGTCCTTCAGGAGTTACAAGGTCTAACTACGGCCGTGTATCTGAAAAATCAATTTCATTCTCAAATGCATTCTACGGAAGCGAAAATGCAATTGACGCTTTCGCAGCTGAATTGAACAGTACTTTCGGTTCTAAAATTGCAAACAAGTTCCTCGTATCTTACACTGCAACAACAGACCCTAAGAGAACTTCAAACAGTGACATCTTCCCGTTTGTTGATATCTACAAAGACGGCGACCCTTACATGTCATTCGGTTATGAGCTTTTCACTTACAAAAACCAGGTGTTGAACAATACCTTCTCTGTAACTGACAACCTCTCAATTAACCTAGACAAGCACACAATTACTGCAGGTCTTTCATACAACAATATCTTCGTTAACAACTCTTACATCCGTGAGGGAACCAGCTACTACAGATATGCTTCACTTGACGATTTCATCAACAACGCAAAACCTACTGCCTTTGGTATCACTTACGGTTACGAAGGTCAGGACATTGAGGGTGTGAAGATGAGTTTTGGTCTTGCAAGTGCATATGTACAGGACGAGTGGCAAATTAACAAGGACTTCAAACTGACTTACGGTGTTCGCGCTGAGCTTCCGCTTTATCACAACAAGCTCGTGGACAACCCTGCAGTTGGCGCCCTTGACTTCAACGGTTACAAGATGCAACTTGGCGAATGGCCAAACAGCAAGATTCAGATTAACCCTCGCGTTGGTTTCAACTGGGACGTTAAAGGTGACAGAAGTATACAGGTTCGCGGAGGTACAGGTATCTTCTCGGGTGTGCTTCCATTCGTATGGTTCACAAACCAGCCTACTGCTTCAGGTACCGTTCAGAGTCCTGAGATTGGTCTTACAGCGGCCAAACTTCCTGCAGACTTCAGATTCAATCCTGATTTCAAACAGCAGGTTGCAAACTATCCTACACTGTTCCCTCCAACAATGAGCTCTACACTTGCTTCAGGTGCTGCTCTTGCTGAGGTTAGCAAAGACTTTAAGATGCCTCAGATCTGGAGAACTAACCTCGCCGGAGACTTCGAACTTCCGGGTAACATGATCTTCACACTTGAAGCTCTCTACTCAAAAGATATCAATGCTGTTGTTCAGAAGAACGTAAACCTTCCTGATGCAAACAGAGTATTCTCAGGTCCGGACAAGCGTGCTTACTGGGTAGGTAACAAAGTAAACAGCAATATTTCATCTGCAATGGTTCTTGACAACTCTTCAAAGGGTTATCAGGCATTTGTTACAGCTCAACTTACCAAGAACTTCCAGTACGGATTCTCAGGTATGCTTGCTTACACTTACAATGTATCTAAGGACGTTTCATCAAACCCTGGTTCATCTGCATACTCTGCATGGACAAGTAACCTTGATGCATTCAACCTGAATGATCCACAGCTGAGCTACTCAAACTTTGCAGTTCCTCACAGAGTTATCGGATCACTTTCATACAGAATTGAATATGCAAAACACTTTGCAACATCAATCTCACTTTACTATAATGGTTCTGCTTCAGGCCGTTCATCATATGCATATTCAAATGATATGACAGGTGACGGTGCAGTATCTGACCTTATCTACATCCCTAATAACAAGTACGAACTTACATTCGTGGATGTTGTTTCAGGCGGAAACGTAGTAATGACAGCTGCCGAGCAGAGAGATAAATTCTATGAGTATGTAATTAACGATCCATACCTTAAGAAACATCAGGGTGAATACGCAGAGAGATTCGGAGCCGTAAATTCATGGAGAAACCGCTGGGATGTTAAAGTCCTTCAGGATGTGTTCTCAGATTTCGGTAAAGATCACCGTTACACTCTTCAGCTTAGCCTTGATATCGTAAATGCCGCTAACCTTCTTAGCAAGAACTGGGGTATTTACAAGAGATCAGGTCTTTCTAATCAGTATGGTGTTATAATGCCTTTGACTTACAAAGGTGTTAACCCAGGCGGAGAGCCAACATATACTCTCAATGCTAAGAATCTTGCAGATTTTGATGCTAAGAACAAACTTATCAATCAGGTTAACACAGGTAGCACATGGGGAATGCAACTTGGTATCCGTCTGATTTTCTAAGATATTATACAGTTGATTTGGCAGGGCTGCTCGTTAAGGGCAGCCCTGTTTTTTTTATTTAATGGATATAATTTTATTAACTTTGTTTAAGGAGGGGAGGGAATATGAAACAGGAGATGAGAGGAGAGACTGGAAGAAGGGGTGAAGCGGAGGCCGAGAGGTTTTTAAACAGGATGGGCCTCAGGACTCTTGATAAAAACTGGAGGGCAGGTCACCGGGAGATTGACCTTATAATGGAGTGGAGCGACGGAATCCATTTTATTGAGGTTAAAACGCTCAGGGCACCCAATATCCGTGAGCCTTATGAGAGCATTAACAGAAAGAAGCAGTTGCTGCTTTTGTCGGCAGCAAGAGTTTATCTTGCTTCAAGAAGGATTAACAGGGAGGCTCTGTTTGATATTGTTTCCGTTGTTATAGAGGGAGAAGATGCAAAAGTGGAGTACTTTCCGGATGCATTCTCTCCAAACTGGTAAAAGGATAAATATTAAAGTAATAATAATTGATATGAACAGGAACCACTATTGTATAATTATGGCCGGTGGAATCGGCAGCAGATTCTGGCCTGTGAGCAGAAATGCAAGGCCAAAACAGTTTCTGGACATACTTGGGGTAGGCAAAACATTTCTTCAGCAGACTTTTGAAAGATTTGCCAAGATAATGCCCGTAGAAAACATTCTGGTAGTAACATCCGTTCAGTACCGTGATCTTGTAAAAGAGCAGATACCACTGGTTCCTGACGATAATATTCTGCTGGAGCCTTACAGAAGAAATACTGCACCATGTGTTGCATATGCAACCTATAAACTTCTGGAAAAGAATCCTGGAGCTTCTGTGGTTGTTGCGCCCTCTGACCATCTTATCTTAAATGATGATGTCTTTCTGGAGACAATCAGCAATGCACTCAATTATGCAGATAAACACAATGTTCTCCTGACGCTGGGCATTAACCCCACAAGGCCGGAGACTGCATACGGATATATTCAGGCCAATAAAAACAGCCATGTGAGCATAAGCGGGAATGTTGCCTACTCTGTAAAGACTTTTACCGAGAAGCCTAATGAGGAGCTTGCAGAGGTCTTTGTAAAATCGGGAGAGTTCCTCTGGAACTCAGGTATTTTTATCTGGAACCTTCAGGCCATTAAGACCGAGCTTGAAATGCACCAGGAGGGAATCTCCTCGCTTTTTGGGAAAGGAAAGGGTATCTATTACACTCCGGGAGAAGAGGCTTTTATTAAGAGCGTATATGAGGATTGCACAAGTATCTCCATTGACTACGGAATTATGGAGAAGACAGAAAAAGCCATTGTTTTCCCGGCCTCATTCGGATGGTCAGATCTGGGTACATGGGAGTCACTATATGTTCAGGCAGACAAGGACGATAAAGGTAATCATGTTGTAGGGGAAGAGACGCTGCTGAGCGATGTAGATGAATGTGTTATAGTTAATCAGGAGAAGGAGAAGCTTGTAGTTGTAAACGGGCTCTCCGGTTATATGGTTATAAACACAGAAGATGTACTTTTGGTATGCCCGAGGGATGAATCGGCCTTCAAAAGTATCCTTACAGACCTGCCTTTAAACGAATTCATGAAATTTCAATAAACCAATATATGGCAAACTCACCTTTAAGACTTGAGGTACAGTCAGAAATAGGAAAACTCGAGGCGGTACTGCTTCACTCTCCGGGTGCGGAGGTTGAGAACATGACGCCCAGAAATGCGCAGAGAGCACTGTACAGCGACATCCTGAATCTTTCAATTGCTCAGAAAGAGTATGAGCAGGTTTCGGGTGTTCTCAATAAAGTTGCAAAAACTTATCAGATTAAGGACCTGCTTGTAAAAATTCTTGATAATCATCAGGAGAGGGAGTCCCTTGTGGGCAAAGTGTGTGTTACAGAGAATGTGACAGACTATTTCGAGTATCTCATGGATATGTCTTCGAAAAATCTGGCAAATGCCCTTATTGAGGGCCTTCCTGCAAAAATTAACACCCTTACGGCATATCTGAAGGACGATTACTATGCTCTTCTGCCTCTCTATAATTTTTACTTTACCCGTGATGCTGCCGTAACAATTGGCAACAGGGCTCTTATCTGCAAGATGGCTAGTAAGGTGAGGATGAGGGAATCGCTCATAACAGAGGCAATATTCAGAAATCCGCAGTTTTTTAACTGCGAGGTTGTAAATGCGCACGATTTTCAGCCGGGGAATGATGAGATATTTATGGAGGGGGGTGACATTCTTATTGCCAGGGAGGATATTCTCATAATTGGCAACGGGATGCGTACCAGCAGCCATGGAATTGATATGCTCATAAACAGACTCTGCAAATCTGCAGGGCCTGACAAATGGAATGTAATAGTTCAGCAGTTGCCGGACTCTCCGGAATCATTTATTCACCTTGATATGGTATTCACTCTGCTGGATGTGGATAAGGCAATGGTGTTTGAACCGCTTATCCTGAATGACAACCAGTACCAGACTGTTCATATGACAATAGAGGGTGGCAGAGTTACAAAAATCAAGTCTGTTAACAATATCCCTTCTGTGCTTAAGAAGCTGGGAATGGAGGTTGAACCAATTATCTGCGGAGGTTATGCAGATGAGTGGAATCAGGAGAGGGAACAGTGGCACAGCGGTGCCAACTTCTTTGCTATTGCACCGGGAAAAGTGATGTCTTATGCCAGAAATGTTCATACTCTTAATGAGATGAATAAGATGGGATTTGAGATTATTCCTGCCTGGGATGTGATTAACGGCAAAAAGGATCTTAAGAAAACAGGTAACTGTGTAATAACTATAGACGGATCTGAACTTCCGAGAGGTGGCGGGGGAGCAAGGTGCATGACAATGCCTTTGCTGAGGTCTGCCGTTAACTGGCCCAAATAATATTTGATTATAATTTAATCCTTTAAACAGAAATGAAAAAGTGCCTATTGTTACTGGTTTCTCTTGCAGCCGGTATCTCTGCCTATGCAGAAAATGCAGTGTTTGCCTCTAAGCCGGCTCTCTCACCTGATGCTTCCGAGATCTATTTTTCATGGTCGGGAGACATATTCAGGGTCACGTCAAAAGGGGGCCTTGCTCTGCGGATGATTTCCATGAACGGAATTGAATCAAATCCCAAAGTATCTCCGGATGGTAAATACCTTGCATTCTCATCAAATGAGACAGGTAACAATAATGTATATGTTGTCCCTGTTGCGGGCGGGGCAGTTGTTCAGCTTACATTCCACGATGCATCTGATGTGCCTGTTTCCTGGTCGCCTGATTCAAAAAGAATCTATTTTGAGTCAAACAGATATAACAGCATCAGCATTTACTCTGTTCCGGCTGAGGGGGGAACTCCTTCGCGTCTGTTCCAGAATTATTTCAATACGGTCGCGGCCCTGGTTGAGAATCCGGTTAACGGGGAGCTCTATTTCACAGAGTCGGCAGAGAGTTTCAGGTTTGCGACCAGAAAGGGTTACAGGGGCGAGCATAATGCAAATATTATTTCATGGAATCCTGCCAAAAAGGAGTATCGCGAGGTGACTTCTTACCTGGGCCGCGACCTCTGGCCAATGACTGATTCAAAAGGTAACCTGTATTATGTCTCTGACGAGAAGAACGGGGAGGCAAACCTGGTAAAACAGGAGGGTGACAAAAGAGTGTGGCTTACAAGTTTTGATGAATCACTCCAGTATCCTTCAATAAGTTACGATGGGTCAAAAATTGTGTTTGTAAAGGGTTACAAATTGTTTCTGTATGACGTAAAGAGCGGAAAAAGCATTCAGCCTGTTGTAGAGGTGGCTGACAGCAAAAAGACAAATGACTCATTCTTTAAGGTAGAGGTTCCTGATGATGCGGCCGTTTCTCCGGACGGGAAAAAGCTGGCATTCTCATTCAGGGGATTGCTTTTTGTAAGTGATGCAAAGGGTAAGTTCGCAAAAATGCTCTCTACTCCGCAGAGCGAAAAGGTAGACGAGATTGTGTGGGCTCAGGATAATAAAACTCTTTATTACACAAGAACTAACAGGGGATATTACAATATTTTCAAGCAGAGGGCAGATGTTGCCGGTGAGGAGAAGGCGGTTTATGAGGCTCCGGAGAGTGCGAGGAATCTTACTGCTTCAGGAAAGGGCGGGCTGATTGCCTTTATAAGCGGCTCCAGAAAGGTAATGGTGCTTAATATGGAGAGTGATAAGGCAGATAAAATTTCTGAGCAGGAGTTCTGGGCATTTCAGGGCTACAGCCTGAGTTTTTCGCATGACGATAAATATCTTGCCTTTTCTGCTGTGAACATGTTTGACAGGGATATTTTTGTCTACTCTTTTGCAGATAAAAAAGTACTCAATCTGACAAACTCGGCGACATTTGAGGATAATCCTCAGTTTTCGCCGGACGGCAAATCTATGTACCTTATAACAAACAGGACATCTCCAAGCTTTCCGAGGGGTGCTGAACTCTCTCTTTACAAAGTAGACCTGGAGAAGGTTCCTGCTCCTTTTGAGGGTGAGGAATATGACAAACTCTTTGGAAACAATGCTGCTTTAAGGGATTCGGCTGTTGCAATTGACAGAAACTACCTTCAGAGACGCTTTACAAAGATTGCAGAGCGGGGAACTCAGAATTCTCCTTATATACTTGCCATAAAAGAGAAGACCTATCTTTTCTACTCCTCAAATCACGAGGGAGAACCGGCCTTATATGTACAGGAACTAAAGGAGTGGGACCAGAAGCCGGCACAAAAGGTAAAGGGTATTGCAAATGCAGGCAAGTACATCTCAAACGGCAAGGATCTGTTTGTGCTTGGAAGGGGAGGGCTTTTTAAAATTGACCCTGCGGGTGCGTCCGCAACAAAAATTGAATTTGAGGAGAGTTTTGCCAAGAATATAGGGGCTGAGTTTAAGCAGATGTTTTATGAGGTTTGGGCAACACTTGAGCAGAATTTCTATGACCAGAAGTTTCACGGAGTTAACTGGAAGGACAAAAGGGATTACTACGAGTCATTTCTGCCTTATGCAAAGAGCAGGGACGATTTGCGTATACTTTTAAATGATATGCTGAATGAACTTAACTCGTCCCATATGGGATTCAGTACATTCGGAAAGGATGAAGAGACTCCAGTCAGGAACTTCTCTGTGGAGACAGGAATTTTGTTCAGAAATGACAATCCTTATATTGTTGACAGAATAGTTTCGGGCTCGAAGGCAGATTTTGTTTCTAATCCTGTTAAGCCGGGAGACAGGCTGGTTGCTGTAAATGGTGTTAAGGTTAATTCTTCTGTGAACAGGGAGACCTATTTCGTTTCACCTGCAAGCAACAAAGAGGTAATGCTCAGGTTTGCAAATGCTGGCGGGGCAGAGTATGATGTCCGCCTTCATACAATGAACTCCGGTGAACTGAGAAGTCTTCTCTATACCGAGTGGGAGGACGGAAACAGAGCTGTAGTTGAGAGGCTGGGCGGCGGCAAGATTGCCTATGTGCATATGAGGGATATGGGCAATGGTTCGCTTGAAAATTTCCTCATTGATATGAATACTTATGCTGTTCACAAGGAGGCTCTGATTCTTGACCTGAGGTTTAATAATGGGGGTAATGTTCATAAAGAGGTACTTGATTTTTTGTCCCAGAAACAGCATTTCAAGTGGAAATTCAGGGACGGGGAGCTCGCTTCCCACCCTAATGTAACTCCTGCCAACAAACCTATAGTGGTTTTAATAAACGAAAGGAGCCTGAGTGATGCTGAGGTTACTTCAAATGGTATTAAGGCCCTCTCAATTGCCAAGCTGGTGGGTACTGAAACTTACAGATGGATAATCTTCACTTCCGGAGTCAGCCTGGTTGATGGTTCAAATGTACGTCTGCCGGCGTGGGGATGCTATACCCTGGACGGAAAGGATATGGAATTCTCCGGCGTTGCACCTGATATCTATGTGAAGAACACATTCAGGGACAGACTGGAGTCAAAAGACCCTCAATTGGAGAGAGCAATAAAAGAATTATTACCTTTGTAGCTCGGTAAATTTTTATTGAAGCTCAAAAAGAATTGGAAATGAGAGAAAAAATAGAAAAACTCCTTGAGGAGGTAGAACAGCTTGCAGCCAAAAAGGAGCAGGAGATTGAGGAGATAAGGGTGCGTCTTCTCGGCAAAAAGGGAACAATAACTCAACTTTTTGATGAGTTCCGCGATGTTTTGCCTGAACAGAAGAGGGAGCTTGGACAGGTTCTGAACACTCTTAAGGTTGCTGCGACAAAAAAAATAGACGAGCTGCGTACCATTCTTGAAGAGAGCATGGATGCAGACGAGCCTCAGTATGACCTTACAAAACCGGGGGACAGAATGGACCTTGGAGGCCGTCACCCAATATCTGTTACAAAAGCAGAGATTCTCTCAATTTTCAATAAATACGGATACGATCTGGCCGAAGGCCCCGAGATTGAAGATGACTGGCATGTGTTTGGTGCCCTGAATTTTCCGCCAGAACACCCTGCCCGTGATATGCAGGACACCTTCTTTATTACAGAGGGCGAGAATCCTGTGCTGCTGAGGACTCACACGAGTTCTGTCCAGGTGCGCGCCATGGAGACAATGAAGCTCCCCATAAGGATAGTTTGTCCGGGACGCGTATTCAGAAACGAAGCAATATCTGCCCGCGCGCACTGCATATTCCATCAGGTCGAAGGACTCTACATAGACAAAAACGTATCCTTCGCAGACCTCAAGCAGGCAGTTCTCCTCTTTGCCCGCGAAATGTTTGGCGAACAGACCCAGATAAGACTCAGACCATCATACTTCCCGTTCACCGAACCAAGTGCAGAGGTGGACGTAAGCTGCAACATCTGCGGCGGCAAGGGCTGTAATATCTGCAAAGGCACTGGCTGGCTCGAAATCATGGGCTGCGGAATGGTAGACCCGAATGTCCTCGAGGCAAATGGCATCGACAGTAAAGTATACACAGGCTTCGCATTCGGCATGGGAGTCGAGCGCATCGCCATGCTCAAATGGCAGGTCAAGGACCTCCGCCACTACTTCGAAAACGACATAAGATTCCTCAGGGAGTTCGACACTGTGGTTTAGGGATTTTGGTTTTAATCTAAATTCAGGTTAGCGAAATTTTGACAATTAAGCTTGGAAATTCTTTGGGAGAATTCTCGACATGAAAATCAAAGCCTGGATTTTTGAAATTATGATTTAATATTTAGCCCTGTTTTTAGAAAATTGACCACAAAATTTTAAAAACTGCGCAAGATTTTTTTGGAGCATGTGAAATTATTATTACTTTTGCAGTCCCAAAACGCGGAAATAGCTCAGTTGGTAGAGCATAACCTTGCCAAGGTTAGGGTC
>PHDP01000076.1 GCA_002842655.1 Bacteroidetes bacterium HGW-Bacteroidetes-14
AGTACCAAATTCTAAAATAATTTAAGTATTCTGTCAAATGAAAAAAGTTGTAACTGTTGGAATCGGAGGCACCTCGTTTGTAATTGATGAAGATGCCTATCAGAAACTGGATAAGTATCTTTCCAGGTTCAGAGAGAAAACCGGACTCGGATCTGAAACCGGGGACGTAATGGAAGATCTCGAACAAAGGATTGCAGAACTCTTTGCTGAGTCTCTTGGCAAAAAGGGCGAAGTGGTGAACATCACAATCGTTAACAAGGTTATCTCACAGCTTGGCATGCCCGACGGCAGCCCTGCAGATGACTCGTTCGAGACAGGAGGCTACACTGCGCCGGAGTCTGCAGGATTCCCGGTGTCCAAAAGACTGTACCGCAATCCGGACGATAAGATGATTGCAGGTGTATGTTCAGGGCTCGCAATTTATCTTAATGTTGATACTACATTAGTAAGAGTCCTGTTTGGTATTGCACTGCTGCTGGGCAGCATGGGATTCTGGGCATATATAGTGTTCTGGATTGCTGCTCCGGTTGCTTACTCTGCGGCACAGAAATGCGAAATGAGAGGAATTCCTGTTACCGCAGAGAATATGAAAAAAGTTTCAATGTATAAATAGAAAGAGCCATGACAGACATTAATACAGATAACGTAAAATCGCAAATGCGCAAGGGTGTTCTTGAGTACTGCATACTGAGCATACTCAATAACAACGACGCATATGCATCTTCGCTCATAGAGGAGCTAAAGGGTGCAAAGATGATAGTGGTAGAGGGAACTCTCTATCCGCTGCTTACTAGACAAAAGAACCAGGGCCTTCTCAGCTACCGCTGGGAAGAGTCTCCGCAGGGTCCCCCAAGAAAATATTACTCTATCACAGACAAGGGCCGTGAACTTCTCGAAGAGATGGACAGCGCCTGGAAAGAGCTGGTAGAGACAATTGATCTTATCAGAAACAATAAAAAGGCATAACGATGAAAAAGGTTATTAAAGTAAGCTTAGGCAAAATTGCCTTCACAATTGAAGAGGATGGATATCTTGTCCTCAAGGGTTATCTGGAGGAGCTTAACGATCATTACAGAGGTAAACAGAACGGCAACGAAATTATCGAGGGTATCGAGGAGCGTATGGCCGAACTTTTCATCGAAAAGGCCGGTGCCGGCTCCATTGTAACCATTAATGTAATCAACGAAGTTGTAAGAATTCTGGGCAGACCGGATGCAATTGACGAAGAGTCGAACGAAGAGAGCTACGAGAGGTCTTCGGCATCTGCATCCAGGGCAGAGAAAAGACTCTACCGTGACCCCGATCACAAAATGATAGGTGGTGTTTGCTCCGGCCTGGCTGCATATTTCAATATTGAGATTGCTATAGTAAGGGTAATATTCCTCGTACTGCTATTTATCTCCTGGGCTCCGCATATCTTCTTCCCTTTCACAGGAATTGGCGGCTCTTTTATTCTGCTTGCATACATTGTAATGTGGATAGCTATTCCTGAAGCAAGGACAGTTAAACAGAAATTTGCCATGAGAGGTGAAAAGCCAGATTTGTCAAATATTCAGCGTAATGTTGAGAGAGGTGCTGCAAGGGTGGGCCGTGATATTAACAGAGCCGGAAGGCGTGCTGCTCCTGCTGTGAACGAGGTGTTCAGAGTGATCTCGAAGATTTTTGCTGTATTTCTTGTTCTCTTCTCGCTTGGCGGAATCCTTCTGTTCTCATTCCTGCTGCTGGGAGTTGAAATCTTCCACGGATTCATTCCAATAGATGTACTGGATTATATCAAGCTGGGTCTTACAGACACACTGTGGTTAAAAATCAGTTCACTTGCATTCTTCTTCCTGCCGCTGGTAGGTATGCTTTACGGTGGAATCCAGATATTGTTTGAGTTCAGAAATCCAAGATTCCGTCCGGGTCTTATCATATTTATCCTTTGGGTTATTGCCGGTTTTGCAAGCATTACCCTTCTGGTCAAGTCGTCGCAGCCATACTGGGAAGACGCCCGTGAAGTATCTGAGGTGCCGGTAATTAGTCAGAGTGACACCATTTTTGTGAAATTCGCATCTGCAAATACTCTTCCTGAAACCAATGTGATTATGGAGGGAGATGAGTCAGAAATGGTTCTTTTCTGGATGGACGACGCTGCTAAGGATAAGAAGTTTATCTCTTTTCCAAAGGTGAGAATTGTAAGACAGAGTTCAGACGAGCCAAGAAAGCTGCGACTCAGGACTCAGGCCTTTTCTGCTACTTCCGGCGAGGCAATGATTAAGGCACAAAAAAATCTGCCTGCTTTTGAGCTGACAGATTCTCTTTTAACTATTCAGTGCGATGTCTACGATAAGGTAAATAAATGGGACGGTACCAATAAGGTAATCTCAATTTATGTTCCGGACAGCGTGAAGGTTATTGTTCAGGAGCCGGTTAAGTTTGCCTTTGATGCTAACATGAGAATTCACAGTGGATGGGACTGGTGTTTCGACGATTTTGATAATGATCGCTGGGAACGCCGCTGGGAACGCAAATGGAACCGTCGCTGGAATGATCGCGACGAAGATTTGGACTTAGACTAACCCTTTATGACTCCGAGCTCTTTGCCAACTTTAGTGAAGGCGGCAATAGCACGGTCAAGATGTTCAGGCTCGTGTCCGGCACTAATTTGAATGCGGATGCGGGCCTGCTCTTTTGGTACAACCGGGAAGTAAAACCCTATAACATATATTCCCTCTTCCAGCATTTTTGCTGCAAAATCCTGTGAGAGTTTTGCATCATACAGCATGAGGGCACAGATTGCAGATTGTGTTGGCTTGATGTCGAATCCGGCAGCAACCATCTTCTCCACAAAGTATTTTGTATTGTTGTGAAGTTTATCCTGCAGCTCATTGGTCTTTGACATCATATCAAACATTGCAATTCCGGAAGCGGCAACCATTGGCGGAATTGAGTTAGAAAAGAGGTATGGCCTTGATCTCTGACGGAGCATTGAGATAATCTCTTTTTTGCCTGTAGTGAATCCGCCTATAGCCCCTCCGAATGCTTTTCCAAGCGTTCCGGTAATAATCTCTACCTTTCCCCTGAGGTTGTACTGCTCAGTAGTTCCGCGGCCGGTCCGGCCCACAACTCCTGCTGAGTGCGATTCATCTACCATAATCATGGCATTGTACTTCTGAGCCAGTTCATAAATTTTGTCAAGCGGGGCAACATTGCCGTCCATTGAGAAGACGCCGTCTGTTACAATAAGGCGGAATCTCTGAGCCTGAGAAAGTTTAAGGCAGTTTTCGAGCTCTTCCATATTTGCATTTGCATAGCGGTAGCGCTGAGCCTTGCAGAGTCTTACACCATCAATAATTGAGGCGTGGTTGAGAGAATCGGAAATAATTGCATCCTCTTCACCAAGCAGTGGTTCGAATACTCCTCCGTTTGCATCAAAACATGCAGCATATAATATAGTATCCTCTGTTCCAAAGAATTCAGAGATCTTCTTCTCAAGTTCCAGGTGCAGGTCCTGTGTTCCGCAAATGAAGCGGACGCTGGACATTCCAAAACCTCTTGTGTCAAGTGCTTTTTTCGCAGCCTCAATAAGTACCGGGCTGTTTGAGAGACCAAGGTAGTTGTTGGCACAGAAGTTGAGTACCTCCTGACCACTGTTAACCTTAATAGCTGCTTGCTGTGCCGTGGTTATTACCCTCTCTTTTTTGTATAAACCGGCTGCCTCAATGCTGGCAAGCTCTGTTGTAAGAAAACTCTGAAAATCTTTATACATATATGTGATTTTTAAAAAATATAGTCGAATGCTTTATACAAATTTAGCAAGTAATTATAAATCCTCTTATAAAAACAAGAAAACTATTTTTGTTTTTTAAGTTTTCTGTTTATACATTTGCACCCCCATAAAATGGAATTATAATGGATTTAAAAGAGAGAATAGTAGAAAATTCGGTTGAGATGTTCCTCAGCAAAGGATGCAAAAGCGTCACCATGGACGAGATTGCATGCGAAAACGGGATATCCAAAAGGACGCTTTATGAACACTTCAGAGATAAAAATACTTTGCTTGAAGAGTGCCTGAATCTTATGCAAAAGCGGATGGTATCCTTTACGGAGACCTATCTGGCAGAGTCTAAAAGCATACTTGATATGGTTTGTATGGTTCATGAGCATCAGAGTGACCTGATGATAAATATGAGGATTAACTTCTTTGATGAGCTAAAGAAATTTTATCCGGAAGTATTTAAAAAACACTACGGCAGATTTCTTGATTTTCACAGAAAGGTGACAATTGAATTTCTTCAGAGGGGTCAGGACCAGGGCTTTTTTCTGAAGGACATTGACAAGGAGCTTGTAACAAAGGTGCTCATTGAGATATCCAGCCTTATTGAAAATGCAGATGTCTTTTCACTGAAAAACCATACAAGAAAGCAGCTGTTCAGAGAATCCGTAATTATCTATTTCAGGGGAATCTCTACCTCTGCAGGTATTAAAATGATTGATAAATATTTAAACATAAAAGAATGAAAGTCTCAACGAAACTCACTGCTGCATTTGCTGCAGCCGCTCTAATGTTTCTGTCGGCCGGCCAGCTCTCTGCACAGAGCACAACCGACACTCTCAGGCTTACAATCGAAGATGCTCTTGAGATCGCAATGAGCGATAACCTTAACATCAAGATTGCAGATGCCGAACTCGAAAGAGTCGATTATCTAAAACAGGAAAACTGGTACGCTCTTCTCCCTTCGCTTAATGCTTCGGGACAGTATTCAAATAATATTATGAAGCCTGTATTCTTCTCTGACTTCTTCCCGGGAGGCAAGATGGAGGTTGGATCAACACATAGTTATGCTCTTACCGGCGCATTGCAGGTGCCAATCTTTTCAATGGCTCTCTACAAGAACATTCAGCTCTCTGAGCTGGAGCTTAAAGCAGCTCTGGAGTCGGCGAGAACTACCAAGCTGGATTTGATTCAGCAGGTTAAAAACAGCTTTTATGGTGTTGTGATGATGAAGGAATCAATAAGGGTTCTTGAGGAGAGTTACAAAAATGCCATGGAGAGTGCAGGAAATATCCGCAAGATGTATGAGCAGGGAATGGCCAGCGAATATGACAAGATTCGTTCTGAGGTTGCTGCAAGAAACATCTCTCCTTCTCTTACCCAGGCAAAGAATGGTCTTGAGCTTGCAAAGATGCAGCTAAAGGTTCTTCTCTCTGTTGCTATCTCCCGCCCTCTTGAAGTGGTCGGGGATTTTGAGAGCTTCCGTGACAAAATCAGCACATATGCTGCAAGTCAGATTAATATTGAGCAGAACAGCTCTCTTAAAACAATGGACATTCAGCTTGAAAGATTAAACAAGAGCTATGAGCTGATTCGTTCTCAGCGCCTTCCGGTGGTTGCCGGTTTTGCAAACTACCAGATGCAGATGCAGAACGAAGAGTTTAAATTCAACAAGCCATGGGCAAACTCTTTTGCTGTTGGTCTCTCACTTCAGATACCTATATTCAATAAGATGTCGGTATCTCTCAAGGAGAAGCAGACAATGGCCACTATTAAGAAGATGGAGTTTCAGCGTGAATTGCTCTCGGAGTCTCTTACACTCTCTGCTCAAAATTCGGTTAACGAAATGATTAGGGCAGGTGTACAGCTTAAATCAGATGGTGAAGCTGTTTCGCAGGCAAGAAAGGGATATGAGATTGCAAAGGTAAGATACAGTACCGGAGCCGGAACTGTCCTGGAGCTTAATGATTCAGAGGTTGCACTTACCCGTTCAATGCTCAACTACAATCAGACACTTTATGACTTTATTAAGGCCAAAAACGAATACGAGAAGGTTGTTGGCACAGAAAATCTTGAGAAATAAATAATTACATTATAGAACGATGAAAAAAGGAACATTACTACTTGCACTTGGCCTGATTCTTTTCAGCGCCTGCAATTCGGCAACTGAGGCTGGGCAGGATGAAGCTGCACTTCCGGTGGTAAAGGTTGCGGAAGCCCGCACACAAATGGTGAATCAGATTGCTGAATTCACCGGTAACATTGAGCCTTTTGTGAAGAACAGCATTTCCAGCTCTTCTGCACAGAGGATTGAAAAGATATATGTAGAGGTTGGAACCAGAGTGAAAAAGGGCCAGCTGCTGGTTCAGATGGAGAACCTCAACTATGCAAACGCAATGATTCAGCTCGAAAACCTTAAGACAGACCTGGCAAGGGTTGAGGCACTCTATAAGGCGGGCGGAGTATCGCAGCAACAGTATGACCAGCTGAAAACTCAGGTTAAGGTTGCCGAGGAGAGTCTTGCAAACCTTGACAAGAACACAAAGCTCCTTTCACCTATTGATGGTGTGATTACTGCAAGAAACTTTGACAACGGAGACCTTACAATGGGTCAGCCAATCCTTGTGGTTATGCAGCTGCAGCCGGTTAAAATCATGGTTGGAATCTCTGAGGAGTTCTATCCGATTGTTAAGAACGGCACTCCTGTTGAGATTTCACTTGATGTTTATGACGGAAAAACTTTCCCTGGAAAGGTTAGCCTTGTTTATCCTACTATTGAGGCTGCTACCAGAACATTCCAGGTTCAGGTGAGCATAGCCAACGGAAATATGCAGATTCGCCCCGGCATGTTTGCAAGAGCTAAGGTTAATCTTGGATCAAAAGAGAGGGTAATGGTTCCGGACAAATCTGTTATTAAACAGCAGGGAACAAACGACAGGTTTGTATACATTCTTGACGGAGATACCGTATCCTTTACAAAAGTTGAACTTGGCAGACGCATAGGAGCCGAATATGAAGTTCTTGGCGGAGTAAGCAAAGGACAGAAGGTTGTTATTGCAGGTATGAATAACTTGATTGACAAGTCAAAAGTGTCGGTTACCGAAGGCGGTGCCAATCTTTCACTCTAAATAAGACACCAGTATGAAAATTTATGAAAGTGCAGTTAAAAAGCCGGTAACAACCGCCCTCATCTTTGTGGCGATTGTGGTGCTGGGACTGTTCTCATTCTCTAAACTTTCAGTTGACCTCTATCCAAAAATTGAACTTAACGCCGCAACGGTAATGACTACCTATTCGGGCGCAAGTGCTGTGGATATTGAGCTGAACGTAACCAAGAGACTTGAGACCTCCCTGAGTACGGTATCGGATCTTAAAAAGATAACATCTGTTTCAAAGGATAACGTTTCACTTATTACAGTTGAATTTGAATACGGAACCAACATGGACGAGGCGGTTAACGATATTCGTGCCGTGCTTGACATGCAGCGCAACTTCCTTCCGGAAGACTGCGAATCTCCCGTAGTTCTCAAATTCAGCTCAGATATGATGCCTATTGCGTTCATCTCTGCAAATGCAGGGGTAAGTTCAAAGGCACTTTACAAGATTCTTGAGGAGAAGGTTGCAAACCCTCTTAACAGAATTGATGGTGTTGCTTCAACATCAATTTCGGGTGCTCCTCAGCGTGAGATTCAGATATCTACAGACCCTCAGAAAATGGAGGCATACAAGATTTCAATCGAACAGATTGCAAACCTTGTTGCAATGGAGAACAGAAACGTTCCTGCCGGTACAATTGACGTAGGTTCTGAAACTTTCTCAATGCGCGTGGACGGTGAGTTCAAGGAGAGCAGAGAGATAGAGAATCTTATAGTAGGAAGCTTCATGGGCAGAAACATCTATATCAAGGATGTTGCTACGGTGAAGGATACTCTTAAGGAACGTTCGACAGAGATTTACACCAACGGAAAACGTGGTGCAACCATAGTTGTGCAGAAGCAATCAGGTGCCAATGTGGTAGAGATTGCAGACAAAATAAATGAGGCACTGCCGGGAATTCAGCAGAGCCTTCCGCCGGATGTGAAGCTGGATATGGTAATGGATACATCTGAGTTTATCAAGGACAGTATAGGCTCTCTTACAGAGACAGTACTGCTTGCGGGACTCTTTGTAATGATTGTGGTGCTCTTCTTCCTTGGAAGATGGAGGGCAACATTTATCATTATTCTTACAATTCCTGTATCACTTATTGCGGCCTTCATCTACCTGATGGTTACGGGCAACACCCTCAACATTATCTCGCTCAGCTCCCTCTCCATAGCGATAGGTATGGTTGTGGACGACGCAATTGTGGTTCTTGAAAACATAACGACACACATTGAGAGGGGAAGCCGCCCCAAAGATGCTGCAATCTATGCCACCAATGAGGTAGCGGTTGCGGTAATTGCCTCAACACTTACAATTGTTTCTGTATTCTTCCCTCTTACAATGGTATCAGGACTTGCCGGTATCATGTTCAAACAGCTGGGATGGATTGTTACAATTATTATTGTGGTATCTACCGTGGCAGCATTGACTCTTACCCCTATGCTCTCTTCAATGATGCTTAAGGAGGATCCTAAACGGTCAAAAGCTTTCCAGTTCTTCTACGCTCCAATTGAAAGATTTTTGAACTCCCTTGACAGATGGTATGAAAAAATTCTGAGATGGTCTGTAAACCACAGACTAATAGTTATGGTGCTTGCCGGTCTGATGTTTCTTTCAAGCCTCTTCCTTGTTTCACAAGTAGGAACAGACTTCTTCCCGTCCTCAGATAACTCTCAGATTGGAATTACGGTAGAACTGCCGGTTGGTGCAAGGGTGGAGCAGGCCAGAAAGCTGAATACTTACCTGTATGAAGAGTGGAAAAAGAAATATCCCGAAATTGAAATCCTGCAGACCTCAATGGGTCAGTCTGATGGTTCCAATGTTTTCCTCTCAATGAGAAGTTCGGGTACACATATAATCTCATATACTGCAAAACTTACAGATCCGCAGGAGAGAGACAGGGATATCTTTGAAATTTCTGACGAAATCAGAAAAGATTTGAAAAACATACCTGAGGTTTACAGGTATACAGTATCGCCGGGTGGTAACCAGGGAATGGGAATGGGAACCGGCGGGACAACGCTCGAAATGGATGTTTTAGGTTTTAACTTTGATGACGCCGAGTCAGTTGCCCGCCAGGTTGCCACAGTGATGGAGAATACAGAGGGTTTAAGGGATGTTAAGCTTAGCAGGGAAGATTACATGCCTCAGTTCCAGGTTCAGTTTGACAGACAGAAACTGGCAATGAATGGTATCACTATGACCTCTGCGGCCAATGTTGTCCGTAACAGAATCAACGGTATCATTACGACCAGATTCCGTGAGGACGGTGAGGAGTATGATATTGTGGTAAGAAACGATCAGAAATTCAGAACCACAATTGACGACATTAAGAACATTCTTATTTACAATGCTCAGGGTAAAGCAATCCGCCTGAGTGAGCTGGGTAATGTAATAGAGAGCTTTGCTCCGCCTTCAATTGAGCACCTGGACAGGGAACGTGTAATCAAGGTTACAGGAACAGTGTACAACCGCTCTCTTGGTGACATTGCTGCAGATGTAAACAGGGAAGTTGCCAAAATTGAAAAGCCTAACCTTATAGCAGTGGAAATGTCCGGTGCGATTGAGGAGCAGCAGGAATCATTTGCAGATATGTTTACACTCCTTCTGCTTGTGATTATTCTGACATACATTGTAATGGCGGCTCAGTTCGAATCGTTCAGGGATCCGTTCATAATTATGTTCTCTCTTCCGTTTGCTTTTACCGGGGTATTTACTGCCCTGTGGCTGACCGGAACAACACTCAGCCTTATTGCTCTCATTGGAGCGGTTATGCTTGTGGGTATTGTGGTTAAGAACGGTATCGTACTAATTGACTATATTAACCTCAACAAAGAGCGCGGCTCTTCTGTAAAACGCTCTGTGGTTTCCGGTGGTAAGTCTCGTCTGCGTCCGGTACTCATGACAACACTTACAACTATTCTGGGTATGTTTCCAATGGCACTGGGAATTGGCGAGGGTTCAGAGATTTGGCAGCCAATGGGTATATCAATTATTGGTGGTCTGACACTCTCTACAATCCTGACACTGGTGGTAATACCTACTGTTTACACATCATTCCATGCAGGTGACATTAAGAAGAAGAGAAAGGCCTGGGCAAAAATGTTGAAACATAATACAGCAAAAGTATGAAATCACTAATGATAGTATATAATCAGGCGCACAATGCTCTTGTGCAGGGTGCTCTGGACAAATGCAGTGTGAGAGGTTTTACCAAATGGAACGACGTGGAAGGACGTGGTTCAGTAAAGGGTGAGCCGCATTACGGAACTCATGCCTGGCCGTCAAAAAACATGGCTACACTCGCAATTGTTGAGGATAACCAGCTGAAGGAGCTTCTCGCCGAACTAAAGAAAATTAACGATTCAGCACCCAAGCAGGGACTGCGTGCCTTCCTCTGGGAGGCAGAGTCGGTGATTTAGGTGTGCCGCAATTTCTGTTAGTACGCAGAAATTCAGCTAAATATAAAACACAAACTTTTCAATCTGAGAAGTTTGTGTTTTGCATTTAATATATAATCAGATA
>PHDP01000180.1 GCA_002842655.1 Bacteroidetes bacterium HGW-Bacteroidetes-14
TTCATTATTCAATAGTTGATATTGAATTACAGGGAGGTTTGGGTGATGTAGATAATTTTTATAAGAATATTCCCTTAGAGAACTCCAGTCTTGCAGTTGAAAAGATCACTGCGGTGAAACACGCTGACAATAATAGTGTATGGGTTATTGTAAGAAACCTCTCACAACCTGTTAACGAGTATCACTCTTATCTGGTAACTCCCGGGGGCGTTAATAACCAACCAGCTAGAACAAGTTGTCTTTCAAATATTCCACTTGAGGGCTCTGGCGGCAACTCAGGTCAGAAGAAAGTAAGTCCGGATAGTAAATATATTGTAGCAGCACTAAATACAGTTCATGGTGGAACTGAGATTGGGCAATTTGATAATATCACAGGATACATTAATAACCTTTTTAATTTTATTGAAGTTATTCTTGGAACTCCTTATGGCGTTGAATTTTCAAGTGATAGCCGGTTTGTATATATTACTAATTCTACTCCCGGGTTTGTGAATAAAATTTTTCAATATGAATTGTCCTTATTACCTGATGTTAACCTTTTTATTAATTCAGCGGTCAATCTTGGAACAGGAGGCAATGCAACTGCTCTTCAAATAGGATCTGACGGGAAAATATATGTTGCAAGGAATTACAAATACTATTTAGGCGTAATAAACAATCCTTCTTTAAAAGGATTGGATTGTGATTATGATTCATTAGGGGTGTATTTAGGCGGACCAATGTGTTATCGTGGCCTCCCCCAGTTCATCCAAACCTACTTCCTCCGTTTTGAATATGAAGGTAAATGTTCCGGAGAGAATTTTATTTTTACCCCAAACTTTAACCCTGTACCCGACAGCATCCACTGGGATTTTGGTGATCCTGGCAGTGGTGCCAATAATACATCCAATGAGTTAAACCCAGCGCATACTTATCTGCAAAGTGGAATCTATACCGTAACCGCTTTTGTAAGGTATCCTGATGGAAGAAATGAAACAGCCATAAGGGAAGTAACTGTTACCGCACTCCCTCAACCATACCCCCATAGCGATACGCTGATTTGCAAGGGTTCTTCAGTTAGCTTACAGGCTGAAAGTGGCTTTGATTCCTACCTGTGGAGTGATAACCAAACCACAGATTTCATTATGGTATCTGATACCGGCTCGTACTGGGTGGAGGCTGTAAATGCCGATGGGTGTATTGGAAGGGACACCGTACATGTGGGATGGCACCCACTTCCCCAATTAACCACAGATACCATCATCTCCCCCACCACCTGCGGCAACAGCATAGGTGCAATAACGGGGGTAAATATCATCGGCGGCACACCTCCATACAATGTCTTCTGGCTGAATAGTATCGGAGATACCATTGGAACTACCAATAACCTTTACAATCTTGGGGTTGATAATTACGAACTATGGGTGACTGACGATAGTGGATGCAATAATCTGATAGCCTCTTTCCCTGTTCAAAA
>PHDP01000077.1 GCA_002842655.1 Bacteroidetes bacterium HGW-Bacteroidetes-14
CGGAATTCTGAGTCCCTTCTCCTCCGGATTGCGTGCAGAACCTCCTGACATCACATTTACCCATTTCCCTCTGGACATATAGTCATCATTATAATCGTTTGAGTTTTTATTTGGAGTGTAAAGTGTGTCTGAGAAACCTGCCCACTGAAGCCAGTATCTGGCTCCCTCAGTAAAACGGGGGTAGCCGCTTGTCAGTGGATTTACATCAATACCGATTTTTACTTTGGATACAGGTTCGGAAGATGAACTGGGTCTGTTAAGAAGTGATCCCTCCTCAGCAGGTTTACGTGCAATGTTTCCCATTCCTCCGCCAATTTTTACGGCATCTGCAGAGACAATATCTCCGCTGTGTCCTGTATTGTTTGTAAGCATAACAAAATGGTCAGAATCCTTTCTGAATCCAAAAGTTCCCAGGTAAATCCATGTGCCTCCGCCCATTCTCTGGTTAACTGAAAAGTGAGAAACTCCACCGGCGTGTTTTACTGTATACCGTGCGTTGTCTGTGCTTTTAGGAAAACTCTGATATGAAACATAGACAGCGTAGTCTCCGTTATCTCTTACAGCTGGTTTCCATTTTGCAATGCTCTCCTCGCCCTTTGAAATACTTTTCACTTCGCGGGCAGTTCCGGTTCTGAATGGATTTTCGCCTGTCACATAGACCTCTTTTGTATGGGCAAAACCTGCCGAATCCGATGAATTCCACCTCTTTTCACCTGAGACTTCACTGTATCCGCCTGCGGCCATGTCATTGTCAATTATATATTCGTTGAGCTGTATGTCTCTCTCTCTTGGCAGCAGAACATTTGCGCCTGCATTTTCCAGCATGGGGACAAGAAACGGCAGAACATATGACTGAGTGTAGAGGTCCTCTACTGTCTGAAAAATTCGTGCTCTCTGCCACTCCCATCTTAGCAGTTTCTGTTCATAATAGTAACCATGGCTCTGCCAGATAGCAAGATGTTTGTTTTGCAATCCTGATACAGGATGCGATAGAGAAGACTCTTTTCTGACCAGATTTTTTTCTGGTTTTATATTTTTTTCCGCTTTTGCAGATTTTTTAACTTTTTTGCCTGCAGGAACAACCTCATCTGTAGTTCTTACGGTGATTGTTCTGTAAAAAGGCGGAATAAATTCTTCAATGAGTGACCTGTTTGAATAGATTTTAAGTGCACTGTTTTTATACTCTTCAGGCATCAGTGCCCTGGCAATGGCATATGTCTCTTTAACATTTTCTTCCCTGAAGGGATATTCAGACAAAGGTGTTGAAAACTGAAGAGAGATTGTGTTTCCGCTCTTATCTGCCCGTACAAGGGTAATCTTACCTACAACAAATGCAGAGGTTTTGAAAAATTTCTGAAGTGAGTCTGCTATTGGAATAAACTGCTCTGAACTGAGTTTCTGTGCCGAAAGCTCTGCCGGAACTAAAAACAGAATTGCAAGAAGGGTTAGAAGGAGTCTTTTCATTTTTTTTAGTTATTGGAGTGGCAAAAATAGTCATAAAAAAGAGTAAATTTGTCCAATTCGAAAATAATATCTTCAAAACGAAAACATGAAAAGCAAAATTATCTTGATTATGATTATGGCATCAATTGCCATCTCATGCAAAGGCAGACAGGAGTCTGCAAATCCGGCTCAGTCAGTAGATTCGCTTGCAGCTGCATCTGATTCAGTTACAGCAGACAGCAGGGGTTACATTGTTGCAGTAGGTGATATGGCACCAGATTTTGAGATTGAATATCCCGGCGGTAAAAAAGTTATGCTCTCCTCCTTTAAGGGAAAAGTTGTGATGCTTCAGTTTACAGCAAGCTGGTGTGGTGTTTGCCGTGAAGAGATGCCTTTTATAGAGAAAGATATCTGGCAGAAGCATAAAAACAATAATTCATTTGTTCTGCTTGGTATTGATTACAAAGAGACACCTGAAGTCGCAGCGAAATTTGCTAAAGATATTAAAATTACCTATCCGCTTACTCTTGACAGGGATGGCTCCAGGTTCAACCTTTTCTGCGGACCTGATGCAGGCGTTACAAGAAATATAATTATTGACAGAGAGGGCAAAATAATAATGCTTACCAGACTTTATGAAGAGGCTGAGTTTGCGGAGATGGTAAAACTAATTGATGCTGAATTGAAAAAGTAATTTTGCCATGATACAGAAACTTAAACTGGCAAATTTGCCTACGAGAATTATAAAAGCAGAAAGACTTTCTCAGGAGTGGGGGGTAAACCTCTATATCAAAAGAGATGACCAGACCGGAAGCGAAATTTCAGGTAATAAAATAAGAAAACTTGAGTACCTGCTCAAGGAGGCAGTTGACAAGAATTATGATACCATTATTACCACAGGCGGAATTCAGTCTAACCACTGCCGGGCAACTGCTGCAGCTGCCACTATGCTGGGAATGAAGTCTGAACTGCTTCTCAGAGTTAATGAGCCACCAAAAACCGAGGGTAATTTTTTTCTTGACAAACTCTTTGGTGCAGGAATCAACTTCTGTACACCAGATGAGTACAGAGAGTCACGGGATGAAATTATGAGGTCAATGGCAGACAAGCTTGATAATAAGGGTCGTAAGTGTTATGTTATTCCGGAAGGAGCATCAAATGCACTGGGCAGCCTTGGATATTATTCTGCAATGGAGGAGATTGCTGCTCAGGAAAAGGAGATGGGTGTTAAGTTTGATGTAGTTGTTGTTGCCGTCGGGTCAGGCGGAACCTATTCAGGCCTCTGTACTGCAAACAAGGAGCTGAACCTTAACAAAAGAGTTATTGGTTTCGCTGTGTGTGATGACAGAGAATATTTCACTGCGAGAATTGATAAAATCAACCGTGAGGCAGCAGAAATTATGAATCTCAGATCAGAAATGAACCCTTCTGATATTGAAATCAACGATAAATATGTTGGAGTAGGTTATGCTATAAGCCGTCCGGAAGAACTTGATTTTATTGCAAAGGTATCTTCTGCAGAAGCACTTGTACTTGACCCGGTATATACCGGAAAGGCAATGTTCGGCCTTTATAATGAAATTAAAGAGGGCAATGTTCCCCGCGGGTCCAATGTCCTCTTTATCCATACAGGCGGCCTCTTTGGACTGTTTCCAAAGCAGGATCAGTTTGAATTCTGATTATTTCATGTAGCTGTATCTGATATCAGCCGGCGGAATAAATGTCTCCTTAACTGTTCTGGGACTTACCCAGCGGATTAAGTTGAATTCTCCGCCGGCTTTGTCATTTGTGCCTGAGCCTCTTGATCCCCCGAACGGCTGCTTTCCTACAACTGCACCTGTTGGTTTGTCATTAATATAGAAGTTGCCGGCTGCATACTGCAGTTTGCTGCAGGCCTTTACCACCTCCATTCTGTCTCGCCCAAACACAGCTCCGGTAAGTCCGTAAGGAGAGGTTTTATCTACCAGTTCCAGAGTCTCTTCAACCTTTGAGTCTTCGTATACATAAGCTGTGAGTACAGGACCAAAAATCTCCTCTTCCATACTCTTAAAATGCGGGTTTGTGGTATGAATCATGGTAGGAGCAACAAAATACCCCACGCTTTTATCATAAGTGCCCCCAAACACAATTTCGGCCTCATCTGATGATTTGGCATATTCAATGTATGAGACAATATTATCAAATGATGCTTCGTCTATTACTGCATTAATGAAATTAGAAGAGTCTCTTACATCTCCCATTTTTATGCTTTTATAGAGCTCATTCATCTCCTTTTTAATATCACTCCACAGAGATTGAGGGACATACATTCTTGAAGCAGCAGAGCATTTTTGTCCCTGATACTCAAATGCACCGCTGAATGCTCCCACTGCCACCTCTTTTGGGTCTGCAGACGGGTGCACAAAGACAAAGTCCTTTCCGCCTGTTTCACCTACCAGACGAGGGTATGATTTGTATTTTTCCAGATTATTTGCAACGCTTTTCCATAATGAGTTGAATGTATTGTTAGAACCTGTGAAGTGAATACCAGCCATATCTCTTGACTCTGTAACCATCTTACCTATCAGGGCACCACTTCCGGGAACAAAGTTTACAACTCCGGCCGGAACACCGGCCTCCATAAATATCTCCATGAGATAGTAGTTTGATAGTATAGCTGTAGTTGCAGGTTTCCAGATTGTAGTGTTTCCCATCATCACAGGAGACATGTTCAGGTTAGAGGCTATAGAGGTGAAGTTGAACGGGCATACTGCCAGAACAAAACCCTCCAGGGCTCTGTATTCCATTCTGTTAAGCTGATTAAATGACGAGAGCGGCTGGGTTTTGTAAATTTCCGAGGCAAATGTTACATTAAATCTCAGAAAATCTGCCGTTTCACATACAGCATCAATCTCAGACTGGTATATGTTTTTGCTTTGTCCGAGCATAGTGGCTGCATTCAGTTTTGCTCTGTATTTGACAGTAATTAACTCTGCAATCTTGAGCATTATTGAAGCCCTGGTTGTCCAGTGCTGTGAAGACCAGTCTGCATGTGCATTGTTTGCAGCCTCTATTGCCATCGCAATCTCCTTCTCTCCGGCTTTATGGTACTTTGCAAGAACATGTGAGTGTTTATGGGGCATTACAACATTTGCCGTATTGCCTGTAAATATCTTTTTACCACCAATAATAAGAGGGATTTCAATAACCTCGCTGCTCTGTCTCTCCAGTTCTTTATCAAGGTCAATTCTCTCCTGACTTCCGCTTAAGTATGACAATACAGGCTCATTATCAGGAGTTTTGAAATTATATATTGAGTTGTTCATATGATAAATTGATTTAATGTATCTTAGTTTAAATAAATTCAGGAAAATCATTCATAGAGATGCAACAATTAAAATGTGATTTCGTTTAATTAACAGAAAGAAGAGAAGATGAATCAACTGTTCAGTACTTTCAGACGAGCTCCTTCAAGAGAGGAGCAGACATACGACGAATGTCACAAACGACTCTATTACACCAGTATGAGAATACTAAACAATAGTATGGAGGCCGAAGAGGTGATGCACGATACCCTCCTCAAATACTTTGCAAGAGAGGAGTTTGGAACTGCTAAAGAGAGAGACGCATGGTTAACAAGAGTATGTATCAATCTCTCAATTGACAGACTAAGAAAAAGAAAATCTGATGAAAACCTGCTCCTAAGCGAAGAGTTAAAGAGCAGCATGACAGAGAGTGACAGCCATGAAGAGTATACCTTCCACGGAGTTACGGTAAACCAGATAAGGGAGGTAATCCAGACCCTGGCAGAGGGATACAGGATAATCTTATCGCTCGTGCTGTTCGAAGGGTATGATTATGAGGAGATAGCTCAGATAACGGGATTAAAGGAGGTTTCAGTCAGAACTCAGTACATAAGGGGAAAGGCCAGGATAATTGAGGAGTTAGAAAAGAGAAAATCGAACAAATAAATGGAGGAAATGACAATGGATAATTTTAAGGAATATATAGATAATAACAGGAGCAGTTTTGAAAACCAAAACCTCCCTGCCGGTCATAAAGAGAGATTCATGAAGAAGCTCCGTGCACAAAAGAGTGAAACCAAAGTTGTCTTTATGCCTTACTGGGCAAAACTTGCAGTGGCATCTGCAGTAGTGATTATGCTTGCAATCCCGGTGTTTGTAAATAACAGAATCTCAAAACTGGAGTCAGGTGAATATTACGCACAGATGCTCTCAGAACAGAGTGACAGAATTGAAAAGATGGCAGTAAACCTTGAACCGGGAGAAAAACTCAACATAGAATCTACTTTAAGGCAACTGGAAGATGAGACCGTTCCAATTTCTGAACAGCTTCCGGCCTCAGTTACCGGAAAGGAGAGAAGAGAGATCATTAAAGGATATTACACAAACAAACTCGAGGGTGCAGAGAGACTTGAAAAGTATGTTGCATCTTTAACATCCAAATAAACAGAAGATTATGCATAATCTCATATATTTAACTCTTTTACAACATTTTAACTAATACAAATATGAAAAAGCTACTTACTTTACTTACATTTATTGTCCTTTCTGCTACACTATTTGCACAGGACATTACAAAAAGCCATCCGGTTGCAGCATTTACTGGAATTAATGCCGGAGGCGTATTTGAGATTACTCTTTCCAAAGCTGCCTCGTCTTCGGTTTCCACAACTGCAGACCGTGAGGTTGCACAATATATTGAGGTTAAGGTTAAGGACGGTGTATTACATCTGGATATGGACACTGACAGAATGCCAAAATCTCTTAAAAGAAACATGAAATCTGTAAAGGCAACCATTACTGTTGCCCAGCTCGAAAAGCTGTTTCTTTCAGGCGCTTCAAGACTTAAGTCATCGGGAATTTTCTCTCCTGCCACATTTAAAGGAGACTTTAGCGGCGCAGTTACTGCAGAGGGACTTGTTATAAATGCAGGCACATCTACTGTATTTGTGAGCGGTGCTTCCAAGCTTGAAATAAAGGGCAAGTCACAGATTGTAAAATATGATATATCCGGTGCCTCAAATGTAATGATTGATCAGGATGCATCAGATATTAAACTTGGCGGAAGCGGTGCTGCGAAAATGGACTATTCTGGTAATAGTACTCAGGCAGAGGTTTCAATTTCAGGAGCAACCAATGTGAAAATGAAGGGTTCTGCAACAACAGCCAGTTTTGAGGCATCAGGTGCTTCAAACCTAGATGCAGAACACTTTACCGTAAAAGATGTAGAGATTGAGGCGAGTGGAGTAAGCAATGTCAGAACTAATGTTTCAGGATCAATTTCTGCAGAAATTTCCGGAGGATCAACTGTGAGATATGCAGGAAATCCGGTTATGAAAAACATTGAAACAAGTTCAGGTGCCTCAATTAAAAGAATAACTCCTGCCAAATAATCTGAATAGATTTATTTCTATCTTTATGGAAATTTTTCCAAAAGATAGTATGAAAAGCAATAAACTACACCAAAGTGCCTTTGTGCTTGATTCCCATTGCGATACTCCAATCAGACTACTGAGCGGAGCATCGCTTTCTGAAAGAGGAGCAGAAGGGCATTTTGATTTTATAAGAATGAAAGAGGGTGGCCTTAATGCTGCCTTTTTTGCGATATATACTCCAAATACCCTGGAGCCGGATGCTGCAACCAGAAGAGCCATGCAGATGGTTGCCAGAACATATGATGCTGTTGAGGCGAACAGTGACAAAGTTGCTGTTGCACTTACTGCAGATGATGCAAGAGAGAACTTCGAGAATGGTATCGCTTCAATTTTTCTGGGAATGGAGAACGGAGATCCTATACAGAAAGATCTTAGTCTTTTGAGACTCTTTTATGATATGGGAATCCGTTATATGACACTTACTCACGCCCGCAATAACGAGATTTGTGATTCCTGTGCCCCAAAGGATAAGAGATGGAAGGGTCTGAGTGCCTTTGGAGTTGAGGTTGTGAAAGAGATGAACAGACTGGGGATGCTTATAGATGTCTCACACATCTCAGACGAAGCCTTCTGGGATGTAATTAAACTCACAGATTCACCTGTAGTTGCAACCCATTCATGCTGCAGGGCAATTGCTAATCACCCGCGCAATCTCACAGATGAAATGATAGTTGCCGTAGCGAAAACAGGTGGAGTTATTCAGATTAATTTCTATCCTCCTTTCCTCAACAGTACCTATGCAGAGAAATTCTGGCCTTTGTGTGACAAGTTTGAGGAGGCAGAAAAGCTCTGGAAGGAGAACCCTGAAAAATATAAGGCTGAATACGACCTTGCCAAAGCAGAGATGGAGGCACTTGAAAGGCCATCTTATAAGGAGATTGTCGATCATATAGACCATGTAGTAAAACTTGTTGGTCCAATGCACGCAGGTATAGGAACGGATTTTGACGGAATAGAGGTTACTCCTGAAGGAATGGAGGGTGTAGACAAACTGCCTCTCATTACTGAGGAGTTGCTGGCAAGAGGTTATAATGAAGATGATATTAAATTGGTTTTGGGAGAAAACTTCCTTAGATTACTGGATTAATTAATTGAATATGGGAAAGATAGCGTTGATTACCGGAGCATCATCCGGGATAGGAGAGGCGGTTGCCTGCTCACTGGCAAAAGAGGGGTACAACCTGATTATTACAGGCCGCAGAGTTTCTCATTTGTCCAAACTTGCAAAGAAAATTGAGACGGAATACAGAGTTAAAGTACTCACGCTCAGTTTCGATGTCAGAGAGTTGTCACAGGTTGAGCATTACTTGGGTAATCTTCCTCCGGTATGGGCAGAAATTGACCTTTTGGTAAATAATGCAGGGCTTGCAGTTGGGCTTAATCCAATACAGCAGGGAATTATTGATGACTGGGAGAGAATGATTGACACCAATATCAAAGGACTGCTCTATGTATCTAAAGTTGTGGCAAACATTATGATAAAGAGGGGATCAGGTCATATTATCAACATTGGCTCAATAGCCGGTAAGGATGTCTATCCCAACGGAAATGTTTACTGTGCTACCAAACATGCAGTAGATGCACTTTCAAGGGGTATGATGATGGATCTTCACAAATACAATATCAGAGTTTCTCAGGTATGCCCGGGAGCAGTTGAGACTGAGTTTTCACTTGTAAGGTTCAAGGGTGATGCAAATCGTGCATCTGATGTCTATAAAGGATTTCAGCCTCTTGTAGCACAGGATATTGCAAATGTGATTGTGTTTGTAGCTTCTGCATCGCCACATATGAATGTGAGTGATGTAGTTGTAATGCCAACAGCTCAGGCCGGTGTATCAATTATTGACAAGAAGCTTTAACGCTTCTTGTCAAACCATCCTGCCTCTTTAAGTATTTCGTCTGTTTTAAGGGCATTCTCTTCTCTGTTGCGGTCGTTTCTGTTAGAGAAAATCAGAATAAGAATCTGCTGCTCAGGATATCTGGCTGCATAAATCTGGAATCCGCCATTGTCACCGGTGTGATAAATCTTATCCGGATAACCTGCCCTTTGCTCTATAAACCAGCCATAGCCATATGAATGTCCCGGCATTTCTGAAATAGAAATTTTTGGTGTCTGCGCCATTTTCAGAGTCTCCTCAGATATAAGCAGATTGTCTCTGAGAGCTTTTTCCCACTTAACAAATTCTCTGACAGAGGTGTACAGACCGCCATCTGCCTTGGTCGCAAAAAAGGATTCTTCGCCGTAGTCAAATTGAATAAAACCTGTACTGTCGCTATTCTTCAGATACCCGTGAGCCATTCGGGGGATAACTCTTTCTGCTTCAAAGTATACAGACTCCTTCATCCCGGCAGGATCAAAGATTCTGGCTCTCATAAAATCATCAAACTTCATTCCGGAGGCCTTCTCAATAATTGTATACATTAACTGAAATGTTGGATTCATATACTCGTATGAGGTGCCCGGTTCAAAATTCAGCTTTTCGAGATTTTCAAGATAGCTGTATGAAACTGTATCTGTGGCTGTCGTTACAAAGGTTCTGTCAGATCTGTCCCTTGCATCAGGAATACCTGAGGTGTGGGAGAGGAGATGTTTTAAGGTTATCTTCTCGTAGAAGGGAGCTTTAAAATGAGGAAACCATTTTTTAACATTATCATCAAGTGATAGTTTTCCCTCATCTGCAAGCATCATCAGAGCCACTCCGGAAAACTGCTTGGATACAGATGCGATATTCCAGAAAGTCTCTCCGTCTGCAGGAGTCATTGTCTCCATATCTGCAATTCCGTATCCTTTTTCAAATACAACGGAGTCTCCCCTTAGAATCAGAACTGTTGCTCCGGGCTCGCCGGCCGGGTACTGAGAGCTGAACAGAGAATCCAGTTTAATGTAAGCAGTCTGTTCTGCATTATTTTCGCCTGATTTGCATGAGGTAATCATAATTGAAAGCAATAGAGATGAAAAAATTAAATATTTCATAATCAGCTTTTTATTTAATATATAACATTTATGTTATAATGGTAAACATATTTGTTAAATATATTGATTATAAATTGTATAATATATTTATAATGGAAGCTCAATATTGAGGCAAAGTCTAAGAAAATTCAGTGTTTCTGAAGAGAATCTGTCAATATTTCTGGCTCTGTCACCTGATAATCTTACCCGCTTGCTCCTTGTAAAACCAGGACCGGAAACAGCTAAGCAAAGAGTCCCGACAGGCTTCTCTTCGCTTCCACCGCCAGGGCCGGCAATGCCGGATGTGGCTATTCCGTACGTGGTACCCAGTATTTTTCTGACTCCCTCTGCCATTGCTGCAGCACACTCTTCACTTACGGCACCATGTTTTATGATAATCTCTTCGGGAACACCCAGTAAATCTACTTTTACCCGATTGTCATATGCGATAACCCCTCCGGTAAAAACCCTGGAGGCACCCTCATTATTTGTAAGCATGGAAGATATTTTC
>PHDP01000181.1 GCA_002842655.1 Bacteroidetes bacterium HGW-Bacteroidetes-14
TTCATGAAAAAATAAGAGCTGTCATCTCTTTTGATGGCAGCTCTTTTAATTAAGTTGCGGTTGTAAACCTTTTTGGACTTGTGAACCATTGTTCGTGACCGGACGGGGTGTCCGTGGGCCTCAATCTCTTCCTCTCTGGAGGCTCTGCGGTTGGCAAGGAGGAAGTCGGCCTCTGTGATTGTTAATTTCTTCTTTTTCATATTCTCATGAATTGGGGGGCAAAGGTAGAAAAGGGTTTTAATTTATTTGAGTTCGGTGAGATAAATCAGGATGCAGATCATGAGGATGGTGAGGATCAGAAAGAGGATGTCGGCTTTTAGTTTGCCGTTGTTCTTGATTTTTATGTCGTAGACTATGCGCTTTATTCGTCTGGTGAGGAGGAATGCGGCCAGGGGGATGAGGAGGATGTAGAGGGTGGACATGGGGGTATGTTTACAGTAAATAAATACTAGAACGCATACCCTAGCTTCAGGTCCATTGCCAGCACTGCTTCCCAGTTGCTGCTTCCAATGATATTGGTTCCGACTCCTGCTGCCACTTCAAAAATGAAGTGCTCGCCCATTGTTCTTTTCAAACCGTATTTGGGTACTATCAGGATGTATTGGCTTGCCTCGGCATTGTTGCCAATACTAAATCCTGGCTGATAATCTGCAGATACTGCAATGTAGTTTGCGGAGTTGTTAATGGTTTTCTTGCCTTTACTGAATCTTTTGGACAGATTGTAGTAATATCTTGGTTCTATTCTGAGTGACGGAGCAATATACCAGTAGTTGCCGCTGAAAGTTCCTGAGCCAAAACCTCCGTTAAGGATAAGTTCCATGTTCAATGTTGATTGTTGGGCTATTGGATGTTCGTAGGCGTATGATAATCCTACTAATGGCCCTTTAATACTGTGGCTTCTTTGGGTGTTGGCATTTTGTGCAGTTAGGCTGCAATAGGTGGTTAAGATTAGTGTTATCAGCAGAAGTTTCTTCATGGATTGTTAGTTTAGCTTGCTAAGTTGTACTAAGATAATGGTTTAAGGGTGAATTGCAAAATAATGTTGGATTTGGGGTGGGGCGTTTTAATTGGTTTCAATATTAGTCAAAAATGGGTAAATGGTCCTCTGGACTAAATGAACTGCACTCTCGTTTTATCAATGGTAAATTAACGATTACTAAATTGGTTTAATAATTAAGTTCAGAAATTTAAAGGGGTAATTACATAGGACTTCCTTCTGTCAAAAGTGTATTACGCATTTAGGCAATAATTTTTTAATTTTTTCCTTCTCTTTTTCGCTTAACTTATTTCTCTCGATATGCAATTCTTGGAGGCTTGTCAAGTACTTTATTTCGTTGGAAAATCCAACTGAAATTGACCCCATCAAACCAAAGTAAACTGACCCCCGTATTCCAATCAAATTGACCCCCTAATACCAAAGGAAATTGACCCC
>PHDP01000078.1 GCA_002842655.1 Bacteroidetes bacterium HGW-Bacteroidetes-14
CAAAACCGCCACAGAAGAGGGTATCTTAAACGCAGCCTTTTTGCGCACAAGAATTGAGTTTATTGAATGGCTCTTTGAGCCGGGCGAGGTTTCTGAAATCTGGATAACCTTTGCCGACCCTCAGATAAGGAGGGATAACAAACGCCTTACGGCTCCAATGTTTCTTGACAGATACAGGAAGTTCCTTAAACCCGGGGGAGTAATCCACCTCAAGACAGACAGCCCCTATCTGCACGAATACTCATGTGCGCTGGTTAACAAAAACGGGTTTGAGAAACTGGCAGAAATCAAGGATGTCTATACAGACATGAAAAATGGTCTTCTTACAGAGGAGCTGGCGGAGATACTTTCAATAAGGACTCATTACGAGGAGCACTTCCTCTCACAGGGACATCCCATCACATACCTCAGCTTTGTCCTTCCTGAGGATAAAAAAATCGCGGCCCCTGAGTGGGACCACGATCTCTATCCTAGGTAATTTCTGCTAACGCCTGAATCAGTCGTCCTTGCGGTCGTCACGAATCTGCCACTCAATGGCGCGGGCGATTCTGTACACATCCTTTCTCTGACCCTCAAGAGTTATCGGGTTGTCAGTAAAGTCAACAGTAATGTCGTCTTCGTACATTCTCATAAGTCTTACAACTGCAGATGTGTGTCTGAATGTAAGAGATGTAGAGGTCTCGCCAATAAGAATATAGCGGCTGTGTACGAAAATTTCGAGAATCTTTTCGCGGTCGTCTGCAAAGCCCTTGTTGAGGTAAACCTTCTTCTTAACAAAGCCGAAAAACGGGTAGATGAGAGAAATTACTACAAAGAAAACAATCATCTGGCCGCCTGTTCCGGGACGGAAGAGGTTTTCGAACTTGAATCCGCTTTGGGTTGTTAGGGCAAATATCCCGATGATTATAAAAAATACAATCGCCAGGTAAATCATGTATTTCACCACACGGGTGATATACTGCTTGAAATTGAATCCGGACATAATCTGTTTGGTTATAAGTAAACTTTATTAAGGCAAAGCTAGCAAAAATTTCTATTTTTGCAGACGAGGCAATTAATAACACAAAAATTCAACGGTATGGAAAATGAAAAGAAAATGAAAACAATGGTTATGATACTGGCAGCCGTTGCTGTTGTGCTGGCCGGCATACTTGCCTGGATCTGGTTTGACAGACAGGGAGTAATTGGTGACCTGAATGTGGAAAAGGAGCAACTAACTGAGCAGATGATTCAGCTCAAAACAGACTATGACGGTCTCTCTTCAGATAATGATACTCTCAATGCTCACCTCTCTGTTGAAAGGGAGAAAGTTGTTCAGCTGATTGAGCGCATCAAAAAGACAGATGCAACAAACAGGGCAAAGCTGAGGGAATATGAGAAAGAACTTGGTACACTCAGAAGCATAATGAGAGGTTATATATTTCAGATTGACTCGCTCAACACTCTAAATATTTCTTTACGCAAAGATGCCGTAGAGGCCCGTACCGAAGCAAAGGAGAGCAGGGAGAAGTTCAAGGAGCTTCAGTCCACAACAGACGAATATGCAAAGAAAGTGCAGATTGGTGCAGTTGTTAAGGGACGAGGAGTTGCGCTTACTGCAATCAACTCTTCAAACAAGGATACTGACAGAAGCAGCAGGACGGCAAAACTCCGCACATGCCTCAGCCTTGTTGAAAATTCAATAGCAGAGAAGGGACCCCGCAGGGTATTTGTAAGGATTAAAGGTCCGGACGGAATTCTCCTAACATCTGGTCAGGAACAGATTTTCACATCAGACGGAGAGCAGATGATCTTTTCTGCTTCGCGTGAAGTTGATTACCAGGGAAATGAAATAGAAATTTGCATCTTCTTCCAGGGAAACCAGGGCTTTGTAAAGGGTGTTTATACCGTAGATGTTTACACAGAGGAGGCAAAACTTGGCTCTGCAGATCTTCTCCTCCGTTAGGAGTTTTAACTTTGGCAGGAATATACATACATGTCCCTTTCTGTTCGCAATTCTGCACCTACTGCGACTTCTACTCGGTAAAGGATACCGGGAAGCGTGAGGCATTCACAGAAGCAGTTATAAGGGAGGCAGAGTTCAGAAAGAACTATTTTAAAGAGAGCGGGTGCCGTGTCAAAACAATATATTTTGGCGGAGGCACCCCCTCCCTTTTATCACCTGCTTCATTCCGTGCAATAACTGAATCACTTTTCAGGCTTTTTAATATTACGGATCCTTCAGAAATTGAGGAATTCACTGTTGAGGTCAACCCGGATGACGCAACCCCTGAATATCTTGCGGCTCTCCGGTCTGCCGGAGCAAGAAGGCTGAGCATGGGTGTTCAGTCATTCACAGATGCCCATCTTAAGTGGATGAACAGAAGACACGATTCGGCCACGGCTCTGAATGCCTTCCGGGCAGCAAGGGAGGCCAGGTTTGAGAATATCAGCATAGACCTTATTTTTGGTTTTGCAGACCTGACTAACGAGGATTGGAGGAACACGCTTAAGAAGGCCGTTGAACTCTCTCCTGAACACATCTCGTCATATCAGCTGGGTATTGAACCAGGAACAAAGCTTGGAAGAGATTACGAAACGGGAGCATACACACCGCTTCCCGATGATAAGTCCTATACTCAGTATTCTTTGCTGCAGGAGGTTCTTTCCGGCGCAGGCTATGTCCAGTATGAGGTCTCCAGCTTTGCCCGCCCCGGCAGAGAGGCAAAACACAACAGCAGCTACTGGAATCATACTCCATATCTGGGCCTGGGTCCCTCTGCTCACTCATTCAACGGCTCAGTAAGGCACTTCAATCCACCGTCTCTGGCGAAATATCTTAAGCAAACAGACTGGGACTCTTTTGCAAAAAACGAGAAACTCTCAGACAGAGACCTCTTTAATGAGACAGTTATGCTCTCGCTCCGCAGAAAAGAGGGACTTGACAAAGAGCTTTTGCTGTCCCGCTATCCAGAGCAACTCACTTCCCCCTTCTTTTCGGATGCAGAAATGCTGATGGCTTTGGGCGAACTGGAGGAGTCCGGAGGGAAAATAAGAATCCCGTCCGGAAAACTCTTTATTTCGGACGGGATAATAAGGGAACTTTTTCAGTGACAACCTGCGTGCAGGAATCAGCCTATATAGCCGTTTGCCCTGAGAAATGCTGTAACGGCAATCACAATAAAACCGCCGCAAACAATAGTTGCATAAATGTATGAGAGACCTTTAAGTCTTGAAATCCATTTTGTGTTGTTCATGCCAATGGTCTGAAGTGCACTCCAGAAACCGTGTGTGAGGTGGAACCAGAGAGCCACGAACCATACGATATAGCACACAAAGATGTAAGGATTTCCAAAGGTAAGGTGCATAAGATCGTTCACATTCTCTGCATGGCCGCCTGTAAATTCAGGAAGCTGCATTTTTGCCCAGAAATGGCTCAGGTGGAATACCAGAAAACCAAGGACAATAAGACCAAGTATGAGCATGTTTTTTGATGCCCATGAATCTGCCTCTCCTTTGTGAGTTATCTCGTAACGCTGTGCGCCACGTGCCTTCATGTTCATCCTGTTAAGGATAAGGGCATAGGCAATATGAACTGCAAAGCCTGCGGCCAGTACCGGAACCATGGCAACCACAACAGGAGAACCCATTATGACGATGATAAGGTCAAATGCCTCGGGACCGAAAAGGTATGCCGAATTTGCCAGCAGATGGACTAAAAGGAAAAGAATCAGGAAAAGTCCGGAAATGCTCATAATGAGCTTTTTACCAATTGAAGAGGTGAAGATGTTTGCCATATTTATATATGTTTGTGTTACTCTTTCAAAACGGCGTCAAAGATAACCCCTAACTTGGTATTTTCATAATATTTGGCTACTTTTGTTATATAAAAGGTGAAAATGAAATACAGTAAAGTGTTGCTCAAACTGAGCGGCGAGAGCCTCGGGGGCTCTGACGGAAAGGGTATTAATGAAGGCATGCTTGCAAGATATGCGGCCGATATAAAAGAGGTTGTTTCGCAAGGTACTCAGGTGGCTATTGTCATTGGGGGAGGAAACATTTTCAGGGGTCTTTCGGGAGTTGGAAAGGGATTTGACAGGGTAAGGGGCGACCAGATGGGCATGCTTGCAACTGTTATAAACAGCATCGCACTTTCAATGGCAATTAAAAGTGAAGGCATAGATGCAATGGTTTTTACTTCAACACCCATGAAGCCATTTGCAAGTTACTATGTCCGTGACGAGGCTGCAGCCTTTATGAATCAGGGCGGAGTAGCAATCATTGCGGGCGGCACCGGAAATCCGTTTTTCACCACAGACTCGGCCTCAGCCTTAAGAGCTGCAGAACTTGGAGCCGATGCACTGCTCAAGGGTACCCGTGTAGACGGGGTATATGACAGTGATCCCGAAAAAAATCCTGCGGCAAAAAAATATGAGACTTTGTCGTTTGACAAAGCCCTTGCAGAGAACCTGAAAGTGATGGACCTCACCGCATTTGCACTGTGTAAGGAGAACTCACTTCCAATTGTAGTCTTCGATATGAACAAGCCGGGAAACCTGCTTAGAATTGTGAACGGCGAAAATATAGGTACAATAGTTTCCAACAGATAACTTATCTTTGCAACAATAAATTCTAGAATTATGGATATAAGCAAACAAAAAGAGGTTATTACCTCTGCAAAGGAGAAGATGGAAAAGGCTCTTTTGCACCTCGAAGAGGAGCTTAAAAGCTACAGGGCAGGCAAGGCAAATCCGGCCGTGTTCAACAGCGTTATGGTAGACTATTACGGAAATCCTACCCCTATACCACAGGTAGCAAGCGTTACCACACCAGATGCCAAAACTATGCTCATTCAGCCATGGGACAAAAAAATGATTCCTGCTATTGAGAAGGCAATTATGGTTGCAAACATTGGCTTTACCCCGTCAAACAACGGAGAGCATGTTCGTATAAATGTACCACCGCTCACAGAGGACAGAAGGAAGGATCTTGTAAAGAGAGTGAAGGCAGAGGGAGAACACGCTAAGATTAGCGTAAGAAACGCCCGCCGCGACGGAGTTGATATTCTTAAGAAATATCAGAAAGAGGGGCTTCCTGAGGATGTTGTTAAAGATGGCGAAGCTGTTCTTCAAAAGGAGACAGACAACTACAACAGAAAAATTGAAGAAGTTCTTGCAATAAAGGAGAAAGAGATACTTACAGTTTAAAGTTCTCCTACCTTAATTTTTACATTCCCGCGAAGGTTCGCCTGAAGGCGCACGGCACCGGGAACCAGAATGAGATCTGTAACACTTATAGTGTCCAGAGCCCCTTCAAGAGATACTCCCTCATACAGGGAGTATTTTTTTAGCATGGCATCAATGTCACTCCTGAATCCTTCAAGATCTTCCGCCACATTGTATGTGAGATAAGGCGTAATCTTTTTGAGAATCATTCCGTGAAGCAGCCAGTTTGCAGATTTTACCAGGACATTTCTGGTTTTGATGTCAAATTCGGGATCTGCAACTGAGAGAGTCAGGGAGTCCTTATTGTATACCATATTGCCTGTAAGGAATATCCGTCCCTTAACCGAACCTGTAACATCCATTGCCATTACAGCTCTTCCATCGCTGCTGTACATGGAAATATCCTTTACTGTAATTGATTTCCTACCCTCCTTGAATGTTTGACCTACAAGCTGCTCTGCTGCTACTTTTGAAATCTGTTCAAAAGTTATGTCGGCCCCAAGGTTAATATTAAAATTTCCCGGCTGGAGGTTTGTTTTCTTGAGAAGCGGCAGCGGAACAGGCGTTTCCTGCAGTGGCTCTGTACCAATGGTTGACTCCACTATGCCGGTAAAGGCAAGGGGAATCTTAAGTTTACCAGGATATGAGGTAAATGGTGAAAGCAGTATTTCGCGGGGAACAATCTTAATCCAGAGATTGTATGTAGTGTCCATCTGCATTGGTTTCTGAATGTCATTCCAGAGAGCAGATACATAATTGTCCAGTTTGAATGACTCTGCAAGGGTCTTGTCAATCTGGGCAGTAATCATTGTTTCAGTTCTGGAGAGTGCAAAATCTGCCAGCATTTTGACAGGAATGTTTACCCCAACTATATTGATTTTTGGAGTCTCAATCCAGGTGTAGCCAGAAGAGGTGGTTTTTGACTGAAGTTTCCAGTCGTTTCCCACAACAATCTTTGTTTTGTAAACCAGAGCTATTACACCTGTTGCTTCGTAGTCATCTGAAACAGAGAGGCCAAATTTTTCCACTTTCCATGTAAACTTAGACCAAATTCTGAGAGGGACACGGTAAGTTATCTCGTCATTGTTTACAAAGACAGAAAAATTCTGAGCCTTCCACACCTTAACGGTGAGGTCACGGTCAGAAATGTTGCTCCCTTCGTAGAGCAACCCGTTAAATCTTTTGTTTATTGAGGTTTCAAGAGCCTTGATGTCAATCTCGGCTGTTACCGGCAATTCTGAGAGAGCCGGAGATATGGCCGATGGAGTGTAAGACTCCACCGGACCCTCTATCTTCAGTTGTGCTGCACAATTGGTTGAAATGAACAGTACCGGAATAATAACGGCCAGTGCGGCCCGGCAAATTTTCAACATTGCAGCAGATATTTATGCTTCGCGGATAGCTTTGATACCCGGCAGTTCAATTCCCTCAAGGTATTCAAGCATTGCTCCACCGCCTGTAGATACATAGCTTACCTTCTTTGCATAACCCATTTGAGTTACTGCAGCAACAGAGTCTCCTCCGCCCACAAGGGTAAATGCTCCTTTTGCTGTTACCTGAGCAAGAAGTTCTGCAATTTTAAGAGTACCTGTTGCGAATGAAGGCATTTCGAATACTCCTGCAGGACCATTCCAGAGAATAGTTTTTGAATTGTTGAGGATGCTCTCCCAAAGTTTGAGAGTTTCAGGACCGGCGTCCATTCCAAGCCATCCGTCAGGAATACTCATAATGTCGCAAACCTGTTTGTTGGCATCATTGCTGAATGCATCTGCAACTACAACATCGCCTTCGAAGTAAATTTTAACTCCTTTTGATTTTGCTTTGTCAAGAATGCTGAGAGCCAGTTCGAGCTGGTCGTCCTCGCAAAGTGACTTGCCAATTTTTCCGCCTTTTGCCTTGGCAAATGTGAAGGCCATTCCGCCGCAGATAATCATGTTGTCTGCAACATCAAACAGCTTCTCGATGATGGCAATTTTTGAAGAAACCTTTGCACCGCCAATGATAGCTGTAACAGGCTTCTCAGGAGATTTAAGCACCTTGTCGATTGCTGTAATCTCACCCTCCATTACATAACCGAACATTTTGTCGTTAGGGAAGTATTTTGCGATGAGAGCTGTTGAAGCGTGTGCACGGTGTGCTGTTCCGAATGCATCATTAATGTAGCAGTCTGCATAAGAGGCGAGTACTTTTGTAAACTCTTTCTGCTTCTCCTTCATCTCTGCCTTTGCAGCCTTCTTAACCTCTTCGGTTACATCCTCTGCCAGATCGCGTGGTTTACCCTCCTCCTCTGCATAAAAACGGAGATTTTCGAGAAGAAGAACCTCGCCCGGTTTCAGATTTTTAGAGAGTTCTGCTGCCTCTGTGCCCATACAGTCCGGAGCAAATTTTACAGTCACTCCCAGTTTTTCCTCTATTGCGCTGATAATGTGCTTAAGAGAATATTTAGCTGTTGGCCCTTTTGGTCTGCCAAGGTGTGACATAATTATGAGTGAACCACCTTTCTCAAGCACTTTTTTAAGTGTAGGAATAGCTGCACGGATCCTTGTGTCGTCGGTGATCTGGAAGTTTTCGTTGAGGGGTACGTTGAAGTCAACTCTAACAATAGCCCTTTTACCCGAAAAGTCGTAACTGTCAATCTTTTGCATGTCGGTATGTTTTTAATGTGTCTTATATCAGGGGGCAAATTTAGAAATATTATTACAAAAATAGTTACCTTAGGCGCCACATTAATTACATTAATTCAACAGCAAGGTGATATTACTGGAGTCCCCTAAAGGGTGGAAAGATTACGAATTGTTAGATTCCGGAGATTTTGAGAAACTCGAGAGGTTTGGCGAGTATATACTTATCAGGCCTGAACCCAAGGCATTATGGAAAAAAAGTATGCCTGAGAGTGAGTGGATGAAGCTTGCGCATACTAAGTTTACAACCGGTGCAGGTTTCGGAAAGGCAGGCAAGGAAGATTCCGGTACATGGCATCGTCTTAAAAAAATGGATGACCAGTGGCCGGTTGAATACAGAAAGGGATCCCTGAGATTTAACCTCAGAATGGGACTCACATCATTCAAGCATGTGGGAGTATTTCCCGAGCAGGCTCCAAACTGGGATTTCATTTACAACGAATCCAAAAAAATAGCTGAAAACACCGGCAGAGCTCCAAAGGTGCTAAATCTTTTTGCATACACCGGAGCAGCTTCTCTTGCTGCCAGGGCAGCCGGAGCAGAGGTTACTCACCTCGATTCAGTAAGACAGGTTGTGACCTGGGCCAGGACAAACATGGAGATGAGCCGCCTTGACAATATCCGCTGGGTAATTGAGGACGCTCTCAAGTTTGTTCAGAGAGAGGCCCGCAGGGGAAACATCTATCAGGGCATTATAATGGATCCGCCTGCATACGGCCACGGTCCGGACGGAGAGAAGTGGAAGCTCGATGAGCTGCTCTTTGGATTCCTCAGAGAGGTCTCTTCAATAGTAGACAAGAAGAACAGCTTTGTAGTACTAAACCTATATTCAAACGGATATTCGGCAGTACTTGCAGAGACTTTGATAAACACCTCATTTGAACTGAAATCAGAAGAGAAGGGGAAAAGTTACCACATGACATTTGGCGAGCTTATGCTTAAGGATAAGTTTGAAAAGGCTCTTCCGCTGAGCGTTTTTGTAAGGCTGAGCAGATAAACAACCGGACATTAATTAGTAAATAACTTACATACAAATAGTATGATCAATTTTCTGGCAATTAACTGGGGCCCTTCGCCCGAAATATTCTCCCTTGGACCGGTTACGGTAAGGTATTACGGCCTGCTGTTTATATCTGGTTTCATTATCGGGTACTTTATTTTCCAGTGGTTCTTTAAAAGAGAGGGAGTTCCGGCAAAGGTTCTGGACAATCTGCTCTATACTCTTCTCATAGCGACGCTCGTTGGGGCGCGCCTGGGTCACTGCCTCTTTTATGAGCCCGAATATTATCTGGCGCGCCCCCTGGAGATTCTCAAGGTGTGGGAAGGCGGCCTTGCAAGCCACGGAGGGGCCATTGCAATTCTGCTGGCCATGTGGTGGTTCGTGACAAAATACGGGAAGACCTACAAGTTTGATTTTTTGTGGATCATGGACAGACTCGGAATAGCCACTGCCCTTGCAGGTATGATGATAAGGCTGGGCAACCTCATGAACTCAGAGATTTACGGAAATCCTACAGACCTGCCATGGGGATTCATCTTCACCCTCAGGGGAGAGACTGTTCCCAAACACCCAACACAGCTTTACGAAGCACTTGCATACTTTCTGCTCTTTGTCTTCCTGATGTTCATTTACAAGAGGTTTCTTCCAAAACTCAAAAGAGGAACAATCTTTGGAATATTCCTCATATGGCTCTTTGCTGCCCGCTTCCTGATTGAGTTTGTGAAGGAGCCGCAGGTTGCCTTTGAACAGTCAATGACAATCAATATGGGACAGTGGCTCAGCATTCCGTTTGTCCTGGGAGGAATTGCCCTGCTTGTTTACAGCATAAAGAGAGGAAAACCGGCAATGATTGAGCAAACTGCAAAACCATCCGGAAAAAATAAATAAAAACTTCAGTTGGAAAACATAAAAGATATTATGCGCTGCGATCCATTTCGCGGCGCAAATCTTTTTCCTTGATTGAGTGACGCTTGTCGTACTCCCTCTTACCTTTCGCAAGGGAGATATTCAGCTTTGCATAGCCGTTTTCTGCAATAAAGAGTCTGGTCGGAACAATGGTCATCCCTTTTTCACGGGTTCCGCGGAAGAGAGTTCTCAGCTCCTTTTTGTTGAGCAGCAGTTTTCGGTCGCGGCGCGGGTCATGTACATTGAAAGAACCCCACCAGTAATCTGCTATGTGCATGTTTTTCACATAGAGCTCTTTGTTCGCAAAATAGCAGTAGGAATCTGCAATGGAAGCCTTGCCGGCGCGGATAGACTTAATCTCCGTACCGGTAAGAACAATACCTGCGGTGAAACTCTC
>PHDP01000079.1 GCA_002842655.1 Bacteroidetes bacterium HGW-Bacteroidetes-14
TGAGGATATGGAGAAATTCTACAGCTCAAACAGAGAAGATATTGCAGCGGTGGCGGCGAATGCCTACGACTTTGTTCTTAACGGAACAGAGATTGGCGGGGGTTCAATCAGAATCCATGACTCGGCAGTGCAAAAAAGAATGTTCGAAGTTCTCGGCTTTACAGCAGAGGAGGCAGAATACAAGTTCGGCTTTATCATCAATGCGTTCAAGTTTGGCGCGCCGCCGCACGGTGGCATAGCATTCGGCTTTGACCGTTTCTGTGCCCTCTTTGGAGGTCAGGAGACCATCCGCGACTACATTGCTTTCCCTAAGAACAATGCAGGCCGCGATGTGATGCTCGATGCCCCTTCTCAGATTGATGAGTCTCAGATGGACGAACTCTTCCTGAAAAGCACACTTAAGAAGAGCTAAATGAATATACAACAGCTGGAGTACATAGTCGCAGTTGACCAGTACCGCCACTTTGCCAAGGCGGCCAGGCACTGCGGAGTCTCTCAGCCCACACTCTCCATGATGATCCAGAAACTGGAGGATGAGCTGGGAGTTGAAATCTTTGACCGTTCAAAATCCCCGGTTGGGTTGAACAGGGTGGGTGAGATGATTGTAAACCAGGCAAGAGTTGTTCTGTATAATATCAAGCAGTTAAGGGACACGGCGGCATCTACCAGGGAGAGCATCCTTGGCGATCTTGAGATGTCCATTATCCCTACTGTTGCCCCATATCTTCTTCCCAAACTCTTCAATGAGTTCAGGCGCACGCTCCCTTCACTGCGGTGCCGCGTCTCAGAAATGAAGACCTCGGTTATTATTGAGAAGCTAAAGAGCGCAGAGATTGAGCTGGCAATTGTTGCCACTCCCCTGAGCGATCCCGAGATTCTTGAGGTTCCCCTCTATTACGAACGTTTCCTTGCTTACATCTCTCCCGGCGATGAACTCTACTCTTGCGAAACTGTAGACGGCTCCCAGCTTGATTATTCAAGAATGTGGATACTTGAGGAGGGACACTGTTTCCGCGACCAGATTTTCAATATCTGCCAGAAGAGTCTCAATACTTTTCAGCAGTACGAAGCGGGCAGCATAGAGACTCTAATTAATGTGGTTGACGAAAACGGGGGCTTCACAATCTTCCCTGAACTTCACCTTCCAAGCCTCTCTCCAGCACAGCAGAAAAATGTGCGTCCGTTTAGCGGAGATGAGCCGCGCCGTGAGATTTCGCTGGTCTTCAGGCAGGATTTTGTGAAAGAGACGCTTCTGAATATGATTGTCTCTTCAATAAAAAGCATTATTCCGCAGAGCATGCTCGACCCCAGACTCTCAAAAATGAGGGTAAAGCTCTGATTATAAAATAAAAGAACTTAATCATACAAAATAAATGGGTTTACTGTTAGCTTACCTGATGCTTGCGCTTGGCGTTTCGTTTCTCTGCTCTGTCATGGAGGCGGTGCTCCTCTCTGCACCTATGAGCTTCGTGAATATGAAGGAGAATCAGGGGGTAAAATCGGCAACTGTTTTCAAGCGACTTAAACAGAATATTGACAGGCCTATCTCGGCCATCCTTACCCTTAACACCATCGCTCACACAGTTGGTGCTGCCGGTGTGGGAGCACAGGCCACCACAGTTTTTGGTGAAGCATATTTTGGATTGATTTCGGCAGTTCTTACACTGCTTATTCTTATACTTTCTGAGATTCTTCCAAAGACAGTGGGTGCGTATTACTGGAAAAACCTTTTTGGGCTGGCCGGTCATATCATCCAGTGGATGGTTTACATAACCTATCCTTTTGTAATAGCTTCTGAATTTATGACCAGGATTATCTCCGGTAAATCGAAGGAGGAGGCAACAGTGAGCAGGGAAGAGGTATCTGCGATGGTAGATATTGGAACAAATGAGGGAACATTTGCCTCAACAGAGAGCAAGATTATTCAGAACCTGATTAAACTCAGAAATGTAAGGGCCGAGGATGTAATGACTCCCCGGGTTGTTGTGGCTACCGCTTCTGAGGAGATGACCCTTGAGGAGTTCTCTGCCAACAAGAACTTCCTTCACTTTTCACGTATCCCTGTATATTCGGGCAATCCCGAGAATATCACAGGTTTTGTATACCGGCAGGTTGTTCTTGAAAACCTTGCAAACGACCGTTTCGGAATCAAACTCTCCGAGATTCGCAAACCAATAATGGTTGCACCTAACATTCAGCCCCTGACTGTTCTCTGGGAGCGGCTCCTCGCAGAAAAGACACACATCACAATGATTGTAGATGAGTACGGAGGTTTTGAAGGCATCGTTACCCTGGAGGACATCATAGAGACTATACTGGGTCTTGAAATCATGGACGAACGCGACGTCGCCGCCGATATGCAGCAGTACGCCCGCGAACGCTGGAAGGAGCGTGCAGAAAAATACAAACACCTGCCAAATTAGTCCTTAACGGAGTTCATTTAACAGGTGCCTGATTGCAGGTTTTAGTTTTCCCGAAAATTTATTCGAGTTGCTTTATTATGTTTCTCGCCAGTTTGGTGAAGGCAACTGTGTCCGGACGGTTGCTGTCGCTTAGCGTTACAGGCTCGCCGTTGTCTCCGCTTTCGCGAATGCTCTGAACAAGCGGAATCTGTCCCAGAAGCGGAATGTCAAACTTCTCTGCCATATCCTTCCCGCCATCCTTTCCAAAGATGTAGTATTTATTGTCCGGAAGCTCCTCAGGAGTAAACCAGGCCATGTTCTCCACAAGACCAAGTATTGGTTTGTTGATATCCTTTTGTCTGAACATGTTTACACCCTTTTCTACATCTGCAAGTGCCACCGCCTGTGGCGTACTTACTATAATTGCGCCCGAAAGCGGAATGTCATGTACAAGTGAAATATGAATGTCGCCTGTTCCCGGAGGCAGGTCTATGAGCAGAAAGTCCAGTTCGCCCCACTGCACCTGCAGAATCATCTGCTTAAGCGCGTTGCTGGCCATTGGGCCTCTCCAGATGAGCGGTTGTGAAGGCGGAGAAAAATAACCTATAGACATCCATTTGATTCCGTATTTCTCAATCGGGATAATCATATCCTTGCCACTCGTATCGTCAACCATTGGCTTTTCGGCCTCAGTATCTGTCATCTTTGGAACCGACGGGCCGTAAACATCGGCATCTGTAAGGCCGACTCTGTATCCCTCTTTTGCCAGCGCCACCGCCAGGTTCACTGCTACGGTAGATTTTCCTACTCCACCCTTTCCGGATGAAATTGCAATGATATGTCCTACATGCTGAATAGCCTCCTGTCCCAGCTCAAGATTGAGTCTCTTCTCAATCTTTCTCTCTCTTACAAGCTCCATTATGGCAATCTTAAAATCTTCACCGGGGAAAGCACTGCGGATTGCCTCCTCGCAGCTCTTTTTGATTGAGGACGCCAGCGGGTCGGGTGAAGGAAATACAAGCTTCAGCCTTACCTTACCCTCTTCAATTTTTATATCCTCTATCAGCCCCAGAGAGATAACATCCTGCTCCTTAACCGGGTGCATAACACCTTTAAGGGCAGCTTCAACTCTGTTTTTATCCATTTTTATATGAAAATTATTGGTTTGGTAACTCCACACGGAGTAAAATAGACAACAAAGATACCACCTTTTTGTTGAGTAAGATAATTTATAGCAATTTTTGCATAGTTATTGTCATTTTATTCAATTAACTATGTAAAATTTACTATATTTGACACATGTTTAATAATATCTTATGGAAACACTGGAACAATTAGGGGTTATTCCTGTAGACTATTCTGTATTAAGATCACTCTTTTCTGATTATAGTTTTCCTCAAAACAAGATTGCTAATCTCGAAAGAGAGGGAAAAATTGTAAGATTAAAGAGAGGTCAATACATTGTGTCTGATAAAATCAGCAGAGAACTCATATCTCCTGAACTGATTGCCAATCATATTTATGGACCCTCCTATGTTTCAATGGAGAGTGCCTTGCGATTTTACGGACTAATTCCTGAGCAGGTATTTAGTGTTCGTTCAATGACAACCAATCGTTCACGAAGATTTACAAATTCTATCGGGATTTTCGAGTACATTACTGTAAATGAGAGGTATTACTCAGTAGGTATTAAGCAGCAAATTGTTGAAGATAGATATACTTTTCTTATTGCTTCTCCGGAAAAGGCACTTTGTGACATGATCACTGCAACTCCAAGGTTAAAATTGCAGTCGGTTAAGGCTATGCAGATTTATCTTGAGGAGGATCTGCGGTTTGATATAACCAGGCTTGAAGAGTTTAATAAGGAAGTTATTGCAGAGTGTATCCAGACGGGTAAAAAGGCAGATATATTGAGGTTGTTGTTAAAACTAGTAAAACTATGAACATCTTTGATCAGATGGTAGCGAGGTATGAAGTATCAACTGTCGCACAGAAAAGGAATGCTACATGTGAGGTAATGCAGGAGATAACTCTTGCCGGACTTTACAGAAGCGGTTTCTTTAATAAGGCTGCTTTTTACGGAGGTACATGTTTGAGAATATTCCATAACCTTCCAAGATTTTCTGAAGACATGGATTTTTCACTAATCAGAAAGAGTTCTGAGTTCAATCTCGAAGATTATTTTCCTGCAATAATTGAGGAGTTTAAAGCGGCAGGTCAAGAGGTTGTTATTACCCGTAAAGAAAAGAAAAATGAGACAAATGTGGAATCTGCTTTCTTGAAGGCAGATACAGCCATGTATGATATGAACTTTAAATCTGTCAGGGATTTTAAGGTTAAAATTGAAGTTGATGTTAATCCCCCAGAAGGATTCAATACAGAGCAAAAACTCTCAATGTTACCCTTCTCTTTTATGACCCGTTGCTTTTCTCTTGAGGATCTGTTTGCAGGGAAAATGCATGCATTGTTATTCCGTAACTGGAAAAACCGAATTAAAGGTCGTGACTGGTTTGATTTTGAATGGTATATTCGGCATAATATCCCGCTTAATTTTTCTCATCTGCAAATTAGAGCTAAAGAGTTTAACGGGATGGATCTTGATAAAGATAGCTTCAGGGAGATGCTTAATAACAGGCTTGCTTCATCAGACATTCAGCTTGTTAAAAATGATGTCTCACCATTCGTTGAGAATCCGGCAAGTCTTGACATTTGGTCAAATGAATATTTCCTGTTGTTATCTGAAAGGATAAAATTCTTTTAATAAGAAAAGGCTGAACATTTTATTCAGCCTTTTTGCAGGTTTTTGTGAAAGATTATTTCGCTATAGTCATCTCATTGAGGAGGTATCCGGCACCGCCGAATTTGTCCATAATGAAGAGTGTGTAGCGGATATCCACGCTGATTGTTCTCTGGAGCGACGGTTCGAAGATGATGTCTCCGCTCATTGCCTCCCAGTTGCCGTCGAATGCTGTACCAATAAGTTCGCCTTTTGCGTTGAGAACAGGACTTCCTGAGTTACCTCCGGTAATGTCGTTGTTGCTCAGGAATGCAACCGGAACCTCTCCGTTTGGAAGAGCGTACTGGCCGTAATCCTTGTTTTTGTAAAGTTCTTTAAGTTTTGCAGGAACTTCAAATTCCCAGTTGTTTGGATCCTCTTTCTCCATAACACCCTTAAGGGTTGTGATGTGCTCGAAGAGAACACCGTCTTTTGGAGAGTAGTTAAGAACCTTACCGTAGGTCATTCTCATTGTTGAGTTTGCATCAGGATACATTGCCTGTCCCTTCTTCATGTCAAGAAGACCTGCGATGTAAGCTTTCTGGCCGCGTGCAAGAACTGCGTTCTCTTTCATAAGAACCTCCATTGCCTTAGCGTTTACCTCAGAGATGGAGATGGCTGCGATAACTGCAGGGTCGTTTGTAATGTCTGCTTTGTCTGCAAAAGCCTTCTCTTTCTTCTCCTGTGAAGCGAAGATTGAGTTATCGAAAATGTAATCTACATATGCATCGATGTTGCCGGCAAACTTCTCCTCAATCTCTTTGTAGAACGAAGGTCTGTCTTCTGCTTTAATCTTGTCGCGGTATACCTTAATGAGGGCTTTGGCAACCTTGCGGTCTGTTGCAGGAGAGTAGTCCTTGTAGAAAGAGGCAAATCTTCTTTCGGCCATAGCCATAGCCCTTTCTGCCTCCTGAGTCTTGCCCTTTGCAAGGTTTTCTGCATAAGCACCGTAACCGCCTGCAATACCTAAGATCTCAATACTGTTGAGCGCTTCGCGGGTATAGTTTGCAAGATAAAGAGCCTCTGCCCTGTTTGCAATTGATGTGTTGATATCCTTAAGAGCGTTTCCGTATTTTTCAGTGCGGGCTTTGTCAGCAGCTACCCATGCAGAAAAATCTTTCTCCTCCTGAGCTCTGCGGTCTGCCACATTCAGCTTTTTGAAGGTTACATTCATACCAATGGCTTTCTTCCAGTAGTTAGATGAACCTGCATATTTGCTAGAGTACTGAAGACGAATCTTAGGGTCTGCCTCCATATCTGTCATAAGTACCTCCTGACGAACGCCTCTTACGTAAATAACAATAGCGTTGGTGATATCGCTTGTCTCCTTAACCTCTGCAGAGGTCATGAAACGGTTTGTTCTGCCGGGGTATCCGATAATCATTGCCGGGTCGTTCTGCTGAACACCCTTAAGGGAGATTGTCAGGTGCTTTTTAGGTTTGAACGGAACATTGTCCTTTGAGTATGCAGCAGGGTTGTTGTCCTTGTCTGCATAAACCCTGAACATTGAGAAGTCACCAGTATGGCGTGGCCACATCCAGTTGTCTGTGTCTGCACCAAACTTACCGATTGATGAAGGGGGAGCACCTACAAAACGAACGTCTGTGTATGTTTTAGTTATGATAAGGTAGTATGCGTTTCCGCCAAAGAAAGGAACAACTCTTCCGTTAATGAACTTGTTTTCGCCTACAGCTTTTTTTACCATCTCTGCCGATGCTGCTGTAAATGCCTTTTCGCGCTCTGCAGGATCTTCGATTCCTTTAAGTGCCTTTTCTACATCTGCAGTCACATCTGCAAAAGATTCAAGGAATGTAACGCTAAGACCCGGAGAAGGTAGCTCCTGCTCGCGGTTCATAGCCCAGTAACCATTCTGAAGATAGTCGTGTTCAACTGTGCTGAGGCGCTGGATAACTCCATATCCGCAGTGGTGATTTGTAAGTACGAGACCCTCTTTAGAGATTATCTCTGCAGTACATCCGCCTCCAAAATGCACAACCGCATCTTTAAGACTTGCGTTATTTATGTCATAAATATCTTTTGCAGAAAGTTTGAATCCAATCTCGGCAAGTTTCTTATTATTTAGCTTTTCGATAAGCGGCAGCAGCCACATTCCTTCGTCTGCCCTGAGAGGACTAATTGAAAGGAGAATTGCTCCCAGTAATAGAAGTGTAATTTTTTTCATTAAATGATTTTGATTTATAGTTATTTAAGTTATAAAAATTGTAATTAGTAAGCGAACATATAATTTTTAGCTCTACATAGACAAAGATATATTTTTATTTGTAATTTTAAACACTGTAATCGAGTGTTAAAATTATGGGCACAACCCTTAAAATTGTAATAGTTACAGATAAATTCAAGGGAAGTCTATCCTCCATTGAGGCTGCAAATTCTATTGCTTCCGGGATCAAGATTGCAAATATTTCCAACCACTATTTCTCTGACATTAAATTTAATATCATTCCCCTGGCAGATGGCGGAGAGGGCTTTCTTTCAGTGGCTGCGCGCAGCGGTTTCTTTAAGCGCAAGGAGATTGATGTGGTAGATCCTCTGGGGAGGTCTGTTAAATCCAGTTTTTTGATCAGTGAAGAGGTCCCTGCAGATGAGCAGGGACGCGGGCGCGGCCCGCAGGGAGCCTCCCCGCGCCACCCGTTTGCCGTTGCCGAGATGTCTCTTTCGAGCGGGCTCAGCCTTCTTTCACCAGATGAGTATGACCCCATGATTACCACTTCATATGGTTTTGGGCAGACAATAAGGGCTGCAATAAAGGCAGGCGCAAGGGAGATAATTGCTGGAATCGGGGGCAGTGCAACTAATGACGGTGGTACAGGTATGCTTCAGGCTCTTGGTTACAGATTTCTTGACAAAGATGGAATGCCGCTCAGATGTGGTGACGATGAGTATATGGACGGCTCTGCACTTGGTCTCATAGGTTCAATTGACGACTCAATGGTGGAACCTGAGATTAGACGAACCAGAATTACTGTTGCCTGTGATGTTGTTAATCCTCTTCTTGGGCAGGATGGTGCTACATATGTATATGGTCCTCAGAAAGGGGCAGACGAGATCAAACTCATTCAGCTGGAAGCAGGGATGAAAAACTTTGCCACAGTAACTGAGAGATATTTGGGTTTTGCAACAAGTTTCCTTTGTGATAATCCGTCATTCATTGGTTATGACCTCTCAGATTTTCCGGGCTCGGGCGCAGCAGGCGGAACCGGCTTTGCTCTGAGAAGTTTCCTGCACGGAGATTTGCAACCCGGTTGGAAAGTTGCTGCAGACATCTCACATGCAGAGGAGTCCATTGCAGAGTCGCACCTTGTCATCGCCGGCGAGGGAAGGCTCGACTCGCAGACACTCTCCGGAAAACTTGTAGACGGTATGTCCCGTCTTGCCAGACGACACAACAAACCTTTCTGGGTCTATTGCGGCGAAAATCTCCTTACCGGAGAGCAACTCAAAGCTGCCAGAATAGATAAGGTCTTTACGATAATGTCAGTTTCAAAAAATTTAAGTGACTCAATTTCAAGGGCAAGGGAACTTCTTGAGAAAATTTCTTCTCAAAGTGCAACTTTTCTTCCTCAGATTCAGTCTAACTGGCAAACCCACTAAAACAAACAAACTATTATGGAAGCAGTACTTGGAATTTTGATGCCCTTTACTACAGCAATCCTTATAATTGCAATTATTTATGCAGCAAAGGTTTCAAAGGACCGTTCTAGGAACCGTCTTATTGAAAAAGCGATTGAACACGGAAAAGAACTTTCTCCGGAACTATTTAAACCGGCAGAAAAGGTGAGACGCCCGACAGACCTGTTAACAGGTGCCCTGGTGTCAATCGGAGTAGGAATCGGATTATTCGCAGCATTCTATTTCTTCTTTGGAGGATTAAAATTCGCAGCTTTTGGATTCATTCCGCTCTTTATTGGAATAGGACAGCTAGTTGCATATTTTATAAACAAAAATCAGCATAAAAACGTATAACCAATAATACGTGTTTATAAAGTGAACAGGGCCGAATTTGAAAAAGAGGTAATGTTAAATCAGGAGCCGCTCCGGCGGTTCCTTTTAAACCTTTGCGGAGGTAATGCCTCTCTGAGTGATGACATAGCACAGGAGGCCTTTATTAAAGCTTACGTTAACCTCAATTCGTTCAGCGGAAAATCAAAGTTCTCCACATGGCTGTTCCGCATTGCATACAACTGCTTTTGCGACAACAAAAGAGTATCGAACAGATACTCGTCTGAGGAGATCAATGAAAGAACGCACATGGCCCAGGAGAGCGCAGACGCAAAGTACAAAAACCAGGAGCTATACATGGCTCTCTCGAAACTGGGAGAGAAGGAGCGAACGGCAATTTTGCTCTTCTATATGGAAGACAAAAGCCTGAAAGATATTTCAGTTATTACGGGAATGCCGGAAAATACAGTGAAATCCCACCTCTCGAGAGCCAGAACCAATTTATCAACCCATTTAAATACTATCGGTTATGAAAGATGACAACATAAAGATGTTCTTTAACGAACACAAGCAAACTATAGCCGACGAAGGATTCAGCAGCAGACTGTTTGCAACTCTTGACTGCCTTCCCGAGCCTAAGCCAAAAGCAGATAAAACTCCTTTTGTGATGGTAATTTCCATAACTCTTGGTGTTATTCTCTTTGGTCTCTTTGGAGGATATTCGATACTGTTCGAGGGACTATCCTCTGTTGGAGTAGTCTTCACCAACTACAAGTCTGCCACTCCTGAGATTATAATCTCTGTATTCTTTACTCTGTGCTCACTCTTTGCCCTTGGCCGCTATGCAATCAGGGACAATTCGTAACTTAAAGCTGGGGCTCTTCAAGAAGTCTGAATGACATTCTGTGATATTTGCAAGGTCCAAAAAGCTTAATGGCCTCCCGGTGCTCACGCGTAGGGTAGGCCATATTTCTTTCCCATCCGTACTGCGGAAACTCTTTTGCAATCTGCCGCATATATTCAT
>PHDP01000080.1 GCA_002842655.1 Bacteroidetes bacterium HGW-Bacteroidetes-14
GCCATTGCGGCCCCACGAGGACTATCTTTTGGTGTAAACGTAACATTTTAATTGATTTAGAGTGATGAAAAAAATAATATTATCATTAGCTATACTTCTCGCCATTGGAACGTCATGTACTAAGTGGCTTGATGTTAACAGAAACGTGGATGCACCGGACTGGGTTCCACCGATTCTCCGTCTGGCACCAACCATTGCTGCCTATGAGGGAATTGCATACGACCTTCGTGCGCTTGCTCCAATGACTCAGTACTTTGGTGGTACAGGCTACGCGTCAGTATTCGGAATGCACACATACTATTCGGGAAGTGACGCCGGTGGAGAGTCATGGAGAATGGTTTACTGGCTGCAGGGTATGAACACAGAGGCTATCATCAACGACGGCCGCTCAAGAGGAGAATTCACACTTGCAGGTATCGGTCTTGCAATGAAGGCATACTCATGGCATATCATCTCTTCAATTCACGGAGACCTTCCTGTTGAAGATGCATTTGTGCCCGGACTTCTTTCTCACGACTATGACACTCAGGAATATGCATTCCAGAGAGTAAGATCATGGGCAAGACAGGCTATCGCTGAATTTGCAAAGGTTGATAACAACCAGTATCCTACACTTGCAACAAATGACCTCATATATAAAGGTAACGTTGACAAGTGGAAGAAATTTGCATACGCAGTTCTTGCAAGGAACTATATTGCAATGTCTGGTAAAGATGCCAAATACCTCGACTCAGCTATTGCATGTGCAGATCTTTCATTTGCAAGTTCTGCAGACGATGCTTCATTCAGATTTGATGCAACAGGTATCTCAAATAACTCAAACTTCTTTGGAGTTCTCCGTGCAAACATAGGTATTACCTATACACAGTCTGACTACATGGTTCAGATTATGACAGGTACAATTCCTAACTACAATACAGAAGGTGCAATTGAAGGTCTTATCCCTAACCAGATCATTACCGACACTGCAACTCTGGACCCAAGAACTATCCTTATGTTTGGTTCACGTGATACTATGCCTGCAAACCAGGCAGATATCAAGAAGGGTACTTACAAGTTTGTTGGTGCAAGACAGGGATATTCAGTGGCAACAACTGTTCACGGTCTTGGTACAACAGCTACAGAAGCTAACTCAGGTAAGGGAAGATGGCTCTTCAGAGATGATGCACCATGGCCGCTTACTACATATGCAGAGATTCAGTTTATCAAGGCTGAGGCTCAGTTCCGCAAAGGTCTCAAGGCAGATGCTCTTGCAACATTCAAAAAAGCTGTTTCAGGACACTTTGACTGGGTTAAGTCACTTATAGTTCCCGGTGTTATGGTTAAAGGTACAAATGGTAAACAGACATCAGTTATTGGTGACAAGATTACTGCTGCAAGATTTGACCAGCTTAAAGCTGATTATCTGAACAGTAAGTTTGTCAACAACCTTCCACTTGCTGACTTTACTTTGTCGCATATCATGATGCAGAAGTATGTTTCTATGTATCCTTGGAGTCTTGACACATGGAATGACCTTCGCAGATACCATTATGACCTCGTACTGGGACCACAGGGAGTTCCTGTAAGCGGAACATCATGGACTACAGATGTGGTTTACCACAAACAGAATTCAGATGTTAACAGAATTTACAAAGGATTCTACCTTCCGCCTGCAGATGTTCAGAACAGACGTGCGAAATTTGGTACTGTTAACCAAGGTTCTCCTTGCTACAGACTTCGTCCTCGCTACAACTCTGAATACATGTGGAACATGCCTTCTCTCAAGAAGATTACTCCAATTGCAGGGGATGCAGAGAACTACCACTGCTCTATCGTATGGTTTGCACAACCAGGTAATTAATAATGAACTTTAAAAAAGAATAACAATGAAAAAAATATTTTCAATACTATCGGTAGTATCATTGTTTTTGCTGGCATCGTGCGAGAAAAATGTTTTGAGTTATCAAACTACAGATCTGGATGTGACAACAAAAGCACAGGTAAGACTGGTATACGACCTTCCGGTGGTTGCAGCTGCTGCACAAAACATCACGCTACTGAAATATAATGATCAGTTAGTTTCTCAGGTATCAACAGCACTTGGTGGAATTTTTCCAAACAGTACAGCTAAATACCATGTACTCCCTATAGGCGCTAACAAAGTTGAAGCATTTAAGAGTGCTACAAAAGATCAGTTAGTTTACAGCAATACATTCAATGTACCTGCAGGTAAATGGAGTGCGTTTGTTTATGATGCAAACCAGGCTCCGCTTATGGTTCAGGATCCTGAAGAGTATGAGACCGGTCACCCATGGCAGGACACTGTTACCTATATCCGTTTTGTGAACCTTCTTTACAAGGCAGATGGTGTTACTCCTTTTGGTAAAGTTTACCTCAAGGGAAGAAGAACAGCTACACAACCAAACATCAATACATATGACTATATTGATATAGCTGAGTGCGATTTCAAGCAGGCTTCGGGTTACATTCCTTATATCCTTAAGAGAAATGGTATCGCTGTTTGGTCAGGTACAGAAACAGGTCTTGCATTTGTTCTGTTCGATGAGAGCGGAAATCTTCTCAAGACTTTCAGCTCAACAAATGTACTGGGCGATTACTCTGCAACAGGCTACTCTATGACTAAAGGTGTAAACTACATTTTCCACCTTAACGGCAAAATGGGTACCAACTATGCAACCCAGTCTGTTCGTTTGAGTACTATAGCTGTTAACTAATCGATATGAAAAGAATACTATTGCTTACCCTCGTATTTGCTCTTGCAGTCAGTACCGGGTATTCTCAGAACAAAAAGGCAGATAAGGAAGCTGCTGCTCAGGCAATGTTTGACAAGGCCAGGGCTGCAATTGAAGCCAAAGACTTCGTTATTGTACCTGACAGTTATGAGACAAGTGATGGTAGCCTTGAAAACAATAATGATGATGCGAACTTCCTCTCTTACGAGGGGGAGTTCCTCTTCCTTCAGGGTGCCATAATCTGCGGAAACAGCTATACCAACAAGGCTTCTGTTACAACTGCAGATCAAAAACTTGATAAAAAGGGCAATTTTGTTGTTACAATGCAGATTACCGGAACTCAGATTCAGGCAAAAGTTGAGATCTTTCTAAGGAAGGGTGGAAATTATGCCGAGGTTATTGTGACTCCTACAAGAGGCTCAGTAAGAAGGTTTTCGGGCGAAGTAACACTAAGATCTGAGTCGAAATATTACAAGAGGCCAAATGTAGTGTAATTATCACGAAAAATATTTATTAAAGCGTCGCCAAAAGCGACGCTTTTTTTATTTTTCGTTATGAAATAAATATTAATTTTACAAGTAACAATGTGAAACCGGATTCCAATATTTGTTACATGCACTTATCTGAATTGTGTTTCATGACGTAATAAAAACAATTTATTAATCTAAAACTAAATTCATGAATTACTCACAAAAAAAGGCCGGGATGATGAGAATGATCATTCTGTCGCTAATGGCCATTTTCCTTGTGTCTGGAAACATGTTTGCCCAGAGCATCAATGTTAAGGGAAAAGTGGTCGACAAGTCGGGACAACCCCTTGTTGGTGTTACTGTTATCATTGATGGCACCAGGACAGGTGTAGCTACCGAACTGGACGGAACGTACTCCATAAGCGCTCCGGCTACTGCAACTCTTCGATTCACAGCAATTGGAATGGAAGATGTTAGAGAACTGATTAACAATCGTACCGTTATCAATGTTACGATGAATGAATCTTCAATATTTCTTGAAGATGTTGTGGTAACTGCTCTTGGTATCAAGAAGGAGAGAAAAGCTCTGGGATATGCAGTGCAGGATCTTAAGAGTGAAGAACTCCTGAAGAACAAACAGACAAACATCGTAAACTCACTGGCAGGTAAAGTTTCAGGTGTGAACATTACCCAGTCTAGCGGAGCAGCCGGTGCGGGAGCGACTATCATTATCCGCGGTGGAAACTCAGCAAGTGAGTCCAGGGATAACCAGCCTCTCTTTGTTGTTGATGGTGTTATCTATGACAACTCAACAGTAAACACAGGTAGTTCAGGAACTGACGGTGTAACAACCAATGCTACATCATTCAGTAACCGTGTTATGGATATAAACCCCGAGGACATTGAGAACATGTCAATCCTTAAGGGTGCTGCAGCCGCCGCTCTTTATGGTTCAAGAGCAGCAGACGGTGTTGTCCTTATTACTACCAAAAAGGGTGACTCAGGTCAGGTAAAGGTAAATTTCAACACTAAGTACTCATATTCGTGGGTTGGAAAGAAACCGGAACTTCAGGGTGTTTACGGAAGGGGCTTTTATAATGAATCGGGCTCTTTCAGCGACTATACAACCTCTTCATGGGGCGATCCTATTACAGGACCGGTTTATGACAACGTAGGTACTTTCTTCCAGGGTGGTAGCATTTATGACAACAGTTTAAGCGTAAGCGGAGGTCACAAAAACGGCACTTTCTATCTCTCTGCCTCAAATTTTGACCAAACCGGTGTTGTACCAACTACAGGCTTTACTAAAAATACTGTCCGCTTCAATGCAGAACAGAAATACGGCAAACTGACTGTTGGTGCGAATGCAGCTTATACACTTTCAAACACAGACAAAACCCTTACAGCTGCCGGTCTTTACAATGGTGGTGGTACAGGTGCAATGACAGCTCTTTACGGATGGTCAAGAAGTGACGATGTTAAGCACTATCTCAATCCGGACGGAACAAAATTCAGATTGTTTGAAGGCCTTCAGGATATGTCTGCAGATGTTGAGAATCCATACTGGATTATTAATAAAAACAAACTTTCTGACAACCTTAGCCGTTTTACCGGGGGTATCAACGCAAACTATGTTATCACAGACTGGTTTAACGTACTTTACAGAATAGGATACGATACATATAACAGTGGTTCATACACATATATTGCTCCGGGTGGTGCGGTTCTGGAAATGTATCAGAATGGCCGTCTGAGCAAGGGTAGCACTGCATATGAATATATTACTTCTAACCTTATGCTTAACTTCCAGAAGAAGATTGGTGATTTTGACCTGAATCTCCTTTTGGGACACACTACAGAATCTACCGAAAGAGTTGCTCTGTCACACTGGGGATTCAATTTCCTTACACAGGGTACAATCAGCTTCGAAAACATAGTTAAAGAGAATAAATTCTTCTCAGAAAACAAGACAAGAAAACGTCTGGTTGGTGCATACGGTGAATTCAGGGGAAGTTACAAGAACATAGCTTACCTCACAGTTACCGGCAGAAATGACTGGTCATCTACACTTCCTATCGACAGCCGCTCATATTTCTATCCGTCGGTTTCAGGTAGCGTTGTATTTACCGAGCTTATCCCTAAGAATGATATTCTCTCATTTGGTAAAATCAGAGCTTCACTTGCAAAAGTAGGTAAGGATGCAGATGCTTATGCTACCAATAACTACCTGTGGCCTCCTCAGAAGGTTCACGGAAACATGATTGGTACAGGTAACAGCTGGACCGGAGGAAGTCCGTTCCTGGTTCCTGAAATTCAGACATCTTACGAATTGGGTACTGAGTTGAAATTCTTTGGAGGCAGACTCGGTCTGGACTTCACATACTATAACAGTACAACCAAGAACCAGCTGGCAAGCCCTCGTCTTGCTCAGTCAACAGGTTATATCTTCCTTACTCTGAACAGCGGTTCCGTAAACAATACTGGTATGGAGCTTTCAATTAACGCTGTTCCAATTGACAAGAAGGACTTTACATGGGATCTTACCCTCAACCTTTCTGGTAACAGGGGAACACTGGGAGATTTCCTTCCTGGCGTTGGTCTCTTCTATGTAACAGATGTACAGATTGGCGGTGTTAAGGCTGCTTCAATTCCTAACGGAGGTCACTTCCTGGGACTGACAGGTGACTACTGGCTCAGAGAAAAGGATACAGAAGGCAAAGAGATTGCAGGTGGCAGATATCAGGTTGACCCAACTACCGGTCTTTACAAGACTTCAAATGTTACAACAAACATTGTTGGTAACAGGGAGCCTTCAATCATTGGTGGTCTCAACAATAATATCAGATATAAGAACCTAAATGTTTCATTCCTGATTGACATGAGACTTGGCGGAGATATCTACAACGGTACAGAGTACTACACAACTGTAAGAGGTCTCTCGATGAGAACACTTGACAGACAGTCAGTAACTGTAGACGGCGTACTCAGCACAACAGGCGAGCCTGTTTCATATACTTATGAAGCCGATAAAACTTACACCGTTAATGGTCAGAGCAAATCCGGCAAATATATGATTCAGCAATACTGGAACAACTACGGATCAAACTCTTATAACTTCATAACCAAGACAAACTGGTTGAGACTAAGGTCTTTGTCTTTGTCATATGATTTTACTGACCTCTTCAAGAAGAAGAATATTGTTAAGGGATTGTCTGCGACATTCTCTGCTAACAACTTACTGGTTTGGACCAACTACAAGGGAATGGACCCTGAGGTGAGCGTATCTGGTTCAGGTACCGGTGGTTCAGGTTCAATGGGTATAGACTATAATGGTATTCCTGCTACAAGGAATGTTACATTCGGTCTTAATTTCACATTTTAGTTATAGAACTTAACAATATCTTATCATGAAAAAAATATTACAAATTATATTAAGTCTGATTATTGTTGCGAGTTTTACCTCCTGCAACAAATGGCTGGACGTGAACGTCGATCCTGACAATCCGACTGACAAGAGCGCAACACCGGTAAACAGGCTGCCCTGGATTCAGCACTATTACTCGTATGCTCACGGAACAGCAAATATGCGTACAAGCACTATTGCAGGCCTTCTTACACAAACATCTGCAACTAATGCAAACGGCTTACTTGCAGCATGGAATCCTGCTCAGTCAAGTGCAACTACAATTTACCAGAACTGGTTCCTTGGAGCAGGTGTGAATATTAAGCCAATGATTGATATGGCTGAGGCAAACGGTTCATATCACTATATGGCTGCCGGCTACGCAATCAAAGCTATGGGATTTCTTATGATGCTTGACTTGTATGGTGAAATGCCATATACAGAGGCTATGGGTACCAAATACAATCCTGCATACGACCAGGGAGATGTTATTTATGCCGGTTGTATGGCAGATATTGACAAAGCAATTGAACTATTTGGAAAGACTCAGGAGCCTGGCTCATACAGCTTCGCTGCCGGTGACTCATGGAATGGCGGTAATGTAAGCAAGTGGATTAAACTTTGCTACGGTCTTAAAGCAAGATACCTCAATATCATTTCCAAGAAGAGCACATACAATCCAACAGCTATCCTTGCTGCAATTGAGAATGGTCCAAAATCGAATGCAGAGAATACTTCAATGAAGCGCTACAATGTAGCGGGAGATGCATTGAACTTCACTGTAGGCGACCCATATCAGACTAACCCTACATGGAACTCAGCAGGTTACGGTACAGGTCAGAGAATTACAAGATGGTATGCAAATCTTCTCAATAACAGCTATACCGGTGGTTCGGGTGTTGTTGACCCTCGTATGCCAAAGATTCTTCCTGCATCTATGAAGAATATTACTCTTAATGCTGGTGGAGATATTGTCTCATATCAGTGGTTAAGGGATATTGGAGTGGATATGATGAATTCAGATATCCGTCAGAACGGAGGTCCTCTTAATGCATCATATGCTACAGCCAATGTAAACATCAAATATACAATTGCAGATGCAACAGCAAGGGCAAACTTCATTGCTGCCCTTACCCAGACTTATACTGTAAGCGGAAACGATGTTACTGTAACATACAAGAAGGGATCTTTCTACATCAACAGCACAAACTACAAGAGAGCCGGTGATACAGTTTATGTAAACCTTAAATCAAACAGTTTGTCAACTTTGGGACGTTCTGCAACAGATATGTACTACTATCCTCTTACAACTGCAAATGCAGTTGCCGGTACAGGTACATTCCACGCAAGGCCGGATTCAGATTTTGACCTCATGACCTATGCAGAGATGTGTTTCATTAAGGCTGAGGTTCTGCTGAGACAAGGCCAGACCGGTCCTGCTCACACTGCATATCTTGCCGGAATAAGGGCATCATTTGACAGAATGCAGACCAAACTCAACGAGTGGAAATCTGCTGGTACAACCAATCCTGACCAGATGCCTATGAATCAGGCAGACATTGATGCCTACATGGCAAGTGCAGCTGTTGTTCAGACAGCAGGTGCCCTGACTATGGCAGATATCATGAAGGAAAAAATGATTGCTATGGGCTTTGACTTCCAGAACTGGAACGATATGAGGAGATTCAATTACAGCGCAGGCAATGTTGGCGCATTTGGAGTTGTTTACAAAGATTACAAGAGACCTTACGAGTTTACTGCATCCAATAAGATGGTGGGAACTACTCCGTCAGATCCTACTTACTGGTTCCGCAGATTCACTCACAGCACTCACGAGAGCAACTACAACAACACAGAACTTCTCGCCTCAAATCCACTTGCTATGAAAGATGCAATCTGGAGCGACCCTGTATGGTGGGACAAACAATAAACTGAATTCTTTATAAGATTCATGCTGAATTTTGAGGGAGAAGGAAAGTAATTTCCGGCTCCCTCTTTTTTTACGGAATTTTGCTAACTTTGAAAAGATATAAAAATTCAAAAAGATGTTTTCAAAAGAGGTATATTCAAACAGACGCACGGTTCTTGCATCAGGTATCAAGTCGGGAATTTTGCTCTTTCTGGGCAATTCAGAGGCAGGTATAAATTACATTGACAACACATACAGATTCCGTCAGGACTCTTCATTCCTATATTTCTTTGGTCTTGATGCACCGGATCTGGCTGCAGTTATCGACCTGGAAAGCGGGGAGGAGATTATTTTCGGGAATGATGTAACTATTGACGACATAATCTGGATGGGTCCTCAGCCTGCGATGAAGGACAAGGCAGCATCTGTGGGGGTGAATAAAGTATTACCTTCAGATGAACTTGGAAAGTACCTTGAGAAGGCAAAAACATCTGGCAGAAAGATTCATTTTCTTCCTCCGTACAGATATCACAACAGGATTCAGCTGTTCAAAATGCTGGGAGCAGATTTTGACAACCAGAGAGAGCTTGCATCTGAGGAGTTTATTAAAGGCGTTGTTGCACTTCGCGAAATCAAGGATAAATTTGAGATTGCCGAGCTTGACAAAGCTGCCGACATTGGATATGCCATGCACTATACTGCAATGAGAATGGCTAAGGCAGGAATGGTCGAACAGGAGCTGGTTGGATTAATGGAGGGAATTGCAATTTCGCATGGTACAATGCCATCGTTCCCAATTATTCTGTCACAGAACGGTGAAACACTTCACAACCATACACACCATCAGATACTCACAGACGGAAGGCTTCTTGTTATGGATGCCGGTGCAGAGACAAACATGCACTACGCATCTGATTTTACAAGAACAATTCCTGCAGGCGGCAAATTCACACAGAAGCAAAAGGACATTTACAACATCGTTTCTGCCGCAAATGACCTGGCAACAGCAATGACAAAACCGGGTATCACATACCGCTCTGTTCACCTGGCTGCCGTGAGAGTGCTCGCACAGGGGCTCATCAATCTGGGCCTGATGAAAGGTGATGTTGATGAAGCTGTTGCTGCAGGTGCTCATGCACTCTTTATGCCGCACGGGCTTGGTCACCAGATGGGTCTGGATGTTCACGATATGGAGGACCTCGGAGAAAAATATGTAGGTTATGACAGCGAGCACATAAGAGCTACCCAGTTTGGGCTGAAATCCCTCAGAATGGGTAAGATGCTGCGTCCGGGACATGTAATCACAAACGAGCCGGGCTGCTATTTCATTCCTGCACTTATTGAAAAATGGAAAAATGAAGGAATCAACAAAGATTTCATCAATTTCGACAAGCTGGAAGGCTACTACAACTTTGGAGGAATCCGCATAGAAGACGATATTCTTGTAACAGAGAAAGGATGCAGACTTCTTGGAGAAAAGAGACTTCCAAACACACCTGAAGCTGTTGAGGCAGAGATGTCAAAATAATATTTACAGAGATTTACAAAGACTGACCCCCAAACTATGAAAAGCTCCCAAATTGCCGGCCGCCTGCTGAAATTTCTTCAGG
>PHDP01000182.1 GCA_002842655.1 Bacteroidetes bacterium HGW-Bacteroidetes-14
AAGGGGGAGTTAGAGGGGGTAACTTTAAGTGATTATTTTATTGTTGTTTTTAAAATAGTTGGGGAACATTTTTGAGTGTCTGTTGATTCTTCTTTGTAATATCTTTTTTATTCAGCATCTGACTAAAGCCCAAGTAACTCTCTCGAATCCTTTGCAAACAGCCTGAGTTTTGCCAAAGAACTGCCATCCATTAAAGTGTAGTTTTCAAACTGTTTCACAGGTAGGATATAATACCGTTTCACACCTTTTTCATAAGGTGTGTAAACCCAGGTCAGGTGGACCTCCGGGTCAATTACTGTTTTTTTATTCCATGTTTTTGTAAGGGTAAAGCTGATCATTGCGCCGCCGTCGCGATAGCGGTCGCGTTGGTTTGAAACGTAATTGCCAAGCGAATAAACAAGCAGATGTCCGCCCGGCAAGCTATCTGAGGGAGGACTATAAACTATGGGCTGCAACACATGCGGATGTGATCCTATCACTACATCGGCGCCATGTCGGCGGCACAATTCTGCAAGTTTTATCTGTGTTGGTGAAGCATGTGACTGATATTCATTTCCCCAATGAAAATAAACAATCACAAAATCCACTTCTGAACTACGCGCTGAAGTAAGATCACTGATCAGGTGGGTTGTGTCAATCAGGTTTACGATGGCCGGGGCATAAAACGGCAATCCATTGGTGCCATAGGTGTAATTGAAAAGCGCGAAAGTAATGTCGTTTTTCGTAAGAATCAGCGGGTGATTCATCAGCAGATCGTTGCTGTCGCGGAAGGTACCGGTGCGGTGGATGCCCAGGCTATCAAGTACATCAATTGTGCGGAGTAAACCGTCATTTCCCCGGTCGCAGGAATGGTTGTTGGCGGTGACCAGTATTCCAAAACCCGCATCACGGGCAGCAACAGCCAGTTCGTCGGGCGCACTGAACTGCGGATATCCGGTAAAGGGTTTCCCGGCAAGGGTAACTTCAAGGTTGGCAATGGCAAAGTCAAATGAGCTGACAATGGGCTTTACATAACTGAAACAGGGATGATAGTTGTATGCCGAATCTGCTTTATTCCAGGCAGCATTTATCTGTGGCATGTGCTGCATGATGTCTCCGGCAAAAAGCAGGGTTATGGCTGTGGAGTCAGGTGCATATAATGGCTCCGGCAACGGGTTTTCTTCGGTCTTCCCACCCAGAAAAAGCGACGCACTCAACAACAGGTATTTGATGTATTCGGGGATCATTATTTTTAGATTGATGTGAATGTCCTGACTGCTTTCAGGTGGATTATTTAATCGGTGTTACTTTGGGTTGAAAATTAATCGTTTAGTCCTTCGACTTCGCTACCAATGACAGATTATGTAACGTTCGCATTTTCAGGCATTTTCATATTGAGTTCTTTGACAAGTCTGTTTAGTGTTTTCAACTTATTTAACATCA
>PHDP01000081.1 GCA_002842655.1 Bacteroidetes bacterium HGW-Bacteroidetes-14
TCTTGTAAAAAACGCAAGAATGCCATTTCTTGAAATAGCCCGTGAGTGCGGCGTTTCAGGTGCGGCGATTCACCAGCGGGTGAAAAAGATGGAGAATCTCGGAATCATTACCGGATCCCGTCTGCTTGTTAAGCCTCAGACTCTGGGTTTGAATGTATGTGCTTTTGTGGGAGTAAGTCTCGCTCAGGCAAACCACTATCCTCAGGTTATCGAAGCCCTGAAGAACATTTCAGAGGTTGTTGAGTGTCACTTTGTAACAGGCAAACACGCACTCATGCTTAAGATCTACTGCCAGAATCACGACCACCTGATGGAGATTCTCATAAACACTATTCAGAATATTCCTTCTGTAGAGCAGACTGAGACATTTATTTCACTTGATCAGGCTATCGAAAGACAGGTTTGGGTTAAAGATTTTCCGCAAAAAGGCAGCTCACTTAAAAAGAAGTAAGCAGACCCCGCGCCAGAACCATATCTTCCGGTTTTGTTATTTTGATGTTTGTCGCCAGACCGTCGGCGAAGTGCACCTTTTCTCCAATGCTTTCAACAACTGAAGCATCGTCGGTGAAAACCGGCGAATATGCTTTGTTGTATGCTTTAAGCAACAAATCAGACCGGAACACCTGAGGTGTCTGTACTGCAATATAGTTATCCCTGTTTACCGGGTGACTGCCGTTCTGGTCAAGCTCCCTCAGCGAATCCGAAACCTTCACAACCGGAATAACAGCTCCCTTCTCCTCTGCCACCTCATACATACTCTCAATGAACTCCTTAGTAGCAAAGGGTCTTACTCCGTCATGCACCGCAACAAGGGCACCGGGCTCGACATACTTAAGGGCATTCTTTACCGAGTGAAATCTGGTTATTCCTCCGGTGACCAAAGTATGGCGGAATGTAAGCTTTCTTTCACGGCAAAGTTCCTTCCAGTGATCGCGCAGGGCAGCGGGCACTACAATTATCAGCTCAACTGAGGGAGAGAGAGAGAGAAAGGTCTCAACAGTACGGAGAAGAATGGGCTTATCTGCCAGCATCATAAACTGTTTAGCGATGCTGCCACCCATTCTGGTCCCGGAGCCACCGGCAACTATAACTGCGTATCGTTTAAGGGCCATAAAGTCTATTGTTATTTATACCCGCAAAATTAACTATTAATTGGTTAAATTTTCGTAGTTTTGTATCTATTTCTTACATATGGAACAAAGAACTATCAAACGCGCATTAATCTCTGTATATCACAAAGATGGAATTGAAGAAATAGCCCGGAAACTCGTTTCAGGAGGTACAGAACTACTCTCTACCGGCGGAACGTATGATTTCTTCAAAGGGCTTGGCCTTCCGGTCAAAACAGTAGAGGAGGTAACGGGTTATCCGTCTATCCTCGGTGGAAGAGTAAAGACCCTGCACCCGAAAGTATTCGGAGGAATCCTTCACAGAAGGGAGAATGAGACAGACATCAGACAAATTGGGGAGTATGATATTCCCGGAATTGACCTGGTAATTGTAGACCTCTACCCTTTCGGAAAATATGTTGAGTCTTCTGCTTCTCACGAAGAGATTATAGAGAAGATTGATATAGGCGGAATCTCCCTCATAAGGGCGGCCGCAAAAAATTACAGAGATGTACTGATAGTTGCGTCAATGGAGCAGTATCCGGCTCTTAACGAACTTCTCGATAAAAACGGACCTGTATCCACAATTGAAGAGAGAAGAAGATTTGCGGCACTTGCATTTTCAGTAAGTTCAGGTTACGACACCGCAATATTCCAGTATTTCAACCGTGAAGAGAAAATTGATGCATTCCGCGAGAGCTTTTTAAGTTCACAGCAGCTCCGCTACGGTGAGAATCCGCATCAGAAGGCCGTTTACTACGGAGCAGAGGGATCACTTCCGGAGCAAATCTGGGGAAAAGAGATCTCCTACAACAACCTGCTTGACATAGAGGCAGCCATTGAACTTATCGGTGACTTTACTGAACCAACTGTTGCAATCCTCAAGCATAACAATGCCTGCGGATGTGCATCAAGGGAGACAATCCCGGCAGCATGGGAGGCGGCACTGGCGTGCGACCCTCTGTCGGCTTTCGGAGGAATTATTATCGCCAACAGGGAGATTGACAAAGCTGCAGCAGCAGGAATGAATACAATTTTCTTTGAGGTGGTGATTGCCCCTTCATACACTTCAGATGCACTTGAAGTTCTGAAAGAGAAGAAAAACAGAATCATACTTATCGATAATAAGGAGAGGAGAACTGCGACCAAGTTCAGATCACTTCTGGGCGGAGCGCTTGTTCAGGACAGGGATGCAGCAGTTGAAAACGCGGCAGATCACGAAGTTGTTACAAAAACAACTCCTTCGGCAGCTGAGTTTCAGGACCTCACTTTTGCAAATAAACTTGTAAAGCACTCTAAGTCTAATTCAATAGTTCTGGCAAAAAACAATACTCTTCTTGCAAGCGGTGTAGGCCAGACTTCAAGGGTTGACGCTCTTAAGCAAGCTATCGCAAAGGCAGAGGGATTCGGGTTTGAGCTCTCCGGTGCGGTTATGGCTTCGGATGCATTTTTCCCGTTTGCAGATTCAATAGAGATTGCACACAAGGCCGGCATAACTTCGGTTATTCAGCCGGGCGGATCGGTAAGGGATAAGGATACAGTGGAGTATTGCGACAACAACGGAATCTCTATGGTATTCACAAAAACCAGACATTTTAAACACTGACAATATATAAATAGAATATGGCATTTTCATTTTTAACACAGGAACTGGCCATTGACCTGGGAACAGCCAACACTATCATACTCATGAACGACAAAGTTGTCGTTGATGAGCCTTCGATTGTGGCTATTGACCAGAACACAGGCAAGCCTATAGCATTCGGCCAGAAGGCCAGAATGATGCACGGCAAGACACACGCAAATATCAAAACAGTAAGACCTCTCAGAGACGGGGTGATTGCAGACTTTAATGCAGCAGAGGCAATGATACGCGGTTTCATCAAGATGATTAACTACCGCAATACCATTTTCACTCCGAGTCTCCGAATGGTGGTTTGTATCCCGTCCGGAAGTACAGAGGTTGAGATTCGTGCCGTGCGCGACTCATCTGAGCACGCAGGCGGAAGAGATGTGTATTTGATTTACGAACCAATGGCTGCAGCTATAGGTATCGGACTCGATGTGGAGGCACCGTCAGGAAACATGGTTGTTGACATAGGAGGTGGTACTACAGAGATTGCGGTTATATCCCTGGGTGGTATTGTGTTCAATCAGAGTATCCGTGTTGCCGGCGATGTGTTTACTAATGAAATTCAGCAGTATATGCGTCAGCAGCATAACATCAAGATTGGTGAGCTAACTGCAGAGGATATTAAAATTCGTGTTGGTGCTGCGCTCTCTGAACTGGATGAGTATCCTGAACCTTATGTTGTAAGAGGACCAAACCTCATGACTGCACACCCGGTAGAGGTGAGTGTTACAAGTCAGGAGATAGCACACTGTATTGACAAATCCCTTGCTAAAATTGAGGCCGCGGTTATTTCTGTACTTGAACAGACTCCGCCGGAACTCTATGCAGACATCGTTCAGAAGGGCATTTTCCTTACCGGCGGCGGCGCATTGCTCAGAGGGATAGACAAGAGGCTTACAGATAAAATCAATATCAAGTTTCATGTCTCGGAAGATCCGCTTCATGCAGTAGCCAGGGGTACAAGTATTGCTCTCAAGAACTGTGACAAACTGCCGTATCTAATCCGCTAAGCAATGGCTAAGAAGAGGTCTCCGAACCTGGACAGGCTTATAGCGCTGCTGCTCTTTATTGTACTGGAAGTATTCTCTTTGGTGATGATATCAAACAGCTCTTTCTTTCAGCAGATAAAGATTGGCGGGGTCTATATGGACATTCGGGGTTCTCTAAGTAAAGCTGTTGCTGATGCTAAATATTATACAAGCCTTCGCGGTGTTAACCGGGAGCTGGCAGAGGAGAATCTGAGGCTTCAGACAGAACTGGAGAAATACAGAGCCTTTGCAGAATTAACAGAAAACGCTGCAGATACTGTTGCAGCAGATTCAGTGCGGGGAGTGGGGATTAACATCCCCGACTCACTTGCACAGTTTGAATACATTCCCGCAAGAATTGTTGCAAACAGCACAAACAACAAGCACAATTATCTGATTATAAACAGAGGAAGCAGAAGCGGTATCCGCAAGGATATGGGCGTTGTCTCACCCGGTGGTGTTGTTGGAATTGTGAGTCAGGTTTCTGAAAGATATGCATATGTGATTTCCCTGCTCAATATCAACCAGAGCGTAAGTGCTAAAATTGGCAAAAGCGGGGCATTCGGACCGCTAATCTGGGATGGTAAAGATGCAAAAACCGCTGTACTCACAGAGATTCCCCAGCACATAAAATTTATGGTGGGAGACACTGTATATACAAGCGGCTTCTCAACTCTTTTCCCCGAAAACATTCCAATTGGAACAGCCGGGAAATCAAAAATAATCAGGGGAACTCACCACGAAATAAGGGTAAGACTTTTTCAGGATTTCAGAACAGTCAGATTTGTAAGGGTTGTGTCAAACAAACATTCTCAGGAGCTAAACGATTTAAGCAGACAGTATGAAACAGGGAGTAAGTAATACAATATTATTTGTCAGCTTTCTGATTGCACAGCTGCTAATATCCAATTTCATAGACTTTGGGCCGATGCTCTTTTTAGTAATCTACCCGCTCTTTATCCTTACCCTGCCCGTGAGTATCTCTCCTGTATCTGTCCTTTTATGGGCTTTCGGAATGGGACTGGGAACAGATTTGCTTTACAACGGAATGGCGGGGCTCAATTCGGCATCACTTGTCATGATGGCATTCCTGCGCGACCCGGTCCTCAGCCTTATTATCCGAAAAGGTGAGCTTGAGAGCGAGATTCGTCCGGGAATGGCAGAGATGGGGTTCAGAAGATTCCTGCTCTACGCTGGTATCCTGATGGCAATTCACCACATATCGGTTGTGTTTATTGAGAGTTTCTCCCTGACCTATTTTATCGGAAACCTGCCCAGACTACTTCTGAGCTTCTCAGTAAACATGCTGCTGCTCATCCTGCTTGAATTTGGCATCTTTTACAAAAACTGGAGATAATAATCTGTTGTCATGGCTTTTGAATTAAAGAAGAAGAATATTCTGATACTGGGCATCCTTGGGGTTGCCCTTGTCATTGTTCTTCAGCTCTTCAACCTGCAGATTCTGGATGAGGAGTACAAGATTACAGCCAGCAACAACGCATTCAGATACGACATAAGATATCCTGCACGGGGAATTATTTACGACCGCAACGGCAAGATTCTGGTAGGAAACGAGACTGCTTACGATATAATGATTACCCCATACGAGGTGAAAGATCTCGACACAGCAGACCTTTGCGCAATCTTTGGCCTTGAAATAGAAGAGGTGAGGGCAACCCTTGCCGAATACAGAAAGTACAGAAGAAGAATCGGATATCAGACTCTGCCTTTTGTTAAACAGATTTCACCTGCTCAGTACTCAGTATTTCTGGAAAAGGCATATAAATTCCAGGGATTCAGTGCTGTTTCACGAACAATCCGGAGCTACCCCTACAATGCCTGCGGAAATCTTCTTGGTTATATATCTGAGGTTGATACTTCGTACATAAGGAAAAACCCGGAGTATAAAAGGGGAGATTATGTAGGAAGAACAGGAATTGAACAATCCTATGAGACTATATTAAGAGGAGTTAAGGGTTACAACATTTTTCTCCGGGATGTTCACAACAAAATCAAGTCAAATTTTGCAGAAGGCAAATACGATAAAGAGGCTGTCCCCGGCAAAAATATAACTGCGTCAATTGATGCAGAGTTACAGCAATATGTAGAGAGCTTGATGGTAAACAAGGTGGGCAGTGTTGTTGCTATTGAGCCATCAACAGGTGAGATTCTTACTCTTGTTTCCAGCCCCGGTCTGGAGGTTTCCAAACTTGCAACAATTAACAAACACTACAGCGAGATTGTCAACGACCCGTACAAACCTATGTTTAACCGGGCAGTGATGTCTCCCTACCCTCCGGGCTCTGTATTCAAGCTGGTAAACGGGCTCATTGCCCTTCAGGAGGGAGTTATTGACACAGTAATGACATATCCCTGCAATATGGGCTACAAGGTTGGAAGGGGCATCGCCTGTCACGCACATCCCTCACCAACCAATCTGACTTCTTCAATCATGATGTCGTGCAATGCATACTATGCAAATGCCTTCAGAAGAATTATCGATAATCCGGCCTATCCTAATGTTACAGCAGCCTTTGAATCATGGAAAGAGTATGTGGAAAGCTTTGGCTTTGGTCTTAAGCTGGGAAGCGATCTGCCGGGAGAGCAGGGCGGAGTTTTGCCCTCTACAAAGACTTACGACAGAATCCACGGAAAAAATCGCTGGAAGTCACTTTCAATTATATCTCTATCCATAGGACAGGGCGAAATTGGGACAACTCCCCTTCACCTTGCAAATCTGGCGGCCACGCTGGCAAACAGAGGCTATTTCTACACTCCTCACATCATAAAGGGTGCAGAGGACACAACTCTAAACAGTGACTTTTCTCAAAGACACTATACAAAAGTTGATACATCCAATTTCAGGAAAGTAATTCATGGTATGTATCTGGCGGTCAACTCAGAACCCGGATCAGGCGCAACTGCCAGAATTGCTGCAGTTCCCGGTTTGGATATCTGCGGAAAGACAGGAACAGCTCAGAACCCGCACGGGAAAGACCACTCAGTCTTTATCTGCTTTGCTCCAAAGGATAACCCCAAAGTAGCAGTGGCGGCATATATAGAAAATGCCGGCTTTGGAGCTACCTGGGCCGCGCCTATAGCTTCACTTCTTGTGGAGAGATATCTCAAAGGAAAAGTTGAGAGAACGGATCTCGAAGCATATGTTATATCAGGGAACCTTATTCAAAACGTACCAATACCAAAGAGATGATAGCAGGGCAATTATACAGAAAGCTTGACTGGCCTCTGATTATAACCTGGTTTGCACTGGTTATGATTGGCTGGATTAGTGTTTTCGCATCTGTTTATGACGAAGAACACGCTCATATTCTGGATATTTCCCAAAGATATGGTATGCAGTTTATCTGGATTATCACCTCGCTCATTATTGCCTCATTCATACTGTTTGTAATAAACCCCAAACTATACAACGTACTGGCATGGATACTCTACTTCATGAGTATGCTGCTCCTCTTTGCGGTGATATTTGTGGGGGTGGAGGTTAACGGCTCCAAATCCTGGTTTATGATAGGACCGGTGAGGGTTCAGCCTGCAGAGCTTGCCAAAATAACAACCTCATTTGCACTCGCCTCAATGATGAGTGCATACAACTTCAGACTAAAGCGGTTCTCTTCGCTTGTAAAGGTTGGGCTTGTGATTGTTGTACCTATGCTGCTCATAATTCTGGAGAAAGAGACAGGCTCTGCGCTTGTATTTGCAAGCTTTCTCTTTGTTCTTTACAGAGAGGGGCTAAGCGGCTGGTATCTTACATTCGGGATTCTGGCAATCCTTCTCTTTGTGGTAACCCTGGCGTTCTCCTCATTTACCTCAATGATACTGCTATTTGTGCTTATGGTGGTTGCCAAGACTGCATTCTCAAAAAGGTATCTGCACAACATAGTTTTTCTGGCAGCTTATCTGCCGGTATTAATTTTATCACCAAGAGTTGGTGAACTTAAATTTATCCCGTGGGCACTAAAGGATGTTGAGTGGCTTGCAGTTTTCATGACGGTTCCGCTGCTATATTTTATGTATAAGGCGATACGGGAGAAGACCCGGTATATGAAGTACATTCTGCTGAGCTTTTTTGTTTCTACAGCCCTCATCTTTTCTGTTCAGTTCTTTTTCGATGAGGTTCTGCAGGATCACCAGCGCGCCAGGATTGAAAACCTGCTTGGGGTTACAGAAGATCTTCAGGGTGCAGGTTATAATGTGCACCAGTCCAAAATTGCTATTGGTTCGGGCGGATTTTTCGGGAAAGGATTTCTTAAAGGAACACAAACAAAATTCAACTTTGTGCCAGAGCAGAGTACTGACTTTATTTTCTGCACCGTAGGTGAAGAGTGGGGATTTGCAGGATCGCTTGTGGTTGTGGGATTATTTGTCTTTATGCTTATAAGGATTCTTACCCTTGCCGAGAGACAGAAGGACAATTTTACACGAATTTACGGTTATGCGCTCGCATCTGTAATATTCATGCACTTCTTTATAAACATTGGAATGACAATAGGAATAATGCCCGTAATTGGGATCCCCCTTCCTTTTGTGAGTTACGGGGGATCTTCATTATGGGCATTTACTATATTCCTCTTTGTCTTTATTCGTCTTGACCTGGAACGCTGGAAATAGTTTCCGGCTCTTCTGAATCAAATGGAACATCAGATTTCAGGTAGATCATCAGCACACCTTTGGCTGTCTTTTCTCCGGCTTGCACGTGAATTTTATCCACAGTACCGTCAAAAGGGGCTCTGATTATATTCTGCATTTTCATTGCTTCATAAACCATGAGCTCTGCGCCTTTGGTAACGTGCTCTCCCTCTTTTACAGTTATTGAAGTTACAACTCCGGGAATAACCGAGTGAATCTCCTGAAGATCTGGTTTTTTCCAGATCTTGCGGTTTCTGTATTTTTTGGTAAGGTTGGTCTTGTATATCCTTGCGTCAGTAAAAATTTGTAATGTCTCGTACTGAGGCTCAACTGATTCTCCCTTACGCACCTTTTGCCTGGCGGCCTTCTCCTTGTTCAGGGAATGGTCCTTTTTTTCTGCCATTTTCATTATGGTAACTTTTATTTTTAAAATGGTGGAATTCCGTGCTTCTTGTTAGGTCTCTTCACCACTTTATTTGCTGAGACATCAAGGGCGTGTATGAGATATTTTCTGGTTTCTGCAGGATTAATTACAGAGTCAATATAACCTTTAGCTGCCGCTACATAAGGATTTGCAAACTTCTGTTTGTACTCCTCTACTTTTTGTTTGCGCATTGCGTCTGAGTCTTCGGCCTCCATAATCTCCTTGCGGAAAATAATGTTAGCTGCTCCTTCTGGACCCATCACAGCAATTTCTGCTGTAGGCCATGCGAAAACAAAATCGGCCCTCAAGTGACGCGAATTCATTGCAATGTATCCTCCGCCGTATGCTTTTCTGAGAATAACTGTAAACTTAGGAACTGAAGCTTCGCTGTATGCATAGAGAAGTTTTGCTCCGTGACGGATAACACCTGCATGCTCCTGGTCGATACCCGGCAGGTATCCCGGCATATCCTCAAGCGTTACAATAGGGATGTTAAAGGCATCGCAGTAGCGGATAAACCTTGCTGCCTTGTCTGATGAGTCACAGTCAAGAACACCTGCAAGAACCAGCGGCTGGTTTGCAACAAATCCCACAGTCGTTCCGCCAATACGGCCATATCCTATAACAATGTTTGCAGCCCACATCTCCTGAACCTCAAAAAATTCAGAACCATCGGTAATTGAGCGGATAACATCTCTTACATCATAAGGGGAGGTAGGGTCTACAGGTACAATTTTTTCTACCTTAAGTTTTTTGTCCGGCTCCACAACTTTCACTTTAGTTGCATTGCATTCATTGTGAGCAGGAATGTAGTCAAGAAGAGTTTTAATCTGCTGGAAGCATTCAGCCTCGCTGTTAGCAAAAAAGTGTGCATTTCCTGTGATTTCACTGTGGACTCTTGCTCCTCCGAGCGACTCCATATCAATCTCTTCTCCAAGTACAGACTTGATTACCTCAGGTCCGGTGATAAACATTTTTGAAATTTTGTCAACCACAAATACATAGTCTGTAAGTGCAGGTGAATATACTGCTCCTCCGGCGCAAGGGCCAAGGATAACTGAAAGCTGTGGTATCACACCACTGGCCATTGTGTTTCTGAAGAAAATTTCACCGTAGCCCGCCAGGGAGTTCACACCCTCTTGTATACGAGCTCCGCCTGAGTCGTTGATTCCAATAAGAGGAATCCTCATCCTTAAGGCGTAGTCCATTATTTTGGTGATTTTTCTTGCATGCATCATTCCCAGTGAGCC
>PHDP01000082.1 GCA_002842655.1 Bacteroidetes bacterium HGW-Bacteroidetes-14
TCCTTTAAATTATAACACCTCAGGTGCTAAAGATACAATTTTCATATAGTTCTCACGCAACTCTCTGGCAACCGGGCCAAAGATACGAGTACCACGAACTTCTCCCTGGCTGTTCAGAAGAACACAGGCATTGTCGTCAAAACGGATATATGAACCGTCCTGGCGACGGATCTCTTTTTTAGTACGTACAATCACCGCTTTTGAAACGGTACCCTTCTTGGCGTCACCGCCCGGAATAGCGCTCTTTACGGTAACAACAATTTTATCGCCTACACCGGCATATCGGCGGCGGGTTCCCCCCAACACACGGATACAAAGAACCTCCTTTGCTCCGCTGTTATCAGCCACCATTAATCTCGATTCTTGCTGTATCATAGCTTATTTAACTTTTTCTACAATTTCTACTAGTCTCCAGCGTTTTGTCTTGCTCAAAGGACGAGTCTCCATGATGCGAATGGTATCCCCTTCGCTGGCCTCGTTCTTCTCATCGTGAGCAACAAACTTGGTGGTTTTATTTACGAATTTTCCGTAAATAGGGTGCTTTACTTTCCTTTTGACAGCAACTACAACAGACTTATCCATTTTATTGCTGACCACCACACCGACTCTTTCTTTGCGAAGATTTCTTTCCATGTCTTCTATTTGCTCTGATTTGTTTCCATCTGGCTCAATACAGTGAGCATTCTGGCAATATTTCTTCTTGCTTTCTTAACTTGAGATAAATCATCTAACGGAGAAACAGCATGATTCATCTTCACACGCATAAGATTCGCTTTTTCTGTCTCGATGCGCTCTTTAAGGTCCTTTGCGGACATTTCGCGTATTTCCTGAGTTTTCATTTTTATTCCTACATTAAATTATTCTGCGTAATCTCTGCGAACTACAAATTTTGTGACTACAGGCAGTTTCTGAGCTCCCAGACGAAGTGCCTCTTTGGCAATCTCGAGCGGAACGCCCTCTGCTTCAATTAGAATTCTACCCGGTGTTATAGGAGCAACAAATCCCTCTGGCGCTCCCTTACCTTTACCCATACGAACCTCTGCCGGCTTCTTGGTAAATGGTTTATCAGGGAAAACGCGGATCCATATCTGTCCCTCACGTTTCATATAACGAACAACAGCCTGACGGGCAGCCTCTATCTGCTGACCGGTAAGCCAGCAAGACTCTGTTGTCTTAATCCCGAAAGATCCAAAAGAGAGTTGGTTCCCTCTTTGAGCGATCCCCTTCATACGGCCTTTCTGCTGCCTTCTGAATTTGGTTTTTTTTGGTTGTAACATTGTTTCTTTTACAGTTTAACGATAACAGTAAATATCTTTTTTTGCGCTTTGGTCAAAAAATTTTTGTAGCTAAAATTCTGCAGCTCAATAATTTATCAATACTGGACACACTTTTAGCGGGTTGCAAATATACCAAAAAAATTAAATGTGCAAAAGTTTATGAACATTTTTTGCACATTTTCTACAGATTTTTTTTGCAGCAAAAAAATTGATTTTCAGCGCAAGATAAGATGTGGTCACTTCTGAATTTTCTTCAAAAAATTCACAAGATTCTTTCCCCAGAATTTTGCAAGATCCTCCTCTGAATAACCCCTTCTGAGAAGCTCAATAGTGAGGTTTTTCATCTTTGAAACATTCTCAAGTCCCACAACACCCCCGCCTCCGTCAAAGTCGGTTCCCAGTCCTGTATGATCAATTCCAGCCAACTTTACCACATAATCTACATGGTCGGCAATATCTTTAACTGTAACCTCCTCCTTTGGCCTGTCCGAGAGGAAGAATCTGCCCGTAGCCACCTGGATTAGCCCGCCGTTTTCTGCTATAGCTTTAATCTCTTCATCCTTAAGGTTTCTGTTGTGGTTTTTTATGCTCCACACCCCCGAATGCGTTGCAATTACAGGCTGCTTGCTGAGTTTAACAACATCAAAGAGAGTTGCTGTAGATGCGTGGGAAAGGTCAATTGCAATACCCAGCCTGTTCATCTCTTTTACAACCTTTTCACCAAAGGGAGAGAGCCCGTTATGTTCTGGTGCAGTATCCATTGAGGCATCACAGATATCATTGTTCTTGTTGTGGCAAAGGGTTATTGCGACAACTCCCAGATCATGAAAATATTTAATCAGTGAGAGATCTTTTCCAATTGGATAACCATTTTCAATTGCGGGGACAACAGAGATGTAACCCTCCTTTTTATTCTTTTCAAGAGCAGCCGGTGTTGTGGCGATTCTCACCCCCTCCTGCTCAGATGCATATTTCAGAAACTTCTTAAGCTCATTTTCTGTCCACTCCCTGACTTTCTGAAGAGACTCACTGTCTCTCGGCCCCTGATTAACAAAGATTGCAAAGAAGGCTGCATCAAGTCCTCCCTCCCTCATCATGGGAAATGATACCTGTCCCTTTGTTACCCCATATTTACCATTTGGGTTGTTGATATGGAGTGCAGCATCATTATGGGTGTCTATGGTAAGATATTTGCTGTGAATTTTATCTGCAGCCATGGCCAGCTCCTCTTCAGTCAAAGTTCTATTTTGAGCATAAGACGATGTTCCGGATGCCAGCATGGCAAAAACAGCTATAAATGAAGCTGTTCTAAACAAGTTTGTCATATTGGGGTTAATTAGAAAACATTTTTGTAATACAATGCCTACCTTTATGTGTCAACAGGCATTCAAATATAGCCAATTTGGCGTGAAAACAATGGAAGAAAAAAAAGCAACACATATTATAATCTGCAGGGCAATTGCCTTCATATCTCTCTTTATGCTGATTCATCCCTCCGATGGTTTTGCTCAGGAGAACAAAAGAGGGTACATGGTTGGCTATACAGTCGAAAACGGAGATACAATTTATCAGATTAAAATCAGGGATACCTATCTCTTCAACTGGTCAGACGAAAAGAGAAAGGGAAAGCAGTGGCGCGAATTTTCAAGACTGGTCTACAATTTCAGGAAGACATACCCCTACGCCCTTATGGCAAAGGAAAAAGTGGCACTTGCAGATTCAACCCTTGCAAGCAGAAAGTTCACCGCTTCTGCAAGAGATAAATTCATTAAGAATTTTGAAAAACAACTCTTTGCAGAGTTCGAAAAACCCCTGCGCAAAATGACAATATCCCAGGGGGCTCTGCTTCTTAAACTTATAGACAGGGAGATAGGGCAAAGCTCCTTCCAGATAATCAAAGAGTACAAAGGGGGCGTTAACGCCTTCTTCTGGCAGGGAATTGCGAAGCTGTTCGGATCTGATTTAAAGAAGCCCTATGACAGGTTCGGAGACGACAAGGTTACTGAAGAGCTTGTCCAGATGTACCACAACGGCACATTTGAATATCTGTACTACTCAATTTTCTGATATACTGTTCCCGCTTTTCCACATCATAGTATCCGATGAAGTGTCATACAGCAGGTATTCGCAGCCATTTATCCATTCACCAAGAATGTAAAATCCCGCACCTCCCTCTGTGACATTGTTTCCCGGAGTATGAACATGGCCAAAGATAAAGTAATCTGCAGGAGATGTTTTCTCTGTCTCACACGCATACCTGTATAAAGGCTCATCTTTGTCCCTGAATTTATATAGCTTACCCCTGTAAAGCCTGTTGTGCCTCGACCATCTGTGAGCAAGGCCGAAAGCCCACCTCGGGTGGATATTTGAGAAGGCTCTCTGAAGAAATTTGCTGTGAAATACAGAGCGAAGCATCAGATATAGCTTGTCGCTCTTATCAAGTCCATCTCCGTGTCCAATACAAAACACCTTATCTCCAATCTTTGCAAAATGAGGCTGGGTAAGAATTTCAATACCAAGTTCATCTTTAAAGTAGCCAAAAGCCCATATATCGTGGTTGCCCTTGAAAAAATAGATTTTCACACCCCTGTCAGACAATCTTGCCAGTGCACCTAAGGTACGCGTAAAACCCTTTGGTACAACATATTTGTATTCGTACCAGAAATCGAATATATCCCCCAGAAGGTAGAGTGACTCAGTCTCCTGTGGAAGTGACTCCAGTACAGAAACCAGCTTGCGCTCCCTTTCGGAAGGATCGCAGACTTTCAGTCCGAGATGAACATCAGAAATAAAACAGGCATATGGTCCTCTCTTCTCCATTATATGGCTGTACAGGTGTTAAAACAGTAAAGATGCCAGGCAGAACAGACCTGCCAGTGCGCAGTAAATTGCAAAATACTTCAGCTTCGCACGTTTCACTATTGAAATCATAAATTTACATGCAAAGAGTCCAGAAATAAATGCCGAGATAAATCCGAGAAGGAGCGGCATCGTGTTCATTTCAGCCGCAGCAGTGGAAAACTCTCCTGAAATCAGTTCAAGAAAGGCCTCACCCAAAACCGGTATAAGAACCATCAGAAATGAGAATCTGGCAACATCCTCTTTTTTTACTCCAAGCATCATTCCGGTTGAAATAGTGGCTCCTGAGCGTGACAGTCCGGGAAGGACTGCAACGGCCTGGGCTATTCCTATAACCAGTGCATTTCTGTATGTAATCTTATGCTCTTTTGGCTTTATAATACCAGTAAGCATTAACAGAGTTGCAGTTACCAGCAGTGAAATTCCCACAACAAGCAGACCAGAGCCAAACAGAGCCTCTACGTGATCCTTGAAAAACATCCCTATTATAAACACAGGAATCATTGAGACACCTATCTTGAGAAGATATTGTGTCTCTTCATTCATTTTGAATTTGAAGAATCCTGCAATCAGGGCGACAATCTCTTTCCAGAAAACCACAATGGTGCTGGAAACTGTTGCGGCATGCACCACAACTTCAAATGTCAGGTTGCTGCTCTCTATTCCAAGTATCTCCTTCCCTATTGTAAGGTGTCCGCTGCTGCTCACCGGCAGAAACTCGGTAAGTCCCTGAACAAATCCAAGGATAATTGCCTCAAGTTCGCTCATTACCTGCGCGGTTTGTGCATGATTGCAAAAATCTCAACGACAAAACCTGCCAGAATAAGTACAGGAGCCAGAACTGTTCTTCTGAAACTAAACATCTCCTCACCAGTAAATATATTGGGATCTGTTGTACCTCCGCCGGTCATAAGGATATAACCCAGCACCATGAGGAGAAGTCCTGCAATCACCCATTTGATATTACCCGAAGGCATCGCAAACTTAGGATCTTCCTGAATTGTATTTTTGCTCATAATATATTTAATTTCTAATAGTATAATTCATCAGACGGCAATGAAAGTATTCTGTTAAGTACTATCCATGTACTTATAAGGCAGAGTGTAATACCAAGAACTATCACCCCGGCACATACTGCTGCAATGTAAACAGGATTCATCAGGTTGTAAAGCTGCGGGAAATCTGCCATAATAAAGTAAACTATTATTCCCAGAGCCAGTGAGGCAAGTATACCCGATACCAGCCCCTGCCATATTCCCTGAACAATAAATGGTTTTCTTATAAAGGATCTTTTAGCCCCGACAAGTTTCATTGCATGAATGTTGAACCTCTTGGAAAAGACATTCAGCCTTACTGTATTATTCACAAGGAAGAAAGAGATAAATAACAGCAGTGCAATAAAGACTGCCAGAACCACACCAATCTTCTCAATGTTGTTTGTAATAAGTTCAATCACCGACTCCTGCCATACCACCTCCCTTACAGACTCATTCATCATGATTTCTGCCTGTATATTTCTCAGACTGTCGGGATGTACATAATCTGATTTAATGTAAAGATCTGTTGAGAGAGGAACAGGATTAAGATCGAATACCTCTAGAAAGTCCTCACCCAGGACTGACTTCATCTCCTGAGTACCCTGCTCTTTGGAGATAAACTTTGCCTCCTTGACATAATCCTTCCGGGAGAGCTCGTCTGTATAGCGCAGCGCATCTATCTCCTGGGTATTCATGTCAAATATGACAGATAACCTTATGTTCTCCTTAAAATAATCTGAAACTGACCTGGCATTAACGGCAAGCATCCCGCCAATTCCGGCGAGTATGAGTACGAGTGTAATGCTAATTAGCGAAGAGAGCCATGAGTGGATGAATCTTCGCGCTACTATTCTGTTATCACGCTTTTTCATATACCAGGGTTCAAAGATAGATAATTCTCATTAATTAAATTAAAATTATTATCTTTGTAAGGAATTTGCCTTAATTATACACAATTCGATAATATGAGCGAGCCTGTAAGAGTGCTTTTTGTCAACTCGGAGATGGAACATTTCATGACTCCGTCGCCAATCGCAACGATTGGCAGATTTCTGCCTCAGGGAATACAGGAGAGCGGATGCGAGATACGGTCTTTTGTTCCCAGGTACGGAACAATTAACGAAAGGCGCTATCAGCTTCATGAAGTTATACGACTCTCCGGAATGAACATAATCATTAATGATATAGACAGACCACTTGTAATAAAGGTGTCATCTATATCTGCTGCCCGTATGCAGGTATACTTCATTGACAACGAAGATTACTTCCACAGAAAATATGTGTATACAGACGATGAGGGAAACTATTTTCCCGACAACGACGAAAGGGCAATTTTTTTCGCAAGAGGTGTTCTGGAGACAGTTAAAAAACTTCGCTGGAAGCCGGATATAATTCACTGCCAGGGCTGGATTTCACATTTCCTCCCAATTTACCTCAAGAAAGTATACCACGAAGATCCAATATTTACAGACAGTAAAGTTGTTCTTTCCCTTTATTCAGAAGGGATGGAACAGGTATTCAGTGAAAACACAAGAGCTAAGGCAATAGTACCCGGAATAAAGAATAAAGACCTGGAGATAATAAATCCTGCCAATGGCATAAATCTTGCAAAGCTAGCCATACAGTACTCAAGCGGAGTAATAATGGGAAGTGAGGAGATACCATCAGAAATCACTGATGTACTCTCTGCAGGCAATGTTAAGGTTCTGCCTTACAGAGATGTAAATGACCCGGAATACTCTTATGTACAAGATTACAAAAATTTTTATGACCAAATTCTGGGCAACAATGACAAGAAGGTTTAATCCTCTCCCGCTTTTAGCACTTTCACTGTCTGTATTTATTACAGCCTCCTGCATCGATATCGACAAAACAGCCGGGGACGGCTTTGTTCCTTCCGACCAGCTTCTTGGTGTATCCGTAAAGGAGTTTGATCTTCCGGTTCAGATGAAGAAATCTGACAGCCTCCAGTCTATGTACACCGGTGCTATTATTGTAGGTGCTTACAAAGATGATCTTTTTGGTCTTACCACTTCAGGTGGTGCTTTCAGAATCATTCCGCAGAAGGACAGCAACGATTTCGGCAACGCACCGGCTGCAAACTACTTCAGAATGAGCATACAGTTTGCGGACAATATTGTTCTGAACGAAAACGAATCAAGCATTCCGCAGAACATATTCATATACAAGCTCCGCGAAGATCTTGACACTCTCAAGTTTTACAACAACTCACTTGATGCTTCTGCATTTGACCCTGCACCGCTTAATCCTGGCGGAACAGTCTATTTTGGAGGAGATACTTTAAGCATAGATCTATCTGTAGATTATGCCAACTATCTTCTCACAGCAAACGCAGAGGAGAGAGACAGTCTGGAAATTTTCTTTAAGAAATTCAAGGGCCTTTACATCGCTACAGAACCGCTTCCCGGATCTCAGATGGGAGGAAGATTCAACATTATCAAGCCCGAGGATATCTACATGACTCTCTCATACCACCATGTGGACGATTCAATTGACAAGCAGGACAGCTTACTTTTATATTATGTATCTGCAAGCGAACCAAATATCAACCTGTTCAGCCATTCATCGGGTGCACTTGCAACTACCCAGCCAACCGAGAAACTCTATGTCGAGGGTATTGCCGGTATCAAACCATTTATAGATATGTCCCAGCTGCGCGGCAATATGGCTCAGTGGGCAACAGCAAATAACTTCCCTCTTGAAAGAGTGGTGATTGCGAAGGCCGAGCTTATATTCCCGTATGAATTCCCTTCAAATTATGTAACCATGGGGCAGTTCCCAACTCAGCTCTTTATTGCTACAAGAACAACCGGAGAATCTTATGACGGACTTTATTATGAACTCCTTCCTGAGATCTCTCATCTTGACGGGAACGGGAACATTAACAGATCGCAGTCTGCATACAATCTGAATATAACATCATATCTGCAGAAGGTGCTTGGCAACAAGTTCACAAAAAGAAGAGACCTGGAGGCATACATTATGCCTGTTATGTCCACTTCAAACTCGCAGACCGGAGAGGTATCCTATTTCGTTGACAACTCAGTTTACTACAAGGGCATTCTCAACGGGATGAACTCTGTACGCAAACCTAAGCTTCGCATTGCTTATACTGTAATCCCGTAAGCAGGACTTTTTACAAATCTGCAAAAACATACAAAACAGTCTGAATTCAATTTCAGGCTGTTTTTTTTTTACACAAACAGCTGCGTCATCTAAATAAAAAAGGCTGCCTTTGCAAGGCAGCCTCTCTGTTTCTGAAGATCAGACTGTACGTTACATCTTCCTGAATACGATGCAGGAGTTGTGTCCGCCAAATCCGAACGTGTTGTTCATTGCAACCTTCACATCTCTTTTCTGAGCTTTGTTTAGTGTAAGGTTAAGTTTGTAATCAATTTCAGGATCTTCAACCTCAAAGTTGATAGTTGGAGGAACAGTTCCCGAATTGATTGCGTGTAAACATGCAAGAGCTTCAACAGCACCTGTGGCACCAAGAAGGTGACCTGTCATAGATTTTGTAGAGCTGATGTTAATCTTGTATGCATGCTCTCCGAAGATCTCCTTAACGGCTTTGAGCTCGGCTATATCTCCCAGAGGAGTTGATGTTCCGTGAACATTAATATAGTCTACCTCCTCAGGTTTGATACCTGAATCTTCAAGGGCAAGTCTCATTACATTAATTGCTCCGTGTCCGTCGGGATGCGGAGCTGTGATATGATATGCATCTGCACTCATACCTGCACCGGTAACCTCGGCATATATCTTTGCGCCTCTGGCAACCGCGTGTTCGTACTCCTCAAAAACGAGGATACCTGAACCTTCGCCCATAACAAATCCATCTCTGGTTTTGTCAAAAGGACGTGAAGCTGTTTTGTAATTTTCGTTGTTTGTCGAAAGAGCCTGAGCCGAATTGAAGCCGCCAATGCTCGGAATTGTAATTCCGGCTTCGGCACCTCCCGTAATAATCATGTCTGCTTTTCCAAGCTTAATGTACATGAGGGCATCAGACATAGCATGAGTCGAAGAAGCGCATGCAGAAACGGTGGCAAAGTTCGGTCCCCTGAAATTGTATTTCATTGAGATAAGACCGGCAGCGATGTCCGGAATCATCTTAGGAATAAGGAAAGGGCTAAAACGAGGCGTCATTCCGCCTTCGAAATAGCCCATCATTTCCTGGAACAGCGTTTCAATACCGCCGATTCCTGATCCTATAATAACGCCTACTCTGTCCGGGTTAATCTTTTCAGGATCTAATCCCGAATCCTTTATTGCCTCTTCACTAGCTATAAGAGCGTATTGTGAATAGAGGTCAAGTTTGCGCGCCTCCTTACGGTCAAGACCGAATTTGGCAGGATCATAATCTTTAATCTCACAAGCAAATTTTGTCTTAAAAAGGGTTGTGTCAAAACGGGTAATGAGCGATGCACCGCTTACTCCATTATCCAGGTTGTCAAAGTACTCCTGAATGTTGTTTCCGATAGGGTTAATCGTACCAATTCCGGTTACGACTACTCTTTTTAATTCCATATGCTTTATATAAGATTAATTACTTTGCGTTGTTCTCGATGTATGCTATTGCATCTCCAACTGTAGAGATTTTCTCAGCTGCCTCATCTGGAATGGTTATACCAAATGCCTTTTCAAACTCCATGATAAGCTCAACA
>PHDP01000183.1 GCA_002842655.1 Bacteroidetes bacterium HGW-Bacteroidetes-14
GGAAAATATTCTTTATAAATGTGGCTGGTCTCCGCTGGAAGGCGTCACTTTCCATTCAAAAATTACCCATACCTTTGTGGGCGGTCATCTGGCCTGGCAAAACGATCGTTTCGACAATAGCCAACCTGGCAACAGATTGATTTTCAATCGATAAATAAATAACTTTTACTTCCTGAAAAACTATGAAACGCCTGCTTTTTCTCCTGCTGAGTATTCTGATACTCGTATCATGCAACAACCAAACTGTAAAAAAAGAGCTTTTTGAAGATGGCTCAGTCAAGACTGAAAAAACTTTTGAAAAAGTTGATGGCGAAGAAAAACTTGTAAAAGAGGTGGTTTACCATACAAACGGGAAAAAGTATATTGAGGGAAACTATAAAAACAATCTGCGTGAAGGCTATTGGGCTTCGTGGTTCGATAATGGCAACCTATGGAGCGAAGGAGAGTTCAAAGAAGGTGAAAGTCATGGAAAACGGACCGTTTACCATTCAAACGGAAAACTTTATTACGAAGGAAATTTCAATATGGGTAAAAGAGTCGGTAAGTGGGTTTTTTATGACGAAGCCGGCAATAAAAAGAATGAAATCGATTACGACAAAGCGCCTGAGATGAAGGAATGAGAGCCATTGTCTGGTTCTGTAAGTTTAAGAATCACGCAATGACGAATAGGTTGTTGATGTTCTTTCGGGACTCACGCAAAGACGCAAGGGCGCAAAGGTATTTGATGTTCTTCTTTCGGGTTTCACGCAAAGACGCAAGGGCGCAAAGGTTTGTTGATGTTTGAGAAGTGTGTGTCTGATCGTGTAACCTTATCCAGGAAAATGCGTCTTTATGTTCACCAATTGGGCATTTAATCTCATACACAAATCGAACCATGAAAACAGCCGTTATTTATCGTTCACATCACGGAACTACCGAAAAGGTAGCCACCATGATTCAGCAGGCACTGGGCAGCGAAAACTGCATGCTCTTTAACCTGAAAACATCCAAAAACATTGATCTCAGCAGCTTTGACCGGATAATTATCGGGGGTTCGATACATGCCGGAAATATTCAAAATAAGATCAAGGAATTTTGCAAGAACAATCAGGACATACTTCTCGAAAAACCACTGGGACTATTCCTGAGTTGCATGGAAGAAGATAAGGCGCAGGAACAATTTGACAATGCATATCCTGAACCGCTTCGCAAACATGCATTGAGTTGCAAACTTACCGGTGGTGAGTTTAACTTTGACAGGATGAACTTTATTGAAAAAATGCTGATACGGAAAATTTCGGGAGTAAATGATTCCGTTTCTAAAATCAATAATGACAAAATTCAGGAACTGGTTGCAGAAATGTCTGATTAGATTCCCTTTGAGCTTCT
>PHDP01000184.1 GCA_002842655.1 Bacteroidetes bacterium HGW-Bacteroidetes-14
GTTACAGGCACATTTCCTGAAGATGTAATTTAAAAAATCCTGCGAAAATGAGTAAGCTGACAAAAAATCAAAAAATAGTATACGCAAAGGTTGACGCTCAGAAGCAATATAAACTTGCTGATGCTTGCAATCTTGTAAAGGAGATCTCTTTTACAAAGTTTGACGCTTCAGTAGATATTGCAGTTCGCCTTGGTGTTGACCCACGTAAAGCGAATCAGATGGTTCGTGGCGTGGTGACCCTTCCTCACGGAACAGGCAAGACAGTTCGTGTACTTGTGCTTTGTACTCCTGACAAGGAAAACGAAGCTAGAGAAGCTGGAGCAGACTATGTTGGACTAGACGAATTTATCGAGAAGATAAAAGGCGGATGGACCGATATAGATGTAATTATCTGTACTCCTTCTGTAATGGCTAAAATTGGTGCCATTGGTCGTATCCTCGGTCCCCGTGGACTTATGCCAAACCCTAAAACAGGAACTGTTACAATGGAAGTTGGACAGGCTGTTAAAGAGGTTAAGGCCGGTAAGATTGACTTTAAGGTAGACAAACAAGGTATTGTTCACACTTCGATTGGAAAAGTTTCTTTCGATTCGCACAACCTTGTTGAAAATGCCCTTGAGTTCATCAACACCGTAATTAAGTTGAAACCACAGGCACTTAAAGGAACATACGTAAAGAGCATATATCTCTCTTCTACAATGAGTCCCGGTATAAATATCGATAGCAAGTCGTTTAGTGCTGCTGAATAATAAATATGTTTTATGAGAAAAGACGAAAAAACACAAATTATTGAAAGCCTGGCAGCGCAACTAAAGGAAACCCCAAATTTCTATTTAGCTGATATCTCAGGCCTCAACGCAGAGAAAACAGCTTTATTGCGCCGTACTTGCTTCGAGAAACAAATTAAACTGGTTGTTGTAAAGAACACCCTCCTTCGCAAAGCTATTGAACTCAATGGCAATGAAGAAGCTGCGCTGCTCTTCCCTATACTAGCAGGCCCTTCGGCAGTAATGTTTACAGAAGCTGCCAATGCACCTGCAAAGCTCATTAAAGAATTCGGCAAGCAACACGGCAAACCGGTTCTCAAGGGAGCTTATGTACAGGAATGTGCATACCTTGGTGAAAACCAACTTGATGCACTCGTATCAATCAAGTCTCGTGAAGAACTCATCGGAGACATCATTGGTCTTCTTCAGGCTCCGGCACGCAACGTCATCTCTGCCCTCGAGGCAAATGCTGGCGGCAAACTGGCCGGTCTTGTAAAGACACTATCAGAAAAAGAGTAATATAAAGAAATTATAAAAACATTTAAATATTTACAACCATGGCAGATATCAAGAAATTTGCAGAAGAATTAGT
>PHDP01000185.1 GCA_002842655.1 Bacteroidetes bacterium HGW-Bacteroidetes-14
GAGCGGTCAACCTCAAAACCGTAACGATTCAACTTTTCGCCTTGAATCGTCATCTTTTCTGTTACTATAGGCTTAATTAATATTCCCATTTCGATACGGCTTAATTACGTCCATACTGTGCCTGCAGCAAATCCTGAACGCCGTCAACGAAGATTACGCTTGTTGAGTTAACAAGGTCGTAAGTGTTGATCTCATTCACAGAAATTACCTTAATGTTTTGCAGGTTGCGTGAAGACAAGTAAATATTTTCTGAATTTTCGGGAAGTACAAAGAGGAGTTTCCTGTCGTTAACCTTAAGGTTCTTAACGATTTTCATCATCTCTTTTGTTTTAGGTCCTTCCATTGTGAAAGACTCAACAATTGTAAGCGCGTTCTCTTTAACTTTATAAGAAAGTGCAGAGAAACGGGCAAGTTGTTTGAGCTTTTTGTTGAGTTTGAAGCTGTAGTCGCGTGGTTGTGGTCCGAAAGCTCTTCCGCCTCCTACAAAAGTAGGTGACTTGATGCTGCCGTGGCGTGCTCCGCCTGAACCCTTCTGACGTACAATCTTCTTTGTGCTGTAGGCTACTTCCCATTTTTCTTTGGTTTTATGGGTACCCTGACGCTGATTTGCAAGATATTGCTTAACATCAAGATAAATAGCGTGATCGTTTGGCTCAATGCCAAAGATGCCGGAATCAAGAGTCACTTTCTTGCCTGACTCTGTTCCATCTATTTTATAAACTGATAATTCCATAGACGCTTATTCCTCCACTATTACATAAGAACCTTTTGCACCAGGAATAGATCCTTTTACAAGAAGCAGATTATTTTCAGGGATAACCTTGATAATTCTGAGGTTCAAAATTTTAACCTGATCGCCACCCATACGGCCGGCCAATCTCTTTCCTTTAAATACTCTAGAAGGCCAAGATGAAGCACCCATTGATCCCGGAGCACGCAGTCTGTTGTGCTGTCCGTGAGTGGCACCTCCAACTCCGGCGAAACCATGGCGTTTCACAACACCCTGGAATCCCTTACCTTTAGAAATTCCTGTTACGTCAACCCATTCCATCTGATCGTGAAATACATCTGAAACGGTGATTGTGTCACCCAGTTGAAACTCTTTTGTGAAGTCGCTTGGAAACTCCACGAGTTTTCTCTTAGGTGTGGTATTTGCCTTTTTAAAATGGCCCATCAGGCCTCCGCTGGTGTGTTTTTCTTTCTTTTCGTCATAGGCAAGTTGTACAGCGGCATAACCATCTTTCTCTTCTGTACGAATTTGCGTAACAACACACGGACCAGCCTCAATAACGGTGCATGGAATGTTTTTTCCATCGGCACCGAAAACGGATGTCATTCCG
>PHDP01000083.1 GCA_002842655.1 Bacteroidetes bacterium HGW-Bacteroidetes-14
GAGGTTGCTCACCTCTGCCAGGCGGTAAACGTTCGCTTCGCGGCTTCTGTAGTCACCTCCCTTGATGGTGTCGTAGAATAGTCTGTAAACAGAGTCATTGTCATTTGGGTAGTTTTTGGCAGCATTTATACCGCCCTGTGCAGCAATTGAGTGCGCTCTGCGGGGTGAGTCACTTATGCAAAATACCTTTACATTGTAACCCAGCTCACCAAGAGCAGCAGCAGCTGATGCACCGCCAAGACCTGTTCCTATAACTATAACCTCCAGCTTTCTTTTGTTAGCCGGGCTCACCACGCGAATATGGGCTTTGTGCTTCGTCCACTTCTCTGACAAAGGGCCCTCAGGGATTTTTGAAATTAGTTTTTCGGACATTTTGAAGAGTATTAAAAAGTGCACAAAAGTATGCTTTTTGGGTAAGATAAGCAAAGAATAAATCTTTATCTTTGGAGTTGAAAATTTTGTATCTAACCCCAAAATAACATGAAAAAAAGACTTTTAACATTCGTCCCCTCGCTGCTGTTCAGCCTTTTTCTCTACTCCCAGGCGTCGGTAATCCCTAAGCCGGTGTCTCTTACAAAAGGAGAGGGTTTCTTTGAAATCAACTCCTCAACCACAATTTTCACTAACGAAAAGAAGGGAACCAACCTCCCTTACCTGAAATCTTTTCTGTCTGCCGCTACAGGATATTCTCTTCCGGAAGACAAAATTGCCCGCGGAGAGAACACAATTATACTTGATATCTCCTCTTCATATAACCTTCCGGAAGAGGGATACAGATTCTCGTCAAATGAAAAACAAATTGTAATTAAAGCCTCAACTTCAAAAGGTATCTTCTATGGTATCCAGACTTTACTGCAAATGCTTCCGCCATCTGTTTACTCAGGCAGAAGTGTTCCGGGAGACCTCTGGAGAGTAGCCTCTGCAGAGATTGAAGATTACCCGAGATTCGGATACAGGGGAATGATGCTTGATGTTTCAAGAACATTCTTTGATGCCGCTACAGTAAGAAAATACATAGACTGGATGGCTCATCACAAGGTTAATACCCTGCACTGGCACCTGACAGATGACAATGGGTGGAGAGTGGAAATCAAGAAATATCCGCTTCTTACCCAGAAGGGTGCATGGAGAGGCCCGGGTGAGGTTCTTGCCCCTACATTTGGTTCCGGCAACAAACGCTACGGCGGATTCTACACTCAGGAAGAGATTAAGGAGATTGTTGCCTATGCTGCAGCAAGAAAGATTGAGATTGTTCCGGAAATTGACCTTCCCGGTCACAGCAAGGCTGTTACTGCCTCTTATCCGGATGTAGCCTGCGAAAGCAACGATACAACACTGAGCGTTCAGGGCGAAGGCCAGAATGTATGGTGTGTTGGCAAAGAGCAGAACTTTAAAATGCTTGACGATATCATCAAAGAGCTTTCAAAACTTTTCCCTTCAAAATACATTCATATTGGAGGAGATGAGGTGAACTACTCTGCTTGGGACAACTGCGATGAGTGTCAGGCTCTCATGAAGAGAGAGGGCATGAAGAGCCATGTTGAGCTTCTTAATTATTTCGTAAGAAGAATGGAGAAGATAGTTGAAAAACATGGCAAGCATATGGCCGGCTGGGACGAAATCCTTGAAGGGGGAGACCTTAAAAAGGAGACAAGAGTATACGCCTGGAGAAGTGTGGCGAAAGGAATTGAATCGGTGCAGAAGGGTCAGCCTACAATCATGATGCCCGGACCTTACTGCTACTTTGATATGAAACAGTCAGAGCTGGAGCGCGGCCACAACTGGGCAGGCATAGTTTCGCTGGACAAAACATATTCACTTGATCCTGTTGGAACAGCTGCTCTCAATAATGAACAGAGCTCTCTGATTGTTGGTGTACAGGGCGCATTATGGACAGAACTCCTTGGATGGCCGGACAGATTCATAGATTATCAGACATATCCTCGTCTTGCTGCAGTTGCAGAGATTGGCTGGTCTCCTCAGGAGTCAAGAGTTTGGGAGGACTTTAACCAGAGACTCACTTCAAACCATTACGACAGAATGAGTAATATGGGTATAGCTTTCAGACTGCCTTTCCCGGAAGTTAAATTCGAAGATGGTGCCCTGAGGGTTAAGCTTCCATACGAATGGGCAGTAGTAAGATATACCGCAGATGAAAGCGAGCCTACAAAATACTCTCCTGTTTACAAAGGCGAAATCTATACAGACAAGCCGCTTAAATACAGATTCGCTACTTTCTATAAAGATGATTTAAAGAGTATTTCAGTATCTGCCTCTAACATTAAACCTGAATATCAGGCTCCTGAAACAGTTATTGAAACTTCGCTGGAGGGCGTTAAAAACAGCACTGTGGCAAACATCACTGACTACAAACCTGCTACTTATTTCCGCTCAAACAGGAAACTCGCAGCCGGCGATTATATGACATACAGATTTAAAACACCTGTAAAAAGCAGTAAAATTATTGTTGAAACAGGTATTCCAAATATTGCCTTCTACTGGATTACAGATGGCTATGTTGAATACTCATACGACGGTGTTAACTTCATAAAGGGTAAAACCTTTGACAGAGGCCGTGCCGTTATTGTTCCTGAAAAAGAGGTACTGGCTGTAAGGCTTGTGGTGACAGCACCAAACGATGCCCATACCGCAGCTTTCCAGGACCTGAAGATAGAAAGGTGATCTGCGCCGCAATTTCTGTTAACTAATTATATATCAATATAATACAAAAGAGAAACTCTTCGAATTGAAGAGTTTCTCTTTTGTAAATAGCACGCGTACAGAGCGTTAACAGAAATTGCGGCGCAGACTACTCCGCGTACGCCTCCATGACCAGGCTGTTTGTCTTTTTATTCAGCTCTTTGATATCGTCTGTACTGAGACCCTCTTTTCTCCATTTTTCAATTTTTGGCAAGGTGATGGTGAAGATTTCATCTTCGAATTTTCTGAGCTGCTGCATATATCCGGTGCCGTCTGAGTTGTAAATGCAAGGGAAGTACATATATCTGCCTCCGTTGCCCCTGGTTACGCTGAATGCTTTGTATTTTAGTGCAACAGCATTGTCGCATGCAAAAGCATTCATGGTGGCAGGAACGGCAGGGTTTGCATCTTTACTTTTGAGAAGAACAGCAGGAATCTCTTCGCCGGCCTTTACCCAGACAGGTACAGCCACTCCTGCAGGAGGGTATCCAAGAACTACCCACATGGTTGTCATCTCCGGATTTTCACCCGGTTTAACACCGTGTACAATTACAGATGCAGTTGAGGATTTTCTTGGAATGAAATCCTGGTCCACTACCCAGCCGGATCCTCTTTCAGGAGAATGTTCGCTGTCAAGCAGGTTAATACCCATAAACGAGTGATAGAAGTTTCTCGAGAGGTTATTGAAAATCCACTGTGGAGTTATGTTTTTGTAAATAGCCTCTTTTGATATTATATCCCTGGCATTCTGATATCTTATATATCCCATTCCCTCATTGAATCTGCCGGTATATGAGTAATTTGTATAGATAAGGTAGCCTTCAGGAGCAACTTTAGGATCATTTGCATCCACTTTTGTAAATCCAAAGTTGTTTGTTTCAAAGTAAGCCGCATTTCCATTTGCATCTATTACGCCAAAGTTTGCCTCAACACCCATTGGTCTCTTTCTTTTGGCCAGAAACTCTTCAAAATCTTTCATGTCTGCGCATTCAGAAAGAGCGTCAAACATAAGTTCTCCCTCTCTGTCCATGTTTTTAGTCTTATCTTCTTTATCCTGAAGATTGTAAGAGGCTGTATTCATTATTGAAAAACCTGCAGAGTTGGTTCCTATCCATACAACTCCGCCTTTATCCGGGCTATTGACAAGGGCTGTAAAATCAAACCTTTTTCCCTTAAAGTACTCTATTCTGTTGTTGTCTTCCCCTGTATCCCTGTGTTTCCACAAAAGAGGACGACCGTCCGGAGTTAATTTCCCGGTTATGATTGCAGATGTACATGCTCCCGATTCATTCCATGCAAAGCATAAAACAATCAGCATTAAAAAAGTCAAAAGTTTTTTCATGTCCAGTATTTAAAAAAGTGATTGTGTGTCAAGGCCGTATTTTTCAATACCAAGGTGTTTGTATGCAAGGTCTGTTACCTCTCTTCCCCTTGGCGTCCTTTGAAGAAATCCCTCTTTAATAAGGAATGGTTCATAAACCTCTTCAATGGTTCCGGGATCTTCGCTTACAGCTGTAGCAATTGTGCTTACTCCAACAGGACCACCCTTGAATTTATGGATGATTGTAGAGAGTATTTTATTATCCATGAGGTCCAGCCCCCTTTTATCTATATTAAGCGCTTCAAGGGCATATTTTGTTATCTCCAGGTCTATCTTGCCGCTGCCTTTAACCTGAGCAAAGTCTCTTACCCTTCTTAAGAGTGAATTTGCAATACGGGGTGTTCCCCTGCTTCTGCCGGCAATTTCAAGTGCTGCATCCTTTTCAATGCCAATATTAAGAATAGAAGCACTTCTGATAACTATCTTAAGAAGTACATCTGTATCATAATACTCAAGGTGAGACTGTATTCCAAAACGGGCTCTGAGCGGAGAGGTGAGCAGACCGCTTCTTGTAGTTGCCCCAATTAGAGTAAAAGGATTTAGTGTTATTTGAACCGATCTGGCTCCCGGGCCCTTATCTATCATAATATCAATGGAGTAATCTTCCATTGCTGAATACAGATACTCTTCGACTACAGGTGAGAGCCTGTGAATTTCATCTATAAACAGAACATCACCTGTTTCAAGTCCGGTTAAAAGACCTGCAAGATCGCCGGGTTTATCCAGTACAGGACCGGAGGTAATTTTCATATCTACACCCAGCTCATTTGCAACTATATGAGCCAGAGTGGTTTTACCAAGACCTGGAGGGCCATGAAGAAGGACATGGTCTAAAGACTCACCCCTCATTTTTGCAGCTTTTACAAAAACTTTAAGGTTATCGATGATTTTTTCCTGCCCGGAAAACTCACCAAAGTCTTTTGGCCTTATTTGCCCTTCAAAATCTTTATCTTTACTTTCTCTCTCGTTGTGAGGATCAAAATTTGCCATTGCCCAGATTCAAATTAAAAACATACAAATATATCTTATTCTTTTTTATTAATAAGGTTGTTGTTTATTTATGTCTGTTGATATGTTGATAAATATAGTTATCACTTTTGATTAACATAAACAGTCGCTTTATTAACACATTTTCCACAGAAAGTATATCAGGCAAACTATTATCAGATAGAAAAATATAGAATTTAAGCAAACATTATCAACAATTATTGAAAACCACCAAAAGAGAGAAATTAACAAAATCGGTTTGTGGATAAATCATAGATAAAATTTGCAAAAAAAGGGACAAATAAATTTTGAAAAAAGAATGATGATTGTATATAAAAAAATGGTTTGATTTTTAAAATTCATTTATGAATACTTATCAACACAAAATGAACTGCATTATTAACTATCTTTGCACAGTTCAAAATGACAGAAAGAGGATTGACAACTGATAGATTTTCTTCCCAAAGTGCTTCTGCAGAGCTTATTGAATGGTTTGCACTCCCTAAAAGGGAGACAATCGTTCTTGAAGGCCTTTACTCATCTGCAAAGGCATTTGCCATAGCTTCCGCAGCTAAAAAGGGTATACATACAGTACTTCTCAACAACAGGGAAGATGCTGCTTACTGCTCTTCTGACCTCTACAGTCTTATGGGAAAGGAGAGAGTATTCTTTTTCCCCTCTTCACTGAATCACAGCGCAAAGGGAGATAAAAAAGATCCTTCATTTCAGGTGCAGAGAACAGCTGCGATACAGGCCCTTAACCTGTTCAGGCAGGGGAAGTTTCAGGCAGAGAGTATGGTGCTGGTTGCATATCCACATTCGGTGGCAGAGCTTATACCAGATACTAAAAAGGTAAATTCAAGCATTCTCTCTATTTCAAAAGGGGACACACTCACACACGAATTTGTTAAAGAGACACTTATTGCCTACGGCTTTGAAAGAACAGATTTTGTTTCTGAACCGGGCCAGTTTGCGCTAAGAGGGAGCCTGATAGATCTCTTCTCCTATGCAGACAACCGGCCGTACAGAATTGATTTCTTTGGAGATACTGTTGAGAATATAAGAGTATTTGATATTGACAGCCAGAGAACCATAGAGGAGCAGGAGACAATAGAGATATTTCCAAATATTAATGAGGGAAACACTTCAGAAGAGGTAACAGATATATTTACATTTGCCGGAGAGAACTCTGCGGTATGGATTACAGATGCCGAATACTTTTCGGGACAGATAGAGACGATATTCAACCTTCGCAGGGCGGAGGATAATTTTATTTCTCCGGAAGATTACGAAAAACTCATTGCAGAGAGAAAGAGAGTCCTCTTTGGCCCGCTCTCACCCGTATATAAGGTAGAGTATTCAAAAAAGATACAGTTCCATACAACCCCTCAGCCCTCTTTCAATAAGAACTTTGAACTGCTTGCAAGAGAAATAGATCAGAAGAATGAAGATGGATTTGAGGTGTCAATTCTTAGCGAAAATCCAAACCAGATTGAGAGGCTAAACCATATCTTCTCTTCAATTGAGGGGCACAGAGTTAAATTTACCCCGCTCTCTTACTCGCTCCATGAAGGCTTTACCGACCACAATTCAAAAATTTGCCTCTATACAGACCACCAGATTTTTGACAGATATCACAGGGTTAAAACCCACAGATCTGTAGAGAAGAGCGAGCGCCTTACAATAAATGACCTCAACTCTTTCCAGATAGGAGATTACATTGTTCATATCGAACACGGGGTTGGAGTTTTTGGAGGCCTGGTCAAGACAAATATTAACGGTAAGGTACAGGAGGCGGTAAAACTAATCTACAGAGACGGTGATGTTATCTTCCTCTCTATTCACGGACTCCACAGGATATCGAGATATAAATCCAAGGACTCAACTGCGCCTAAGGTTTACAAACTGGGCACCGGAGCCTGGAACAAACTAAAATCTCAGGCCAAGTCCAAGGTAAAGGATATTGCAGCAGACCTCATTGAACTATACGCAAAGAGAAGGGATTCAAGAGGTTTTGCATTCTCTCCGGACACATATATGCAGCACGAACTAGAGGCTTCATTTATTTATGAAGATACACCTGACCAGTATAAGACTACCCAGGCAATCAAAGAGGACATGGAGCAGCTCTATCCTATGGACAGGCTTGTCTGCGGCGACGTAGGATTCGGCAAGACAGAGCTGGCAATACGAGCCTCTTTTAAAGCTGTTGCAGACAGCAAGCAGGTGGCCGTTCTGGTGCCAACCACAATTCTGGCCCTTCAGCATTACAAAACATTCTCATCGCGACTGAAGGAGTTCCCGTGCAGGATTGAGTACCTGAGCAGACTTAAAAGTGCAAAGCAGATAAAGGAGATTTCAGAAGATCTTGAGAAGGGAAAGATTGATATAATTATTGGTACACACAGGCTCCTAAACAAAGAGATCAAGTTTAAAGATCTTGGACTGCTGGTAATTGACGAAGAACAAAAATTTGGAGTTGCTGCAAAAGAGAGGCTAAGACAGCTTAAGGCCGATATAGACACACTCACACTTACGGCTACTCCAATCCCGCGTACACTGCAATTCTCACTGCTTGGTGCAAGGGACCTTTCAATCATTAATACCCCTCCGCCAAACAGACTGCCGGTTCAGACAGAGATTATTGACTTTAACGAAGAGCTTATTAGAGATTCAATAAACTTCGAACTTGAGAGGGGAGGTCAGGTATTTTTTGTTCATAACAGGGTAGAAGATATCCGCTCGGTTGAGGATATCATAAGAAGGCTTTGTCCGGCAGCAAAAATCTGTGTGGGACATGGTCAGATGGAGCCGGCGGCGCTTGAAAAGGTTGTTCTGGACTTCATGATGGGCGACTATGATATAATGATCGCGACAACAATTGTAGAAAACGGAATAGACATTCCAAACGCAAATACCATAATCATAAACCAGGCACAGAACTTTGGCCTGAGTGACTTGCACCAGCTCAGGGGCCGGGTGGGTCGCTCCAATAAAAAGGCCTTCTGCTACCTGATAGTTCCTTCGATGCTCTCGGTTACAGATGAGGCGCGCCGCCGGCTCAAGGCAATTGAGGCCTTCTCTGACCTGGGCAGCGGATTCAACATTGCCATGCAGGATCTCGACATAAGGGGAGCAGGAAACCTCCTGGGTGGAGAGCAAAGCGGATTCATTGCAGAAATGGGCTTTGAAACATACCAGCGCATACTCTCGGAAGCGGTGGATGAACTGAGGCAGGAGAGGGGAATGGATGCCGTTCCGGGCTCTCCGTTTATGCACAAAAAAGAGGAGTATGTATCTGACTGTACAATTGATACAGACCTGGAAATCCTTATTCCTGACGATTATGTGAGCATTACTGCAGAGAAGATAAGGCTCTACAAGGAGCTGGATGCGGTGGAGAACGAAAAAGAGCTGTCGGCCTTTATGGATTCGGTAAAAGACAGGTTTGGTCCGGTTCCGGAACAGGTAAAAGAGCTGGCAGATACGGTCAGGCTCAGATGGCTTGCCATGGAGCTTGGATTTGAAAAGATTGTCCTTAAAAACGGAATGCTGATAGCCTATTTTGTGAGCAACCAGATGTCCGGTTATTACAAATCTGCAAAATTTGCGGGTGTAATGGGATTTTTGCAAAAGCAGAACAGAAGGTTTGAAATGAAGCAGCAGAGCGAAAAACTCTACATTATTGTGAAGAGGGTGGAGAGTATCGAAAAGGCATATAAATTATTTTTGGAGATGAAATTGTGAGAAATTTATATTTTTGCAGCCGGTGGTAAATTTAATCATAGACATTGGAAACAGTTCGCTAAAAGCGGCCTTCTCGGAGGGGATTCAGATTGGTGAGGTTGAGACATACCGTGGCGATAATCCTCTTGAATTTATTCGTGAATTCGCAGCAAAAGAGAGACCAGACGTCATTTCTGTTTCATGCGTACGCAACCTTCCCGCCTCCTTTTTTGGAGAGCTGGAGAAGTTGTGCCGCAAACTAATTGTTGTTACCGGAGAGAGCGAACTTCCCCTTAAAAACCTCTACAAAACGCCTGCAACCCTGGGGGCAGACAGAATATGTGCAGCAATTGCGGCCGCAGACCTTTTTCCACAGAAAGATATTCTTATCTTTGACTTTGGAACCGCTGTAACAATTGATTTCATAAGCGCAAACAAAGAGTTTCTGGGGGGAAATATTTCTCCCGGACTAACAACCAGATTTCGCGCGTTAAACCAATACACACAACAACTTCCGCTGCTTGAAGCCCCTGATGAGACAGAGGCTGCAGGAACCACCACAACCGGTGCCATTCACTCCGGCGTTGTTTTAGGCTTGATTTTTGAAATAGAAGGTTACATAAAGCATTATCCAAATCACATCCACATTTTTACAGGTGGCGATGCGATTTATTTTGCAAAA
>PHDP01000084.1 GCA_002842655.1 Bacteroidetes bacterium HGW-Bacteroidetes-14
AGGGACTCGAACCCCCACGCCTTTCGGCACCAGATCCTAAGTCTGGCGCGGCTACCAATTACGCCATGCCCGCTTTGGGGAGTGCAAAGGTAGAACAAATTTTTATATTTGCAATACCGGGTCACCCATTTTTTCCCTTTTGCAGCCTTACAAATGCCCAGTCGTCCCTTCCGTCAGAAGTTACAAACCTCAACCCGGCACTCTCTCCTGCCTTAACCACCATTTCAATATCCTTTTCATAAAATCCGCTCAGCAGGATAACACCTTCAGAAGCAAGCGAATTAGAATATGACTGCATATCTGAAATTACAATGTTTCTGTTGATATTTGCCAGAATCAAATCAAATTTTCCAAAACCGGAAATAAGTGAAGCATCGCCCTCATGTGCAGATATCTTTGCTGCGACCCTGTTTCTTTTTGCATTTTCAAATGCCGATGCTACTGCGTCCGGATCAATATCGATTGCAACCACAGGTGCCTGCGCCCCCATCTTTGCAGCAAGTATTGCAAGAATAGCTGTTCCGCAGCCCATATCCAGCACCCTCTTTTCCCTGACACTCTCCTTAAGAAGGTTCTTAACCATAAGGTGGGTTGTCTGATGATGACCGGTACCAAAGGCCATTTTGGGATCAATGATTATATTGTACCTTGTTTTGGGCAGATTTTTATGAAAACTGGCCTTAACCGTACACAGATTATCAACTGTAATGGGTGAGAAATTGGATTCCCAGAGGGCATTCCAGTTTTGTCCCTTTACAAGCGAATATTCAAATGTAACATTGGCAATGCCCGCACCGTCAAATGCAGAAAGCAGCATTTTAAGGTCGCGGGCAGAAAAGTTTTTCTCCTGAATATATGCCTTTACATACGGCTCCTCAGCTGTAAAACTCTCAAATGGGAGTTCTCCAATCTGCGCAATAACAATATCGGCATTGTCATCAGAAAATGGTTCAATTTTTATGGATACCTCTATATAGTCCATTAAAATGATTTTGCTATTGCAACAAAGTCCTGTGCAACAAGTGATGCACCTCCAATAAGACCTCCGTCCACATCATCCTTGGAGAAGATCTCCTGAGCATTTGACGGTTTGCAGCTGCCTCCGTAAAGAATAGGCATTTTGTCTGCATAGTCTGCGAACTTGTCTGCAACAACCCTGCGGATATATGCGTGCATCTCCTCGGCCTGGTCAGATGTTGCAGTCTTGCCTGTTCCAATTGCCCATACAGGTTCGTAGGCAATGATAACATTTGCAAGCTCAACTCCGCGAAGCTTGTAAAGCACCTCTTTAATCTGAGCAGATACAACCTCAAAATGGCTGTTTGATTCTCTCTCCTCAAGTCTCTCTCCAACACAGAAAATCGGCTGCATTCCTTCGTTCAGAACAAGATTGATTTTTCTCAGAAGGGTCTCGCTTGTCTCTCCGTAATACTCTCTTCTCTCTGAGTGTCCGAGAATAACATATTTGCAGCCTGCGTTACGCAGCATTGCGGCAGATACCTCTCCGGTGTAGGCACCCCTTTCCTGATCTGCGCAGTTCTGGGCAGCCAGTGAAACATTAACGCCATTTTCGGCAAGGTACTTTCCTACAGTTACCAGATGTGTGAATGGAGGGGCGATAATGAGCTCAACTCCGTTGTCAAGATCTTTGGTAAGGAACTCGAGCTGCTTCACGAGCATCTCCCCTTCCGGCAGCACAGTATTCATTTTCCAGTTGCCGGCAACAATTTTTCTTCTCATCTTGAGTATAATTTTTGGATTTGTATAACGCGGCAAAAATAACAATTTTTTTTGCACTATCTTAGCGCTCAAATTCCGCAAAGCAGAAATGAAAGTAAAATCCGGTTACATCAGAGAGTATTCAGTGATATCGGCAGCGCTCGGACTGCTTATCCTGCTTAACCTCATACTGGGTTCCGTGATTATTCCCCCCGGAGAGATTTTTGCCTCACTTGCTGGCAAATCTGACCTTTCATTTGTTAATGAAATTCTTTGGGATTTCAGAATTCCCAAAGCAATAACTGCACTTCTGGCAGGAGTGGCCCTCTCTGTTTGCGGTCTTCAGATGCAGACTCTGTTTAAAAATCCGCTTGCAGACCCCTTCATACTTGGAATAAGCTCCGGCGCGGGACTGGGAGTGGCTCTCTTTGTTATGGGTTTTTCTGCATTCGGAATCAGCCTTACAGGCTCATTTGCCCTTAACCTTGGCGTAGCTGCCTCTGCGTGGGCGGGAGCATTCGGCGTAACCCTTCTTATTCTGCTTGTATCATCAAGGCTGAGGGATAATACCTCCCTTCTTATATTCGGCATTATGCTGGGAAGTGTGGCCAGCGCACTCATAACCCTTCTGCAGTACTTCTCCTCTTCATCTGCCCTTAAGGCATTCGTTGTCTGGACAATGGGAAGTTTTTCGGGGCTGACATCTGCCCAGATCTGGATTATGAGTATGCTCATAGTTCCCGGACTGATTTTATCTGTATACAATATTAAAGAGCTGAATATCCTGCTTCAGGGCGAGGCCTATGCCAAAAGCCTTGGGGTAAACCTGGAGCATACAAGAAGAAGAATTCTTGTTGCAACAACCCTTCTGGCAGGAAGCGTCACTGCATTCTGCGGTCCCATTGGTTTTATTGGAATTGCCGTTCCCCACATAGCACGGATGTTTTTCAAAAACGCAGATCACAGGGTTCTTATACCTGCCACTGCACTGCTGGGTGCTGCAATTATGGTATTTACAGACACTGTTGCACAACTGCCCGGACAATCCGGGGTTATTCCTATCAATACAGTAAGTGCGCTTATTGGTGTTCCCATAATTCTTATAATAATTCTTAAGAGCAAGTTTATCTGATGGAGAGAGTACTGGAGACAAACAACCTCTGCCTTGGATACAACAAGGATATCTACAGGGAGATTTCGGCCTTTGCAAGCAGAGGCGAGATTATTGCTGTAGTTGGGCCCAACGGCATAGGAAAGAGTACTCTTCTTAAAAGTTTGTCGGGGATTCAGAGTTTCAGAAGCGGCGAGATACTTGTTGACGGAAAACAAATTTCTTCATACTCCCACAGCAGGCTTGCAGAAAAAATCTCTTTTGTCCCTTCGCAGAGCCCGCGGGCAAGAAACCTCTCACTGTTTGACATGGTTGCAACCGGATGTTATAACAGAACCAACTGGCTGGGACAGGTCGGGCCTCAGGAGCGCGAATTTGTAATAGGTACGCTGGAGAGAGTCGGACTTTCAGGTTTTGAAAACAGGGACTCCAGCAGACTGAGTGACGGGGAGTTTCAGCGTGCCACAATAGCCCGTGCTCTGGTTCAGGAGAGTAAGATAATTTTTCTTGATGAGCCGACAGCCTTTCTTGACATTGAGAACAAGCTTACAATTACAAAGCTGCTGAGTGACATTGCACACGAAGAGTCCAGGAGCGTAATCTTCTCCACTCACGACCTTCAGCTGGCAATAAGGCACTGCGACAGAATCTGGATAATGGGAAGGGAGTCGTTCAGCCATGGTACTCCGGAGGAGCTCATAGAAAAAGGAGCCTTTGACACTATGTTCAAAGACTCCCCTTTAAAATTTGACAGAAACCTCTACACATTCGTATAGAGTATTTCAATTTGCTAGAATGTTGTTGCCGCAGGAACTGGTGCTGTTTCGAGCATTTTTTTAATTGCTGTTGCAAGACGCTTAACACCCTCCTCAGTCTTCTCCTCGTTCATGAACGAGAAGTTAATTCTCATTGTGTTCTTTCCTGAACCGTCACAGTGGAATGCCTCTCCAATTACAAAGGCAACATTCTCCTTAATGGCTACATTGAAGAGTTCAGTTGCATCGTACCCTTCCGGAAGGGTAACAAAAAGGAAGAGTCCTCCCTCAGGTTTTGTCCAGGTAACACCCGCAGGCATATATTTTTCAAAACATGAGAGCATCTGATCTCTCTTTGTTCTGTACAGATCAATTGTTTTTTTGAGGTTCTTGTCAAAAAGACCCTTCTCAAGATATTTTGCAGCAACAGCCTGGTCGAAAACCGGAGCGCAAAGGTCTGTAGACTGTTTTGCAACAATAAGTTTGTCGATAATATTGGTTGGAGCAATAACCCATCCCAGACGGAATCCCGGAAGGAAGGTCTTTGAGAATGTTCCCAGCAGAACAACTCTCTCGTTATCCATTGAATAGATTAGCGGCTGCTCCTCTCCGTCAAAACGAAGTTCCCTGTACGGGCTGTCTTCAATGATAAGAAGATCATGTTTTTTAGCAACTGCCAGAACATCTTTTCTTTGCTGCAATGTCATGGTTATTCCTGAAGGATTCTGGAAATCCGGAATTGCATAGACAAATTTTGGTTTTTTACCACTTCCAATAAGTGCTTTAACAACCACATCAAGTTCTTCGTCCTTGGTAATTCCTATAGGTTTTGCCTGGTATGACCAGAATGCCTGAAGTGCTCCGAGGTAAGATGGAAGACCACAGATAATGGTATCGCCCGGATCAATGAAAACCTTTGTTACAAGGTCAATAGCCTGCTGCGAAGAGGTAGTGATTAAAATATTATCCTTTGTAATTTGCAATCCCTGTGATTTGTATCTTTCGGCAAGCAATTCACGAAGTTTTGCGTTTCCTTCGGTTGGTCCGTACTGGAGTGCAGAAGTACTTTCCTGTTCAAGTACCTCCTGCATGATTATCTTCAGGTCTTCTACCGGAAATGTCGACGGGTTTGGAAAACCGCCGGCGAATGATATTACTTCAGGTCTGTTTGCAACGCTGAGCAGATCGCGGATTGCTGATCTTCTCATGCTTTTTGCATTAGCAGATAGAATGTTTTGAATGTTCATTGCCATTATTTATGATTGTTTTCACAAAAATAAAGAATTGTTATAAAAATTCAAACTTTTATTCTCTTTTTTAATAAAAATGTTCATATTTCATAACAGGCCGTTATATAAAGGGGCAGAAAACTAATATGGAATTTTTTCATACTTTTGTAAAAAAAGCATGTCAACAATAAGAATTACCAAAGAGTTCCGTTTTGAGGGAGCACATGCGCTCCAGAACTACGACGGAAAATGCAGACATATACACGGTCACTCATACAGACTTTTTGTAACCCTAAAGGGCTCACCATTAAACGACAATACACATCCAAAAAACGGAATGGTGGTAGATTTCGGGGATTTGAAAAGCGTTGTAAACAGAATGATTGTAGACCCCTTTGACCATGCGCTTCTGCTCAGAAGCGACGCACCTCTTAAAGAAGAGATAGCAGCGGCATACCAGAATGTAATTATTCTGGACTTTCAGCCTACCTGCGAAAACCTGGCTGTCTATTTTGCCGGCCTGCTCAAGAATAATCTTCCCAAAGGAACGGAGCTGCACAGCATAAAACTTTACGAAACCCCCACCTCATTCGTTGAGTGGCTTGCCTCCGAGAATACAGACCAATAATGAAAAAACTTTATCTGATAGACGGCCACGCCCTCATTTTCAGGTCATATTACGCCTTTCTGAGAAGACCTATGATCAACTCAAAAGGTGTTGACACATCTATTCTGTTTGGATTCATAAAGACCCTCACAGACCTGATTATAAGGGAGAAGCCCACACACCTTGCAGTTGCATTTGACCCGCCCGCAAAAACATTCAGACACGAGCTCTATCCTGAATATAAAGCGAACAGGTCTGAGACACCCGAACTGATTAAAAGCGCTCTTGAACCACTTATAGAGCTTGTTCAGTCTATGTCCATTCCCGTTGTGATGAAACCCGGTTTTGAGGCAGACGATGTAATTGGAACTCTTGCCAAACAGGCAGAAAAGGATGGTTACAGGGTATTCATGCTCACTCCGGACAAGGATTACGGACAACTGGTTTCAGAAAGCATAATCCAGTGCAAGCCGGGCAAGAGCGGAGGCGACAACATCCTTCTTGGCAGGGAGGATATCTGCAATGAATATGGAATCAAAGATCCCTCACAGGTTATAGATATTCTTACTATCTGGGGTGACGCATCTGACAATGTGCCGGGTGTGCGCGGAGTTGGTGAGGTTGGTTCAAAAAAACTGATCCAGAAATATGGTTCGGTTGAGAATATTTATAAAAATCTGAGTGAGCTGCCCGAAAAGCAGCAGGCGGCATTCCGCGAAGCTGAGGCACATATAGCACTCAGCAAAACCCTTGTGACTATTGACACAAATGTAGATATAGCCTGCAGCGAAAAAGAACTCACCCTGGGAACTCCTCACTTTGCAGAGCTGAAAAAACTTTTCTCTCATTATGAATTTGGCTCTCTTATAAGACAGATTCCGCAGCTGGAGGAGATATTCATTACAGAGGAGAAGATGTCGCAGATTGCCGCAACCGAAGTGAAGGCGGTTAAGGCCGATTCACCCCTCTTTAGAATTACATCTGCCTCTGAGGTTATTGAGGCCGCAGGGGCCGAGGGGAAGATTGGTATACGAATGAGCAGCAGAAGCATATATATATCAAGCCGGGAGCTGGTTGCTTCTGAATCCCGGGAGAGGATGCACTCGATTGCCTCAATAATGGAGAATGAATCTGTTGCAAAATGCGGATATGACCTTAAATCCGCTTTAAGCGAATTTGCTGCAGAAGGAATTGAAATAAAGGGATTTCTGGCAGATATTGAGCTTATGCACTATCTGCTCATGCCGGAGCGCTCCCATAAAATTGAGATTCTGGCTCAGACCTATCTTGGAATGAACATAGAGTCACAGAAGGAGATGGTTCAGGCCGACCTTTTCTCTGCTCAGCCGGACAACACAAATGAGGCAGAAGATGAAAAGCTCTCTGCAGAGTGCTCTGTCCTTATTCCTCTTGCTGTTAAGCTGGAAGAGGAACTTAAGATGGAGAACAACTTCCCGCTCTATGAAAATCTGGAGATGCCGCTTCTCAGGGTTCTGGCAGATATGGAGAGAACAGGAATAAAACTTGATACCGCAATGCTTGGCAGCTACGGGAAAAAGCTGGCACTGGAGCTTGAGGAGATAGAAAAATCTGTAAGAGAGATGGCAGAGGAGCCAAACCTTAATGTGTCATCACCAAAGCAGCTCTCAGTTGTTCTGTACGATAAACTGGGTCTTGGAGGAGAGATCAAAAAGGGATCCGGAGCAAATAAGTCCACAGACGAAGAGACTCTTATGGAGATTTACGACTCCCACCCGATTGTTGCAGCTATTCTGGAGTTCAGAAACCTTAAAAAACTCCTGTCAACATATATTGAACCATTACCGCTGCTGGTTTCAAAAGAGAGCGGTAAAATTCACACCACATACAATCAGGCCCTTACTGCAACAGGAAGGTTAAGTTCAATAAAACCTAACCTTCAGAACATCCCAATCAGAACAGGAAGGGGAAGAGAGATAAGAAAGGCATTCATTCCATCTCATCCTGGAGGAGTAATTCTCTCTGCAGACTACTCTCAGATTGAACTGAGACTTATGGCTCACATGAGCGGAGATAGCGATTTCATTGAGGCATTCCGCCAGGGAAAAGATATCCACTCTGCTACAGCCTCAAAAATATTCGGAGTACCTGAAGAAGAGCTCACAAAGGAGCAGCGCGGCCGTGCAAAGACAGCAAACTTTGGAATCATATACGGGATATCGGCCTTTGGACTCTCTCAGAGACTAAACATACCACGTGCAGATGCAAAGAAACTTATTGAGGACTACTTCAGAAGCTATCCTGGTGTAAGGCTCTATATAGATTCCATGATCGAAAAGGCCAAAACCGATGGCTATGTTTCAACCCTTTATGGCAGGAAAAGATATCTGCCGGATATCAATTCAAAAAATCAGGTGGTAAGAGGTCTTGCAGAGAGAAATGCAGTGAATGCCCCTATCCAGGGAAGCGCTGCAGATATCATTAAAGTTGCAATGATTAGAATTGCAGATAAATTAAAAGAGGAGAACATTAAAAGCAAAATGGTACTGCAGGTGCATGACGAACTTGTCTTTGATGTAATTCCTGAAGAGATTGAAAAGTTACCATCAATTGTGAAGAGTGTTATGGAGAGTGTAATTGAACTTTCTGTTCCACTCACCGTTGAATGCGAATATGGAGGAAACTGGCTTGAAGCACATTAAAAAATACTCAGACAAGAGGCTTGTTACTCTGGTTCTTCAGAACCGGGAGGAGGCCTCGTGGGTACTTGTTTCAAGATATCAGGATAAGATAAGAAAATTTATCATGCAGCTCATTCATGATCCCGACGATGCCAGTGACATCTCTCAGGAGGCTTTTGAGAAGGCTTTTCAGATGATAGGGAGTTATGACCCTCACTATGCATTTTCGACCTGGCTTTATACCATTGCCCGCAACAGCTGCATAGATTTCATGCGCCGCAAAAAGCTGAATGTAAGGTCTCTGGACAGTTTTACTGCCGGTGAGGAGATTGTTGGAAAGGACTCATATGTGCCAAGTCCGGAGGAGCATCTTATTTTCGAGCAGGAGATTGAAAAACTAAAAAGGGAGATTGAAAACCTCCCTGAACTGTATCGTGCAGTTGCAGAGATGCGCTTTATTCACGAATATGCATACGAAGAGATTGCAAAAGAGTTAAATTTGCCGTCCGGAACGGTTAAAACCAGAATCAGAAGAGCCAAAGAGCATTTACATAAGAATGGAAGATTTGATATTGACATACTTTCCTGAGCTGACGCAGAGGCAGAGAGAGCAGTTTGCTGCACTCCTCCCCCTCTACTCAGAGTGGAACTCCAAAATTAATGTAGTATCCCGCAAGGATATAGACAATTTATATCTGCACCATGTGCTCCACTCTCTTGCGATTTCAAGGGTTGTACAGTTTCCTGCAGGATCGGCCGTACTGGATGTTGGTACAGGCGGAGGATTCCCTGGTATTCCGCTTGCAATCCTCTTTCCTGAAGTATCATTTGTTCTTTGCGACTCTATAGGGAAAAAGACTCTTGTGGCCCGCTCAGTTGCGGAGTCACTCGGGCTGAACAATGTCCGGGTTGAGAATGCCCGTGCAGAGAGTATTGATATGAAATTTGATTTTGTTGTATCAAGGGCTGTTACCGAACTGAAAAATTTTCTTCCGTGGATCTGGAACTCGCTTCTTGCCGGAAAAAGGGATGGTATTGAAAGAGGTGTTCTATATCTTAAAGGCGGAGAGCTTGGTGAAGAGATATCTGTCGCAGCAGGGGCCATGAGAATTCCTGCGGAGAGAATCGGCATAAATGAGATTTCAAAGTGGTTTAAGGAGCCCTTTTTTGAAGGAAAAATGGTGTTGTATATAAAACGTTAGAATAATTATTTGCGTTTAAAAACATTTTGTATATCTTTGCACTCCCTTTTGCGAAATAAAATAAAGTAAAAATATATCATGAAACGCACTTTTCAACCATCACAACGCAAGCGCCGCAACAAGCATGGCTTCCGTGAGCGCATGTCTACACCGAACGGTCGTCGCGTACT
>PHDP01000002.1 GCA_002842655.1 Bacteroidetes bacterium HGW-Bacteroidetes-14
TTCTCATTCCCACCAGGCGGTTGAAGAGTGTCGATTTGCCCACATTCGGGCGCCCTACAATGGCTACTATACTCATATTTGTTTTTTATTCGCAGCCTGTGCCGCATGTTGAGCAGCTTGAACAGCCGCTTGAAATTGGATCATATTTGACATTTACGGAGCCTCTGTTTTTCTTGCTCCACAGGATCCGCTCTTCTGACTTGGCACACATAAGTCCCTTCTTGCGAAGTTCTTTGTTTCCGCCAATTTCAGTCTCAGGGAATTTCCCGTTCTTCCTGAATATCACATTGAAGGAGAGAAGGAAAACTGCCAGTGCAACGAGCAGCAATGAAAATAATATAACAGTCATTTTAATTTTTTTAATCTAAATCATAAAAGAGACATTTCTCTGCCGGAAGAAGCGGGCTGTTTCCAACCTGAATCATCTGCGGAAGCTGATATCCCTTGAACTTTGAAACATTCATAAGATGAACTATTCTGTTCACCAGACTTATGTCTGTCCCTGCCGATATAAGATCTGCAGGTGTTCTCTTCTCCTCTATGAGTGACCAGAGAACCGGGTCCAGAACTGAGTATTCAGGAAGTGAGTCACTGTCCTTCTGATCATGACTCAGCTCTGCAGAGGGAGCTTTTGTAATTATTGATTCCGGTATTATGGTCTCCTCCCGGTTAATGTACTTTGCAACTGAATATACCTGAAGTTTGTAAATATCTGCAAGAACCATAAGTGCTCCGGTGAGGTCTCCGTAAAGGGTACCATACCCCATTGCAATCTCACTCTTGTTTGACGTATTTAACAAAAGAGAGCCGTTTTGGTTCGACCAGCCCATTAATACAACTCCCCTGATTCTTGCCTGCAGGTTCTCCCTTGTAAGCTTTTTAACATCTTCTCCGAACAACTCTTCAAACTCTTTAAAGAATTTGTTATAGACACCCTCAATTGGGAAGACACTGTATTTAACACCCAGATTATCTGCCAGCTCCACTGCATCAGTAACTGAATGCAATGTTGAGAACGGGGAAGGCATCAAAATTGCCTGAACATTATCTTTTCCAAGTGCATGCGCAGCTATTGCCAGAACCACGGCAGAATCAATTCCGCCTGACAGACCAATTACTGCACGCTCTCTCCCGGCATCGCGGAAAAACCTGCGTACCGAAATCACCAGACGGTCATAAATCAGTTTTGGATCTGAATTGAGCATTATCTAGAAAATAAAGCTTGTGCTTATTGATTTGTAATTGTATACTTTATCGATAACATCTGCAAAAATCTCTGCAACAGAAAGAACTTTAATTTTGCTTCTGTCTACATTAGGGTCAGTCATAAGCGGAATGGTGTCCGAAATAATAACCTCCTTAAGGGCGGATTTGGCAATTCTCTCATATGCCGGTCCTGATAGCACCGCGTGTGTTGCAAGTGCCCTTACGCTTAGAGCACCCTTTTCCATAAGCATGTCTGCAGCCTTGGTTATAGTGCCTGCTGTATCTATCATATCATCAATGATGACAATGTTTTTACCCTCGACATCACCTATTGCAGTCATTGAACCAACAACATTCGCCTTCTCCCTTGACTTATGGCATATGATAAGCGGGCATCCGAGTATTCTTGAATATGCATTGGCCCTTTTTGCACCTCCCATATCAGGAGCTGCTATAGACATATTGTCAAGCTTCAGGTCCCTAAGGTAAGGGAGGAAGATTGAACTTGCATAAATATGGTCAACAGGAATGTCAAAAAAGCCCTGAATCTGGTCTGCGTGAAGATCTGCAGACATAACTCTGTCGCAGCCTGCAGCAACAAGAAGGTTGGCAACCATTTTTGCCCCTATCGGAACTCTCGGGCGGTCTTTTCTGTCCTGACGGGCCCATCCGAAGTATGGGATTACTGCAATTACCTTGTATGCCGATGCTCTTCTGGCAGCGTCTACCATCAGAAGAAGCTCAAAGATGTTATCAACGGGAGGCATGGTTGACTGAACAATGAAGACAGTTGCACCCCTGACACTCTCTTCAAGAGCCGGTTGAAATTCTCCGTCGCTGAAAACCGTTACCGATGATTTTCCCAGATCCAGACTGAGCGAGCTGGCAATTTTTTCTGCAAGATAACGGGAGCTTCTGCATGAAAAAATCTTTATCTGATGTTGATGATCCATATTGTACATTTATTTATTTTTCGATTATTGATTCAATATAGTCAAGAATTTCCTCCCTTCCGGCGCCGGTACTGGATGAAGATGCAAAAACGGGAGGGAGCTCTTCCCAGTATTCGAGAAGTGCTTTTGCATTATCCTCAATCCGGTTTTTAAGTGCCACGACCCCAATTTTATCTGCCTTTGTAAGTATAATAGCGAACGGAACATCGGCCTTAGCCAGTTCAATCATAAACTGAAGGTCAATTTTCTGAATCTCGTGCCTGCAGTCAATAAGAACAAACAGCAGCTGAAGCTCTTCAGATTCGTTAATGTAGTTTCTGATAACCCCGCCCAGCCTCTCTCTCTCGGTTTTTGAGGTCTTTGCATAGCCATAGCCGGGAAGGTCAACCAGATACCATTTGTCATTTATCATGAAATGGTTTACAAGCTGAGTCTTTCCGGGAGTTGAGGAGGTGTGTGCCAGCTTACCCTGCATGCAAAGAGCATTGATGAGGGATGATTTGCCAACGTTGGACCTGCCAATAAATGCAAATTCGGGCAGTTTAAGTGAGGGCTTGCCCTTTACATTGCTTGAACTACCTGAAAATATCGCTTTGGTTATCTTCATGCTGAGGATTTTCTGCCGCAAAGGTACAATTTTATGCTTATATTTGTATGAAGTCCCTAAAAAAAGAAAGAGAGAATGAGAGCAGAGAGAAGTATAACATTACTTGAATTGCAGGAGGAGATTAAATCTTCGATAGAGGCACGCCTGGAGAAAAGTTACTGGATTAGGGGAGAAATCAGCGAAATTAAATATCAGTCAACCGGACACTGCTACATGGACCTTGTAGACAGAAGGGAGGGGGAGAGCGGCATATCTGCCCGTGCTCAGGCGATAGTATGGTCATCTGTATTCAGAATGCTGAGACCCTATTTCGAAACAACCACGGGGCAGGAGCTAACCAGAGGTATGCAGATTCTTGTCCAGGTTCAGGTGCAGTATTCACCGCTTTACGGGCTCTCACTGGTTGTCAGCGATATTGATCCTGCCTTTACAGTAGGAGAGCAGGAGCTTCAGAGGCAGCAGACCATCAAAAGGCTCCGGGAGGAGGGGATGTTTGACATGAACTCAACCCTGGGGCTGGCACTGCTTCCGCGAAGGATTGCTGTTATTTCATCTGCACAGGCAGCCGGCTACAGAGATTTTATGAAACACCTCACAAACAACGAGTACGGATTTACCTTCCGGACGGAACTGTTTCAGGCAGCAATGCAGGGGGCAACAGCACCTGCTGAGATAATCTCTGCAATGGATGCCGTAGCGGCAAGGGCCGGAGAGTTCGACATGCTTGTAATAGCAAGGGGAGGCGGGTCTGTTCAGGATCTTATCTGTTTTGACGATTACGAACTCGCTGCCAATATTGCTCAGTTTCCCCTTCCTGTTATAACCGGAATAGGACACGATCATGACATACATGTGGCAGATATGGTTGCACACACAATGGTCAAGACACCTACGGCTGCTGCAGATTTCATAATTGAACTCTTTGCCAGGGAGGAGCAGCAGCTGCTCTACCTGATGCAGAGGCTGCGAATGACAGTACAGGCAAGAATCTCAGATGAAAACACAAGGATAGAGATGCTTAAAAGAGATATTGTCAGGGTTGTCTCGGACAAATTCAGGATTGCAGAGCACAGGCTTGAATTGCTTCAGCAGCGTATCCGCTCGGCAAATCCGCTCAGCCTGCTTGAAAAGGGTTATTCGGTAACACTGTCTGAGGGAAAAAGAATCAGCAGCATAAAAGAGATAAAAGAGGGAATGAAAGTGAGGATAGTGCTCTCAGACGGAGCACTTGACTGTAAAGTTGAAAAAAGATCTGAGTTATGAAAAAGATAAAAGATACAGCCGGCGAAGAGACCGGATACAGAGAGGCGCTGCAGGAGATTGAAAAACTTCTTGCAAAAATTGAAGATCCGGAAACAAGCTTTGACGAACTCTCTAAAGATGTCAGGAGGGCAACTGAGCTTGTTGAATACTGCAGAAAGCAGCTGAGAGACTACAAGGATGAGATAGACAAAATTTCTCAAAACAACTGATATGACCGAACTGAAGCTATGGCAGGATGACCCCTGGCTTGAACCTTTCAAAAGGGATATTTGGGTAAGGCATGAAGCAGCCGCTATCAGGATGGCCGAACTGTCCGGCATGCACAAAAAACTGTCTGATTCCGCTAACGGACATCTCTGGTATGGAGTACACCTTGAGGGAGATGAGAGAGTATTCAGAGAGTGGGCCCCGAATGCAACAGCAATTCACCTGCTCTGCGAGGCAAACGGATGGAAGAGAGATGAGGCATACTCATTTTCTTCGGCCGGTTCAGGAAACTGGGAGCTGAGATTGCCGGTCTCTTCAATGAAACATGGAGACCTTTACAAATGGCTGGTCTCATGGAACGGAGGGGAGGGAGAGAGAATTCCGGCCTACGCCAGACGGGTTGTTCAGGATAATGCCACAAAAATATTTTCGGCGCAAATCTGGGAGCTTCCTGAATACAAATGGAAACATCCGGCTCCTGCAAAGGTTGCAAATCCTCTCATATACGAAGCTCACATTGGAATGAGCACAGAGGAGTACGGGATGGGGAGCTATAACTCTTTCAGAAGAGAGGTTCTCCCGCACATTGCCTCACTTGGTTATAATGTAATTCAGCTTATGGCCATTCAGGAACACCCCTATTACGGCTCCTTTGGTTATCAGGTGTCAAGTTATTTTGCGCCAAGCTCAAGGTTTGGAACTCCGGAAGAACTTAAAGAGCTCATTGATGAAGCCCATTCATTAAAAATCTCAGTTGTTCTGGATATTATTCATTCGCATGCAGTGAACAACTCAGTTGAGGGAATCTCGGAGATGGACGGAACAAGAGACCTCTATTTTCACAAGGGCGACAGGGGAGAACATCCGGCCTGGGGGTCAAGGTGTTTCAACTACGGAAAGGAGGAGGTGATTCTCTTTCTGCTTTCCAACTGCAAATACTGGACAGAGGAGTTTCGCTTTGACGGATTCCGCTTTGACGGAATTACAAGTATGCTCTATTTTGACCACGGACTGGGGCGCAGTTTCACAGATTACTCATCTTACTTTAGAGGTAACCTCGACACAGATGCATTTATTTATCTGGCTGCTGCAAACAGAGTAATAAAAGAGCTTAATCCAAAAGCCATTACCATTGCGGAGGATGTGAGCGGGCTTCCAGGGCTTGCCGCTCCGTTTGAACACGGAGGTGCAGGATTTGACTTCCGGATGAGTATGGGAGTTGCCGACCACTGGATTAAATGGATAAAGGAACTCAGGGACGAAGAGTGGAATATGGGTGCGGTTTTTCATGAACTTTCCGGAAAGAGGGCAGATGAAAAGACAGTCAGCTATGCCGAATGCCATGACCAGGCTATGGTAGGGGACAAGACAATAATATTCCGGCTTCTGGATGCAGAGATGTATACCTCAATGAATAAAGGGTCAAAGAGTCTGGTAATTGAGCGTGGCATTGCTCTTCACAAAATGATAAGGCTGGTGACGGCTGCTGCTGCCGGCGACGGTTATCTAACATTTATGGGCAATGAATTCGGTCACCCCGAGTGGATAGATTTTCCAAGGGAGGGAAACGGCTGGTCATATCATTACGCCAGGAGACAGTGGTCACTTGCCGGGGATATAAACCTCCGCTATCACCATCTGCTGGAGTTTGACAGGGCAATGATTAAACTCATAAAGAGTGCAAAAATCTTTAAGGAGAGGCCGCAGGTTGTCTTCAGACATGATGAAAGGCAAATACTGGTTTTCATTCGTAACGGATATCTCTTTGCATTCAATTTCAGTCCTTTAAACTCCTATACAGACCTGAGGATTCCTGCGCCTGCAGGGAGCTATGTTACAGCTCTGGACAGTGACTGGAATAAATTCGGAGGATTTGAAAGGAATAAAAGAGATTTGAAGCATTTCACCCTGCCGGATACAGAGGGAGATGCACTCTGGATATACCTGCCAAGCAGGTGCGCAATGGTCTTTAAAAAAGAGAGATGAAACAATCTCTTAACATTTTTTTGCTAACTTGCAGGGATTAAAACAAACCGCATGGCCTACTTACAATTTAACAAAGAGGAGCTGGTAAACCTGGAATATTCCCTAAAACGGGAATTTCTATCTACCAATCATGCAGGTGGTTATATGAATACCACCATTGTCTGCTGCAATACCAGGAAATACCACGGACTGCTTGTTCTTCCCGTTTCTGCATTCAACAATGAGAAATTCGTACTGCTTTCATCACTGGACGAGACACTGGTCCAGCACGACAAGTCATTCAACCTTGGTATTCACCGTTACGGTGACATGTATGAGCCAAGAGGGCACAAGTATATCAGAGACTTTGAGATAGATAAATGTGTATCCATTACCTACAGGGTAGGCGGAATGGTTTTCCGCAAGGAGATGATGCTCAGCCACAGCGCAGAGCAGTTTTTCGTAAGGTACACGCTTCTGGAGGCAAACTCACCAACCATTCTGAGGCTTAAGCCATTTTTGGCCTTCAGACATATCCACACACTCTCAAAGGTCAACATGGATGCCGACACATCCTCAAAAGAGATACCCGGGGGAAGGGCATTCCGCCTTTACGGAGGATTCCCGGACCTGAATCTTCAGATCTCTTGCAAATCTGAATTTATCTCTTCACCCGACTGGTATTACAATATTGAGTACAAAGAGGAGCGCAGAAGAGCATACGAATCTGCAGAGGACCTTTTTGTACCGGGCTACTTTGAGATGCCAGTCAAAAAGGGTCAGCAGATTCTGTTCTCGGCTTCAACATCAGTCGAAAAACCGGCTGCCCTTAAGAGTAAATTTGAAAAATACATATCTCTGAGGAGCAGCAGAGACAGTTTTGAAAGCTGCCTCCGCATAGCTGCAAAACAATTCATAATTAACATTGACGGAAAGACCAGTATATATGCCGGATATCCATGGCTGGACAGAAGCCCGCGCGAGACTCTTCTTGCTGCGCCTGGGCTCACTCTTTACGCAAATGAAGATAAAAAGAGGTTTAAAGAGATTATAGACTCACTGATTGAGAGGGAGGGCAGAGTACCTTCAGGCAACGGCACAAGACCAGATGTGCCTCTGTGGCTTTTCTGGGCGCTTCAGCATTACGCCATCTTCACAGGCAGTAAAAAACAAGTTTGGAAAGAGTATGGTCCGCTTTTAAAGGATATTCTTGAACACTACAGGGATAAACGACCGGAATCTACAATTAAGCTACATGATAACGGTCTTTTGTGGGCAGAAAAACGAGGTGCCCCTCTGAGCTGGATGGATGCCATGGCGGCTGGTGTACCGGTTACAGAGAGGGAGGGTTACCAGGTGGAGCTAAACTCTCTTTGGTATAATGCAATCTGTTTTGCTCTGTCCATGTCTGCAGCCGCTTCTGAAAAGAGTTTCAGAGAAGAGTGGGAACCTGTTAAAAGGAATATAGAGAAATATTTCAACATGGCCTTCTGGATAGAAAACGGAAACTATCTTGCAGATTTCGTTGGCCACGAGGGGCAGAATAAATGCGTGAGACCCAATCAGCTCTTCACCTGCTCTTTCGAGTACTCTCCACTGAGCGACGAACAGAAGTCAATGGTACTCCACAAGGTAAAACAGGAGCTTCTGACAGACAGGGGAGTCAGGACCCTCTCCCCGCAGAGCCCTCAATACAAAAGCGAGTATGACGGTGATGAATTCTCAAGAAACAGTGCCTACCATCAGGGTACAACAAGGCCATGGCTTCTTGGATTCTACATTGACGCAAACCTTAAACTTTACGGAGAGGCTTTTATAAATAAGGCAAAAGAACTTCTCTCTGCCTTTGAGGAGGACATTGAGATTCACTGCATAGGATCAATTTCTGAGGTTTATGACGGAGACCCTCCTCATCTTCCTCACGGGTGTACTTCAAACTCAATAAGTGTTGCCTCTTTCTTGTGGGCTATGAAGGAGATTGCTGGATTCAAAAAGGAGAAACCATGAAGGTACTGATGTTTGGATGGGAGTTTCCTCCGCACATATCGGGAGGGCTCGGAACAGCATGCTACGGACTCACAAAGGGATTGTCCAATATGGGCACAGAGGTGCTATTTGTAATGCCGTCTGCCTCCGGAGATGAAGATGAGAGTGCTGTAAAGATTATCAATGCAAGCGACATAGCAGTAACTGAAACTGCAAAAAATGTCAGGAGTGTACTTGAAAAGGTACAGTTTCTGAGGGTTGGTACCAATATGATTCCCTATCTTACACCCGAGCAGTTTACTGAGGAGGTGGAGAAGAACAGGAAAGGACAGGTAAAGGATTATAAAAGTATCCTTGGCCAGAAATATAAATTCTCAGGAAAGTACGGGTCCGACCTTATGGAGGAGGTATCCCGCTACGCAATGGTTGCGGCCGAAATTGCACTCAGGTATGATTTTGATGTGATTCATGCACATGACTGGCTCACATACCTTGCTGGAACTGCGGCAAAGAGATTAACCGGCAAACCGCTGGTAGTACATGTTCATGCAACAGAGTTTGACAGAAGCGGCAATAATATCAACACAATTGTCTACGACCTTGAAAAACTTGGAATGAAAGAGGCAGATAAGGTTATTGCAGTAAGCAACCTCACAAGAAATACAGTTATCAATAAATATGGCATTAATCCCGATAAGGTTGTTACAGTTCATAATGCTGTTGACTTTGACGGATTTGAACAATTGTCTGTAAACAGAGGTGTTGATGACAAGATTGTTACATTCCTTGGAAGAATTACCTTCCAGAAGGGACCGGAATACTTTATTGAGGCCGCCGCAAAAGTTATAAGAAGATATCCCAAGGTTCGATTTGTAATGACAGGGAGCGGAGATTTGCTTAACCGTTCAATCAGGAGGGTGGCAAAACTTGGAATTGCAACAAACTTCCATTTTACCGGCTTCCTCAGGGGAGAAGATGTTAAGAAGATGTTTGCCTACTCAGATGTTTATGTGATGCCGTCGGTATCTGAACCCTTCGGAATTTCACCGCTGGAGGCAATGAGATCCAATGTTCCCACAATTATTTCAAAGCAGAGCGGGGTTGCAGAGGTGCTGCACCACGCAATCAAGGTAGATTTCTGGGATATTGATGCAATGGCAGATGCCATTTACGGATTGCTGGCATATCCGGCACTCCCGGCCATGGCTGTAAGAAATGGCCTGGAAGAGGTGAACGCCCTCAGATGGGACAATGCAGCGTTCAGGGTTAATGAGATTTATGCAGAACTGATAAAATAGTTATTTATGAAAAAGACAATATGCCTTTACTTTCAGGTTCATCAGCCGGACAGACTGAGACTCTACAGGTTCTTTGACATTGGCAGGGAGTCTTACTATTACGACGACTTCGCAAACAAGACAATTCTGAAAAGGGTTGCCCAGAGGTGTTATCTGCCTGCAAATGAAATTTTACTGGCACTGATAAAACAGCACAGAGGAGCATTCAGGGTCTCTTTTTCAATTTCCGGAGTAGTTCTTGATCAGTTCGAAAAATACGCCCCGGAGGTAATAGAGAGTTTCAGAGAACTGGCTAAAACAGGTTGTGTGGAATTTCTCGCAGAGACATATGCACACTCTCTTTCATCGCTTGTTTCTGAAGATGAATTCATATATCAGGTTAAGCTGCACTCTGCAAAAATTGAGGAGCTCTTTGGACAGAAACCAAAGGTATTCAGAAACACTGAGCTCATATATTCAGACCAGATAGGTTCTGTGGTTGCTGCAATGGGATTCAGGGGGATGCTCACAGAAGGGGCAAAGCACATTCTGGGATGGAAGAGTCCGAACTATATCTATACAAATTCGCTTAACCCAAGGCTGAAGCTGCTTTTAAAGAACTTTCAGCTTAGTGACGATATCGCATTCCGCTTTTCAGACAGATCATGGACAAACTGGCCTCTTACATCTGATAAATATGTGACATGGCTCTCCAGATCGCTCGAGAAAGAGGAGATAGTAAATCTTTTTATGGATTACGAAACATTTGGAGAGCACCAGCAGGCAACAACCGGAATTTTTGAATTCCTGAAACATCTGCCGGGAGCAGTTCTTTCGCAGACAGAGTTCGAGTTTCTGACGCCATCTGAGGTGTGCAAGAAGCATCAGCCTGTTGCCCCGCTTCATGTGCCGTACGCTATTTCATGGGCAGATGAGGAGAGAGATACATCTGCATGGCTTGGCAACGAACTTCAGAATGAAGCATTTGAAAAGCTTTATGCAGTAAGGGAACTGGTAATTGCATCCGGTGACAAAACCCTTCTGCAGGACTTTCTTAGACTTCAGGAGAGCGACCACTTTTATTACATGTGTACTAAATTCTTCTCGGACGGAGCTGTTCACAAATACTTTAATCCGTACGAAACCCCATATGAAGCCTTTATCAATTACATGAATGTTTTGAGCGATTTTCTGGTAAGAGTTCAGAAACAAGCTTTGCCTCAGGAGGTTAAAAGTGGAACAAAAATTGCAGCAAAAAGAGGCTCCAAAAAAGAAAAAAGGTAGGAAACCAATATGTCAGAGATAAAGATTCAACACCCAGATTACCTGTTTGAGGTGAGCTGGGAGGTGTGCAACAAGGTGGGAGGGATACATACAGTAATCGCTACCAAGGCCCTGAACCTTTCAAGGGAGTTCGGGGAAAAACATATATTAATAGGGCCGGATGTATGGAGAGAGACAGGGGTTAATCCCGAGTTCTCTGAAGATTCAGAAATTTTCCGGGCGTGGAAGACAAAGGCAGAGTCAGAGGGGCTGAGAATCCGCACAGGAAGGTGGAATGTTCCGGGAAATCCCCTTGCCATTCTTGTAGACTTCAGCAGTTACATAACCAGAAAAGATGAGATTCTTACTCAATTCTGGAAGAGATACGGGCTCGATTCCCTGACAGGTCAGTGGGATTACATTGAGAGCGCCCTTTTTGGATATGCAACCGGAAAGGTCATTGAGAGTTTTGTGAGATACAACCTCTCATCACATCACAAAATTGTGGCTCAGTTCCATGAATGGATGACAGGAGCGGGACTTCTCTATCTTAAAGAGACAACTCTCCCCGTAGCAACTGTCTTTACAACACATGCGACTGCACTGGGCAGGTCCATAGCCGGAAACGGTATGCCGCTCTACAGCATGCCAGACGGTATGAATGCAGATTCCAAAGCATCTGAACTTCATATTACAGCCAAACACTCTCTCGAAAAAATTTCTGCCCGCGAATCAGATGTCTTTACAACAGTAAGTGACATTACTTCAGATGAGTGCGGCCGGTTTCTGGGAAGAGAGACAGATATTGTAACTCCAAACGGGTTCGATGAGACAATAGCTCCTGATGATGAGGCTCTTGAAATAATGAGACAATCATCAAGGAAAATCCTTTCTGAGATTGCATCTGCAATGTCAGGAAGAGAGGTAAGGGAAGATGCACTTCTTGTGGGAATCAGCGGCAGATATGAATACAAAAACAAGGGGCTGGACCTGTTCCTTGATTCACTCGGAGCACTCAGAAATTCTGATGTTAAGAGGGAGATTGTCGCCTTTATGTTTATTCCGGCCGGACACAACGGCCCAAACAAGGAGTTGCTGGCAAAAATTTCAGGTGGTGGTGATTACACAACAAACTGCACCCATTACCTCAGTGAGCCGGAGTGGGACCCTATTGTGAAAAAGGTAAGGGATCTTGATCTTCTCAACAGAAAAGGTGAGAGCGTGAGGATATTCTTTGTTCCCTCCTATCTGAACGGGCAGGACGGAGTCTTCAATAAAACCTATTATGAACTTCTTGCAGGGCTGGACATAACCATGTTTCCTTCATATTACGAACCATGGGGCTATACTCCGCTGGAGAGCCTTGCATTTAGTGTACCTACAGTAACTACAACACTGGCCGGATTTGGTCTGTGGGTTAAGGAACATATTGCAGGTGAGCATCCGGGTATTGTGGTTGTTGATAGAGACGACAATAACTACCTGCAGGTTGCAGAAAAATTATCGGAAATTATTGAAAAAGCCGCATCTTTGAGCGGTGAAGAGGAGCGCGAATTAAGAAAAAGTGCGAAGCTGGCATCCAGAATAGCACTGTGGGAGAATCAGTTAATATATTATAAAAGAGCATATTCAATGGCAATCGATAACATTGCAGACAACAGGGGAGCATTTTCCCAGTCTATGGATGACAGAGATCATCTCAATTTTAAGATCAATGTGGCCAACAAACCAAACTGGTCTACCGTAATAATTAACAAGCAGCTTCCGCAGAGGCTTGAGCACCTGGATACAATCTCCAAAAACCTTTGGTGGAGCTGGAATGATGAGGCCATGGAGCTCTTTAAGATGGTAGATCCTCTTCTCTGGAAAGAGAGTCACGGAAATCCCATACTGCTGCTTGACAGCATCAGCCTTAAAAGAACAAGGGAGCTTGAAAAGGACCCGGCCTTTCTTGCAAAACTCGATAAAGTTTACAGCGATTTTGTGAACTATATGGAGGAGGGAAAGTCAATGTCAGGTCCAAAAATCTCCTATTTTTCAATGGAATATGGTCTGGACCAGTCTCTGAAAATCTATTCGGGTGGTCTGGGAATCCTTGCAGGTGACTACCTGAAGGAGTCAAGCGATAAAATGATTCCAATAACAGGAGTTGGTCTTCTGTACAGATATGGTTATTTTACTCAAAAACTTTCTGCTCAGGGCGACCAGGTGGCAGAGTATGAGGCTCAGGACTTCTCCAAACTTCCTGTTAGCCAGGTGAGAGATGAGAACGGAGACTGGATAATTGTTAAGGTTGCACTTCCCGGAAGAACCCTTCATGCAAGGCTCTGGAGGGCAGATGTGGGAAGGACTCCGCTCTACCTCATGGATACAGATTTTGAGGACAACCTGCCTGAGGACCGCACAATTACTCACCATCTCTACGGCGGAGATCTGGAGAACAGACTTAAACAGGAGATGCTTCTTGGAATTGGAGGTATCAGGGCACTCAGACTTCTTGGCATTAAGGCCGATGTATACCATTGCAATGAAGGACACGCTGCATTCATTGGTCTTGAAAGGCTTCGTGAATATATAAACGAAGACAATCTCTCATACGGAGAGGCACTTGAGGTTGTGAGAGCATCTTCGCTCTTTACAACACATACCCCGGTACCAGCAGGACACGATGCATTCCCGGAAGATCTTCTGAGGGGATACATGAACCACTACCCTTCAAGACTGAAGATCTCATGGGAGATGATGATGTCGCTGGGTAAAATTGACCCGAACAATTCTCAGGAAAAGTTTTCGATGAGTAATCTTGCATGCAACCTGTCACAGGATGTAAACGGAGTAAGCTGGCTGCACGGAAAGGTGAGCCGCGATATTCTTGCTCCTTTGTGGCCAGGTTATATGCCCGAGGAGCTGCATGTCGGATATGTAACCAATGGTGTTCACTATCCAACCTGGACTGCATCTGAATGGAAAGAGATACATTCTGAGGTTTTCGGAAAAGACTTTGCATCACACAACTACGATAAGAACTGCTTTGAGGGAATCTATAAAGTAGATGAATCAAGAATCTGGGATGTGAGAAACCATCTCAGAACAAGATTGATTAATAAGGTTAAGGAGATGCTTTCGGACCCTGCAGCAACCGTTCACTACACACCTCAGCAGGTTGTAATGATTAAGGAGAGCCTCAGGGATGATATTCTTACCATTGGATTTGCAAGGAGGTTTGCAACATACAAAAGAGCACACCTTCTCTTCAGGGATCTTACAAGACTGGAAAAAATTGTAAATGATCCTCACGAGCCAGTTCAGTTTATCTTTGCAGGAAAGGCACACCCGGCAGACAAGGCAGGTCAGGATCTGATCAGACATATTGTTGAGGTGTCGCTTATGCCTCAGTTTATTGGCAAAATAATCTTCCTTCCGGGTTACGATATGACAATAGCCAAGAGACTTGTGCAGGGAGTCGACATCTGGATGAACACACCAACAAGACCGCTTGAAGCTTCCGGAACCAGCGGAGAAAAGGCTGTAATGAACGGTGTAATGCACTTCTCTGTGCTTGACGGATGGTGGGTAGAGGGATACAAAGAGGGAGCCGGATGGGCACTGCCAATGGACAATAGTTATGAAAACCAGAACTATCAGGACGAACTTGATGCAACAACAATATACAACATGCTCGAAAACGAGATAGCTCCTCTCTTTTACGACACAGATAAAAAAACCGGAGTTCCGCTCGCATGGGTAGATGTGATTAAGAATACCATTGCAAAGGTTGCAGGTAATTTCACTACCAACAGAATGATTACCGACTATGTAAACCAGTACTATTTGCCTCTTGCAAAGAGACACTCAGAGATGGTGGCAGGCGACTATTCAGTTGCACGCGAGCTTGCATTCTGGAAAAAGAGAATGCGTGCCGAGTGGCCCCTGATTGAGGTAAGAAGTTTTAACAGACCGGACAGTGCAAGGGTTAACCTTTCAATTGGAGGTGAATATCATGCCGAGGTAGAGCTTGCGCTGGGTTCACTTTCTCATGACGAGATAGGGGTTGAGCTTGTTCTGGCAACAAATGATCCTGTGGCAGGAAGGATGGTCATAAGGAAAAGTTTTGACTTTGAATATGCAGGGACTGCAGATGGTGTAACAAAGTATATTTGCAATATGCTTCCTGAAACAGCAGGAATTTTCAATGTGGCGGCAAGGATGTATGCAAAAAATCCGTCGCTGCCCCACAGACAGGACTTTGATTTAATAAGATGGTTGTAGCAGCTACAGGTTTCTTTGACGGGGTCCACAGAGGACACCGGGCAGTACTGGACAAGATATGTGCACTCGCTAAATCCGGCGGGGGCACATCTGCCATTATTACTCTGTGGCCGCACCCAAGAACGGTTTTGCAGCAGGATGCTGCTAAGTTCCGCCTTCTCACCTCTATTGATGAAAAGGTGGCCCTTATGAGAGCCTTCGGGATTGACGAAGTTCACACCCTTAAGTTTGACAGGGAGTTTGCCTCTCAGACAACTGAGGAGTACTTCAAAAACTATCTGATTGACAAGTATAAAGTAACAACTCTTGTTATTGGTTACGACCACAGAGTGGGAAAAGACACCTCTCAGACTCAGGAGGAGATGATGGAGATTGCCAGAAGAATGGGAATCAACCCCGTAAGAGTAGATGAATATACAGAATCAGAAAGCGGAATTGTAATAAGTTCAACTAAAATCAGAGAGATGCTCTCTGCAGGCGATGTAGAGAGTGCGAACTCACTTCTGGGCTACCGTTACGGGCTTGAAGGGGCAGTTGTTGAGGGGCTGAGAATCGGCCGGAGCATTGGTTTTCCAACAGCAAACATGAGACTTTTTGAGCCACTCAAGGTTCTTCCTGCAGATGGAGTGTACGCAGTTTGGGCAGAGGTCTCCGGCAGAATGTTCAGAGGTATAACAAATATTGGTACAAGACCAACTGTTGGGGTGAATAACGAAAGAACCATTGAAACTCATATTCTTGATTTTGATGAAGATATCTACGGATTGAGCATCAAACTTGAATTTGCAGGCAAACTTAGAAACGAGGTTGCATTTGCCTCTCTGGACGATCTCAAGAATCAGCTTTTTAAAGACAGGGAAAATTCTTATCTTTATCTGTCGGAAAGCGACACCAATATGAGGTAACTATGGATGGAAGTACTATTTTCTATATTGTACTGGGTATTGCCACTTTAATTTTTCAAATCTACAAGGAGAAGAAGAAAAAGGAGGAGCTTAAACAGACTGGTGAACACGGACATGCTCAGCCTCCTGCAGAGGACTTTTTCGATTTCTTCAACAGGCCCGAAGCGCGAGAAAGAGTGAGACAAGAATACCAGGAGGACTTTTCTTCAGAAACGTCTGCAGATGAAAATATACTCGACAAACCAGGGCCTGCCCCGGTTTTTCTTGAAAATCCACTCTCGGCAATGGTGGAGGAGGCGAGAGCGAAATCTGTAGAATACACCCCTGTCCCTGATAAGGCAATCATCGATGACCTTAATTACGGAGAGGGTATCAGAACAACTGATAAATCTGTTCAGATTGAGACAATTGAGAAAGATCACAATCCCGAAATCACTCCTTTTTCTGTTGACCCAAAATTACTCGTAATTTATTCAGAATTGATGACTCCAAAATTTAGGGAGTAATTTCTTTTGTCAGGAAAATTTTTTATCTTTGTAACAAAGAGTCCAGTCCCGCTGGATTCTTTTTAATTTTTTTTACAGTTATGTCAAAAATTCATTATTTAACCTCAGAAGGGCTGGATAAACTGAAAGCCGAGTTCCAACACCTGGTCTCAGTGGAGCGTCCTGCCATTTCAAAACAGATTGCCGAGGCCAGAGACAAGGGAGACTTGTCTGAGAATGCCGAGTACGATGCTGCCAAAGAGGCGCAGGGATTACTGGAGCTTAAGATTTCAAAACTCGAGGATATGATTGCAAATGCAAGAATCATTGACGAGTCAAGAATCAACACAACCCACATTCAGATTATGAATAAGGTTAAGCTCAGAAATCTGAACAACAACATGGAAGTTGAGTACACCCTTGTAGGTGAAACTGAAGCGAACCTGAGGGAGGGCAAGCTTGCTGCTGCCACCCCAATTGGAAAGGCTCTCATTGGAAAGGGAAGGGGAGATGTGGTAGAGGTAAAAGTGCCTTCAGGTGTAGTTAAATTTGAAATTCTGGATATTTCAAAATAACATGTCTTCGATTTTTTCAAAAATAGCAAGAGGAGAGATACCTTCCTACAAAATAGCCGAGAGTGATAAGTTTTATGCTTTTCTGGACATCAATCCGTTGTCTGTAGGGCACACTCTTGTGATACCAAAGGAGGAGACAGACTACATCTTCGATCTTGGTGAGGAGGATTACTCCGCACTCTTCCTGTTTGCAAACAAGGTTGCAAAGGGGATAGAGAAGGCAATTCCGTGCGCACGCATAGGAGTTGCAGTAATAGGGCTAGAAGTGCCGCATGCGCATATTCACCTTATTCCAATCAACGATGAGTCCGATATGGACTTCAGAAAACCGAAACTTAAACTTCAGAAAGAGGAGATGGAGGCAATTGCTGCCAGAATCTCTTCACATATAAAACTGTAACTTCAATGAGAAAATTTCTCCTATTAGCAACTATCTCTCTGCTGGCTGTATCATGCAACTCAGATAAGGCGACCATCAAAGCTACCATTACAGGCGTAAAGGACGGCGAACTGGTTCTCAAGATGCTTCAGATTAACAATCAGATTGTAGTAGACACTATTAAAACCGACAGTGAAGGAAGCTTTGTTTATAAAACAGGAAAGCTCTCATCATCTCCGGACTTTTATTATCTGTACTATAAGGACAGAAAGATAGCCTCGCTTGTTCTTTCAAAGGGGGAGGATGTTTACCTTACTGCAGACACACTTGGCCTGAATCAGCTTGTTGAGGGATCTCAGGAGAGTATATTACTTAACAACCTTGAGAAAGATCTTAACGCCAGTGTGGCTAAGTTTGATTCCCTTTCGGCATTAAGAAATGCAGCTCTTGAGGCGCGTGATGCAAAGCTTGCAGATTCACTCAGCTACATGCTGGGTTCACTCTATGTAAAGAGTAAACAGGCCGCAATTAAGCACCTCTATTCAAACCCGGGGTCTATTACAAACATAATACTGCTTTACCAGAAATTTCCGGGAGACCTTCCGTTGTTTGGTGATATGAGAGATGTGCTTTTATTTCAGAGAGTTTATGACTCACTGAGAGTAGTATACCCTGAATCACCATATCTGAACTCTCTGCAGGATGTAATATCTGCAATGGACCGTTCAGAAGCACTCACATCAAAACTTCTTGATGCAAGCGAAGTTGGATATCCGGATATTTCAATGCCGGATACACACTCAAAAGTAAGGACTCTCTCCGAGTTATCGGGTAAGGTGATAATTCTTCTGTTCTGGTCTGCCGGAGATGCAAATCAGAAAATGTTCAACAGAGAACTTCTTTCACTTTACGATAAATACAGCAGTTCAGGTCTTGAAATCTATCAGGTATCAGTTGATACAGATAAGACAGCATGGGCAAGAGCAGTTGCAGATCAGGAACTTCCATGGATAAATGTATGCGATGGTCTTGGCGGGGCATCCCAGGCAGTACTCACATACAATGTAAGAGAGGTACCATCACTCTTTGTAATTGACAGGAGCGGTACAATTGCAGCAAGAGATATCTTCAACTCAAAACTTGAGTCGGTAGTCTCTTCGCTCATCAGAAAATAGCAGTTTAATTTCCGGATTAAGGAATCTGTAAAAGAGACCTTTTAGAAATTCCGGCAATGAAATCTTTAAGATAAAAGGGTTCGAAGTATGCAACATCTGCAAATTCGGCCCTTTTGTATTTTTCCAGAGCAGACTGCAGCATTCCCCTTGCTGTGGCATCTGCAATTCTGAAAACGGCATTTTCATGCTTGATTACCTCCTGAGTCTTCATGGCTCCATCTCCTGTAAAAATTACGGGACCATTTGCCAGCAACTCAGAGAAACTCTCCTCTGTAAGTATATGCGCCTCTGTCCGGGCAAGCTGTTTGCACTCCCTGTCATAAACCGCGGCATAAACCTCCATTCTGCGTGCATCAATCATTGGTACGACTGAAAGGTTTCCATCAGGAATATCTCCCTCTGTAAGGCAAAGCCTGGCAAGAAGTTCAAGAGAACTCACCGCTATAAGCGGAATTCCTGCCCCGTAGCATATCCCTTTTGCAATTGAAACACCAACCCTCAGACCGGTGTATGAACCGGGACCTTCACTTACAACAACGGCATCGCACTCCTTAACGGAAGAAGAGGCCTCCGCAAGGACCTCTTCTATGAATGTTGATATAACCCTTGCGTGAGCCTTGTGCTCCTTAATCTCTCTCTCTGCAATTATTACATTGCCCCTGCCCAGTGCAACCGAGCACACCTCGGTGCTGGTTTCAATGAGCAATAACTGTGGTTTTTGCATTTTATTTTTCTATTTCTCCTCTGTCACCTTTTTAGTCTCTCCCTTTTTCTTATCCTCCTTTCCCCAGGTTACTTTGGAATCTGCCTTAAGGGTCTTGCTGATAGCTGAATAAGGGCCGGTTACAATTCTCTCGCCCTCTTTAAGACCGGTAAGAACCTCAATGTTTGTGATATCCTGAATACCTGTGGTTATTACCCTTACCTCAAGTGTGTTATCTTCCTTAACAACAAATACCTGTTCTGCCACAACATCATTTTTCTTGTTTGTTGTATCTTTTGACAGATCAGATCTGGTAGTGATAGTCTGAACGGGGATTGAAATGATGTCTGCTCTTTTCTCAGTCTGGATAGAGGCAGTTGCCGACATACCTGGACGGAAAGGATTAACACCCTTTTCCAGCAAATCTGAATATGATTCCGGAAGAATCAAAATCTTAACCTCAAAATTTGTTACCTGCTCAAGGGATGAACCGATATTTTTTGCAGAATTTGCAATCTGGGTAACAACTCCGGTGAATTTTCTGTCCGGATAGGCATCAACTTCAATGGAAGCAGTATCGTTGTCCTTTATACGAATGATATCATTTTCGTTTACATCTACAAGCACCTCCATCTGATCGAAGTTGGCGATTCTGAGGAGTTCGGTTCCCGCCATCTGGCTTGTTCCAACAACGCGTTCACCCTTCTCTACACTAAGCTTGGAGATTGTACCGTCCATAGGAGCGTAGATAGTGGTTTTAGTCAGGTTTTCCTGAGCCTCTTTAAGTGCAGCTGTAGAGCTTTTAACATTAAACTCGGCAGCCTTGATCTGCTCTTTGGCAACATTGTACTGCGAGAGAGCAGTTTCATAATCTGCCTCAGAAATTGCTTTCTGCTCAAACAGGCTCTTGCTTCTGTTGTAAGATTGCTCAATCTGTCTGAACTGAGCTGTAAGCTGTGTGAGCTGAGCCTTTACTGAATTAAGGGATGCCTCTGCACGGTCACGCATCGAAAGATAGACATCCTGCTTAATTTTTATAATAAGTTCGCCTCTTTTTATTTTGTCTCCCTCCTTGAAATTAAGTTCAATAATTTCGCCGGATACATCCGGAGATATCTTGACCTCTACAACGGGTTTGATTTTTCCGTTGGCAGGAATAACCTCTGTTATGGTTCCTTTGGCAACAACCTGGGTTGTAACCTCAATAGCCTTGTTTTTGTTGCCCTGCCCAAAAATCACAAGTACAACTATAAGAACAACCGCTGCGGCGATAATCCATTTAAAACTCTTTTTCATATTATTGCGGATGGTATTGTTATCTGAATTTATAGTGAAACCGGTTTTCCTTTGTAGAAATCAAGGATCTTCTGCTGGAAAATAAACTGGTATTTAGCCTGGTAAAAATCTGACTGGCTTTTGAACAGATTGTTCTTGGCAACAGTATAGTCTGTGGCATTAAGAACACCCAGATCAAATTTTTGTTGAACATATCTGAAAGACTCCTCCATAGCTTTCACATTTCTCTCAGTTGCCTTGTAACGGGCAAAATATGAATGAGCATCATTTACAGCCTGCTGAATATCTTTATAAAGAATCTGTTCGCGGTTCTTTACATCAATTTCTGAACTTCTTACTCCAAGTTTAGCATTTTTGATGTTAGTGTTAGTTCTCCACGAATTAAAGATTGGGATATTAACGCTGAATGAAACGGAAGGATTCCTGTTTTCGTTGAACTGATCCATGAATGACTCTTCGCGGCTGTCTGCATAATAAGAGCCGTAGCCTGCCCTGAATGAGAGAGACGGGTAAGCCTGGCCTTTAGCAATGGCTAGCTGAAGGTTTGAATTGTCAAGATTCAGTTTTGCTCCCTTAATCTGAGGCAGAGTGAGCGAACTGTTGAATAGTTCATCTACAGACTCATCTTTGAACTCTCCTGCAATTGCAAGATTTTCTGAAGGCATTGCAATATCAAATGAACTCTCTGATGTAAGATCAAGAAGTTGTCTGAGAGATAGCAATGCACTGTTTACCTGATTCTGGGCATTGGTAAACTGTACCTGTTCAGAAGCGTACTGAGCCTCAATTTCCAGTAATGAACTGTATGCCTGTCCTCCCGCATCAACAAATTTCCTTGTGCGGTCTACCTGCTCCTTTGTACTCTCCATGCTTGCACGGGCAGAATTCAGAATCTCCCTTGAAAGAAGAACCTGTAAATATCCCCTTGCAATTTCTATAGAGATATCGTTCCTGAGCCGGCTTATCTCCTGACGGGCAATTTCCCTTTTAACGCCCATGTTCTTTAGATTATTGTTCTTTACCATACCCTCGAAAAGTGTCACAGATGCACTCGCATTTGCACTGGTGCTCTGGCTCAGCTTGTTTTCGATAATCTGGAGATCGTTCATGTTCACGGAGCGGCCCCAGTTCATACTGTGACTCACAGAGGCGTTCAGCGAAGGCAGATAACCTAGCTTAGCCTGGAGCAAGTTGTTTTCACTCTGCTCTATGGCAAGCTCTTGTTGCTTGATTCTTAGATTGTTATCCCATGCATAACGTATGCACTCCTCGAGGCTCCAGAGCTTAGTCTGAGCAGAGAGAACTGTGGGGATAAAAATGAGAATAAATACGGGGAGTATTAATAATCTTTTCATAAGCGACAAAGGTAAAATTATTTTTTTCAAAAACTCCCCGTAAAATAAAGATTTTACAGGCATTTGCCTATTTGTAGATAACCTGTGTCTGCCCCTGCAGATTGTAGAGATTTGAGCTCAGGAACTGAAAGGCTCTCCAGAGCTTTTTTACTCCGTATCCGACGCCCATTCCAACATATGTTGCAACCTGTCTGTCCCAGTCTCCGGCGCCTCCTCTGGAGGCAATACATTCGGCTTCGTTAAGCATAACAAGACCGCACTCCTGAATGTTAAACTTTTTCATTATGCAGCCTCCCATCCCTTTTTGAATCCGTCCCTGAAGTTAGGCCAGTACTTTTCGGCCTTTTCCAGAAGTTCAAGTGCGACTCCGATTATCTCGGCAAGCTTCTTTAACTTGCTTCCACCATGAACAAGAAGATCTCTCTCTTCCAGGGGTTTCAGTCCCCATCCTTCAAACACATCACTTTTCATAGCTTTGATGAATTAATTTTCCCTGCAAAATGGCGTGCAGAGTTCGCCCGGGTGTGTACTTTACCCTATTTATATACTGTAGATTCTGTCCGCTATAGTTCTGTTCCTCTCTTTATGGGAGATGAGAATTACAATTTTTCCCCGGCTCTTTTCCCGGATAACCGCTTTCTCAATCAGAGCCTCTGACTCGCCGTCCAGGGAAGAGGTTGCCTCATCAAGCACAAGGATTGAAGATTCTCTGTATAGAGCCCTTGCCACTGCAATTCTCTGCTGTTGCCCTCTTGACAGAGAGGAGCCACCTTCACCCGCTCTTGATTCAAATCCCATTGGCATTGACTGAAGAAATCCAAGGATTCCCAGATCGCTGCAGATTTCCACTATCCTGCCCAGATCCGGCTCCTCCTCTCCCGGAGCTATGTTCTCTGTAATTGTTCCGTCAAAGAGACCCGGGCTCTGAGGAACAACTGCTATCAAGCCTCTCCAGCTCCTCAGGTTTATGTGAGATATATTAACACCGTCTGCAGTAATCATACCTCCTGTCGGGATCCGCATTCTTGTTATAAGGGAGACTACCGTGCTCTTTCCGGAGCCGCTCTCTCCCGTGATTGCAGTTATCTCTCCGCGCCGGAAACTGAGATTGAGGTTTTTAAGCACGGTTGCCCTGCCCGGATAGGAGAAGCAGACATTTTCAAAGTTTATGGACTCGGGCGCTTCTGTTCCGGCAGTTACTCCGGTGTCGAGCGGCTCCGCCTCAAGATCCATTATTTCGAAGACCCGGCCGGCCGCTACCGTTCCTTCGCGGAGTGAAGAGCTTGATGTTACTATTTCTGCCAAAGGGGAGGTGAAGAGAGAGATAAGTGTAAAAAATGATATGAGATCACCCGGCGTAAGTGTACCGGCAATCATCTCTCTCCCGCCTGCCCAAAGGACAAAAACTGTGAAAATTTTTGATATAAAGTCTGCAAGCCCGCCGGTAAATGCTGCTGTTTTTCCCGACTTAACCAGCATTGATCCCAGTCCGTTAAGAGCCGCCGTGCTTTTTCCGGCAAAATATTGCTCCGCTCCGGAGTGTTTTAGTGTTGCATAGGAGCGGATGGTTTCAATGAGTGAACTTTCGAACCTTGCACCCTGCTCCATTATTTTTCTATGTATCCTTTTATTGAACTCGTCAAATATTCTGAAGATGATGTAAAACAGAGGAACAATTGCAACAGCTCTGAGTGCCATTCCCGGAGAGATTGCAAACATAGCTGCTGCAGATCCTGCCAGCATTACAGCTGAGACAACCAGCCCCATAAGAGTCTCGGTAATCATGTTTCTGATTTTGAATGCATCTGAGACCCTGGATGTAATCTCTCCGGTCTCCCTCCCTTCGTAAAAGAGAGCAGGAAGCTGAGTCAGATGCCTTATGTAGTTTCCTATAAGAGAAACATCAATTTTCACACCTGTTCTCACCATTATTACGCTTCTGAACCATGAAAGCAAAAATGAAATGCAGAAAACTCCGCACAAAACAGCAGAAACGATTGTGAGATTATCCAGGTTTCCTGACGGGATGACCTTATCAAAGATAATTTTCATAAACAGCGAGATTCCAAAGGCTGTCAGCATAAAAAACAGAGAGAGAATCAGGGCTTTTGCAATAGACCTTCTGTTTTCTGAAATAATCGAAAATAGCCTTCCTGTAATATCGGCAGCCGCATTCTCCCTGCGGAATGTTGCTGCAGGCGAGAGAAGAATCAGCCTTCCGCTCCACTCCTCAAGAAGTTCTGACATCCTGACTTTATGAATCTCCCCGTCCTGCGGGTCCATGATTTTCAGAAATCCGTTTCTGATCTGGTAAAGTACAACAAAGTGAAGCAATCCGCTCTTCTTTTCCAGGTGCAGGATTGCCGGTTTGGGTGCCCTGTAGAGAGAGCTCTCGCGTCCGCTGTACCCTGATGCATCAAATCCCATGTTTTTTGCTGCATCTACAAGTCCTTTAATAGTTGTTCCCTTTCTGTCTGTGTTACTCATAAGCCTTATTCTGGCCAGAGGCATTTTTAGCCCCCAGAAGGCCGAAACAGAAGCGAGGCAGGCTACCCCGCAGTCGCTCATATCATGTTGTCTGATTTTTACAGAATAACCCATCACCTCTCCTCCGTCATTAATTTTTTGAAACAGAGCGGGCGGCACTTCATTCACACATTTGTCCCCCTCATGACATCTCAAACACCACGGCCGCCCCTCTGTGATACAAAAGTATGCTGTGAGTCATCCGCTTGTGTGCCAAAAGGTAAAAAGCTTGAAAAGTTGTCAGATGTGCTCCTGATTTCCGATTATGGAGATTTTTTTACAGAAATTTCAACTCAGGAAACGAGATTTTTTAGATATGGAAAAATGGCAGGGGCCACTTTGGAGACAAAAGCATAAAGTCTGGATTTTTCAAGTGTCTCCTTTGGAAGAAATTCAAATAAATTATCGAGTGAATTGAGCAAATAGATGATTACGCTAATAATAAACGCATATTTGATTATTGCGAAAACTACTCCCAGAAGTTTGTCAAGCCATCCCAGAAGGGCGAGTTTGAATGCTCCTGCAATAAGTTTTCCTGCAAGATTTACTAATATGAGAACCCCAATGAAAATGATTGCAAATGAGATGATATTGAGCCATTGAGGGTCTGTGTGAATCCACACCTTGATTTTGTCGCTCAGCAGGGCAGAAAAGTGATAGCCTCCCCAGATTCCAAGTACAAGTGCGGCAACTCCGGCTGCCTGTCTTATGAAACCCTTCATTAATCCGCCAATTACGGCAGGGATGAAACAGAGGAGAATGATTATATCTGCAGGATTGAGCGACATAGGTAATCTATTTTTTTCAAAAGTAGTGAATAATCGTATCTTTGCAAATTCAAAAAGCGAAATAAAAATGAGGTTTGCCGAGTATAAAAATCTGAATCTGGTAGAGATTAACAATACCGTACTTGATAAATGGAAAAAGGAGCAGTGTTTCGAGAGGAGTATTGCAGAGCGTAAAGACGCACCCGTATTCGTTTTCCATGAAGGGCCGCCATCGGCCAACGGAATGCCGGGCATTCACCACGTGATGGCAAGGGCCATAAAGGATGTTTTCTGCCGCTTCAAGACTCAGACAGGATATCTGGTTGAGCGCAAGGCCGGGTGGGATACTCATGGTCTTCCTGTTGAGCTTGGTGTTGAGAAGATGCTGGGCATAACAAAAGAGGATATTGGAAAGAGCATTTCAGTTGATGAGTACAACGCCGCCTGCCGCAGGGAGGTGATGAAGTACACTAAAGAGTGGGAGGGACTTACCGAGCAGATGGGTTACTGGGTAGACATGAACAACCCCTACATCACTTACGACAACAGATACATTGAGACACTCTGGCACCTGCTCAAGGTTATTTACAACAAGAATCTCCTTTACAAGGGATACTCAATTCAGCCCTTCTCACCTGCAGCAGGAACCGGTCTCAGCACACATGAGCTGAACCAGCCAGGATGCTACAGAGATGTTAAAGACACTACCTGTACAGCCCAGTTTAAAGTAACAAGAGACTCAAAATCTGAGGCACTATTTGCAGAGATTGAGAAAGAGACAGGGGAGAAACTTCCTCTTTACATAATGGCCTGGACAACCACTCCATGGACACTTCCTTCAAACACTGCCCTTTGCGTAGGTCCAAACATTAAATATGTTAAGGTTGTTTCGCTGAATCCTTACACTCACGAAAAGGTAGTTTATATCCTCGCTGAGGAACTTCTGGGAATGTACTTCAATCCTAAGGGAACTGAGCTGGCATTTGAGGAGTACAAAGAGGGAGACAAGATTATTCCATACATAGTTGTGGGCAAGAGTTTAAAAGGTTCTGAACTTACAGGCATAGTTTACGAACAGCTTATTCCTTGGATTAAACCGGAGAATGGTGCTCTGCGTGTAATTGCAGGTGACTTCGTTACAACCAGCGATGGTACCGGAATTGTACACATTGCTCCGACTTTTGGAGCAGATGACGACAAAGTTGCAAAGGCAAACGGAGTACCGGCACTTCTTGTACGGGACGCAGCGGGACAGAATCAGCCTCTTGTAGACAGAACAGGGAAATTCTTCCTCACATCTGACCTTGACCCTGCCTTTGTAGCAGAGCGGGTACACGTCTCTTACAGAGATTTCGAGGGCAGGTATGTTAAAAATGCATACGATGCATCACTGGGCGAAAATGATGGTACAGTGGATATTGATATAGCAGTCATGCTCAAGCAGCAGGGACTTGTATTCCGCATAGAAAAACACACTCACTCTTACCCTCACTGCTGGAGAACAGACAAGCCGGTGCTTTATTATCCGCTTGATTCATGGTTCATAAGAACCACTGCTGTTCAGGAGAGAATGATTGAACTTAACAAGACCATTAACTGGAAGCCTGAGGCAACAGGAAGCGGCCGTTTTGGAAAGTGGCTTGAGAATCTTCAGGACTGGAACCTTTCAAGGAGCCGTTACTGGGGAACTCCTCTTCCAATATGGAGAACAGAGGATGGAGCTGAGGAGATTTGTATTGGTTCTGCAGCTGAACTGTTTGCAGAGCTGGATAAGTCTGCTGCGGCTGGCATTATTTCGAGCAATCCATTAAGAGACAAAGGTTTTGTACCGGGAGATTTCTCTAAGGAGAATTATGAAAAGATTGACCTCCACAGACCATACGTAGACGGTTTTATTCTGGTTTCACCTTCCGGAAAGCCAATGATGCGCGAAACAGACCTTATTGACGTGTGGTTCGATTCTGGAGCAATGCCTTTCGCACAGGAGGGGCTTGGCAAGGCCGGTTCGCCATCGTTTGGCCGTACGGCTGACTTTATAGCAGAGGGGGTTGACCAGACCCGCGGATGGTTCTTTACCCTTCATGCAATCTCCACAATGGTCAATGATAAAGTTGCATTCAAGACAGTACTCTCCAACGGACTTGTACTTGACAAGGATGGTAACAAAATGAGCAAGAGACTTGGCAATGCAGTTGACCCATTCTCAACTCTGGGAGAGTATGGTGCCGATGCGCTTCGCTGGTACATGCTCACCAACGCCCAGCCGTGGGATAACCTTAAGTTTGATATTGGCGGAGTAGATGAAGTTCGCAGAAAATTCTTCGGAACCCTTTACAATACATACTCCTTCTTTGCACTATATGCAAACGTGGACAAATTCGACAACAGCGCAGCTCCTGTGAAACTCAGCGACAGACCGGAGATAGACCGCTGGATTATATCTCTGCTTAACACCCTTGTAAAGGATGTAACAGAGGCATACGAAACCTTTGATGTAACAACTGCTGGCAGACTTATTCAGGACTTTGTGAACGACAACCTGAGCAACTGGTATGTCCGCCTTAACCGCAAAAGATTCTGGGGCGGCAGCATGGACAGCGACAAGCTTTCAGCTTACCAGACCCTCTACACAGCCCTTGAGACCATAGCTGTAATTTCTGCTCCTATTGCTCCTTTCTTTATGGAGCGACTCTTCCTTGACCTTAATGCAGTGTCAAAGAGGTTTAAAGAGAGTTCAGTACACCTTGTGATGATGCCGTCTGCAGATGAATCGGCTATCGATAAGGCGCTTGAGGAGAGAATGGAACTTGCTCAGAGAGCATCTTCAATGATCCTAGCCCTTCGCCGTAAGGTGAATATCAAGGTTAGGCAGCCTCTGGCAAAGATTCTGGTTCCAGTTCTTGACAGTAAACTTCAGGAGCAGTTCGAGATGGTTAAACCGCTGGTTCTTGGAGAGGTGAATGTTAAAGAGGTTGAGTATATCCATGACACTAAAGGTTTAATAACTAAAAAGATAAAACCGAATTTCAAGACTCTTGGCAAGAAGTACGGAAAGCAGATGAAAGAGATTTCGGCTGCATTCCCGCTCTTCTCGCAGGATGAGATTTATGCAATTGAGGCGGCAGATACCTATACCATGTCGCTTGCCTCTGGCGATGTTATAATAGACAGAGAGGATTACGAGATTATGTCTGAGGATATGCCGGGCTGGCTCGTGGCTGTTGACGGAAGGCTGACAATAGCACTTGACATCACTGTAAGTGAGGATTTGCGCCGCGAGGGAACAGCACGCGAACTGGTTAACAGAATTCAGAATCTTCGCAAAGAGAGCAGGTTTGATGTAACCGACAAGATTCTTGTTGAGATTGAACCTCTTCCGGAAATTGTTGAGTCAATGGAGCAGTTCCGCGACTATGTTTGTAATCAGACTCTTGCTCTGGGAATTGAACTTAAGGACTCTATTGAGGGAGGATTTGAAACAGAGTGGGACGAAAACGTACTCAAGATTAAAGTGACAAAAATCTAATTTAAGATGCAACAGGACGAAAAATTTATGAGAGAGGCAATTGCTCTCGCCGGAAAGAATGCCCGCTCGGTAACGGGTGGTCCTTTTGGTGCGATCATTGTTAAGGGGGGAGAGGTGATTTCTGCTGCCTCAAACAGTGTGACTCCGGATAAGGATCCTACTGCTCACGCAGAGGTAAATGCAATAAGAGAGGCTTGCAGAAAACTGGACACTTTTGACCTCTCCGGATGTACCCTGTACAGCTCGTGCGAGCCTTGCCCCATGTGCCTTTCGGCAGCCTACTGGGCTAAAGTAGACAAGATTTATTTTGCAGGAAGCAGGGTAGATGCAGAGGAGGCCGGATTCAGCGATGCATTTATATACGATGAGTTCACAAAACCGATATCAGAAAGGAGTATTCCAATTGAGCAAATACTTGATAAAGAGGGAGTCGTTCCGTTTGACGAGTGGAGAAATAACTCAGACAAGGTTCCATACTAATTATTGATTGAGATATTGATAATATTATTATCTTTACGCATTAAAAATTTTAACGGGCTATGACAAAGAAAACTAAACCTGCAGAAGAGGTTAGAGAGAAGGTTCGCTACAGTGACGAAGAGTTGCAGATGTTCAAGGAACTTATCCAGTCGAAACTTCAGGCAGCTCAGGCAGAATATGAGCAATTGAAATCTGCAGTTACACACAGCTCAAGCAACGACACAGAGGATACCTCACCTACATTCAAGGTGCTGGAAGAGGGAGCTTCTGCTCTTTCAAAGGAGGAGGCTGGTCAGCTTGCACAGAGACAATTCAAGTTTATTCGTTCACTCGAGGCTGCTCTTATAAGAATCGAGAATAAATCATACGGCATTTGCAGGGAAACAGGCAAACTTATCCCTAAGGAGCGTCTTCTGATTGTACCTCATGCAACTTTAAGCGTAGAGGCAAAAAATAAAAGAGACTAACAACAATGCAACTCTCAAAGGGAAAGCAGGTAACACTTATTGTAATACTCCTGCTTCTGCTGGACCAGGCAGTCAAAATATGGATTAAAACCCATATGACAATTGGCGAGAGTATTCCTGTATTCGGTTCATGGTTCCAAATCTATTTCATTGAAAACAATGGAATGGCTTTTGGCATGCAGTTAGGCGGAGCACTTGGAAAATTTTTGCTTAGCTCACTGCGTATTGTACTGGTAGGATTCATAATCTACTATATAAACAAGCTGATAAAACTGGGTGCCAGCCGATCCCTGCTAACAGGAATGGCGCTTATTCTTGTTGGTGCAATAGGCAACATTGTGGATAGTCTGTTCTATGGGATTCTCTTCTCAGAATCGACCTTTACAGAGGTTGCAACCTTCCTCCCCGCCGGCGGAGGATATGCCCACTTCCTGTTCGGAAAAGTTGTGGATATGCTTTACTTCCCGCTTGTTGACACCACTCTTCCCAACTGGGTACCGTTCTGGGGAGGCGAGAACTTTATCTTCTTCCGCCCCATCTTCAACATTGCCGACTCCTGCATCACCATAGGCGTTATCTATTTGCTGCTATTCCACCGTAAATACTTCCTGGCGAACAGTAAATAGTTAGCACATTATCAGTAAAATATAAAACGTCCTGACAGATGACCTGTCAGGACGTTTTACTATTACTTATCTGTCAGTTCGTTACAGCGATGCGGTGCTGTAAGTTTGTGCAGTTTATCTTTCGATTTTCTCCATCAGCTTTTTACGGGAGAAGTGGATTCTGCTTTTTACAGTTCCAAGGTGAAGTCCCAGCTCCTCTGCAATCTCCTGATACTTGTATCCGTTGTCATGCATCTGGAAAGGTACTCTGAATTCAGGCTCAAGGTCATTTACGATAGAGGTAAGTTCGCGGAATCCGAATTCCTGCTCAGGACCAAGATCTGCCGGTCTGTTATTGAGCACATATTCATGAACATCTTCGCTGAAAAGAGTCTGGCGTTTGGTTCTTCTTCTGTAGTCATTTATGAAGGTATTCTTCATAATGGTATAGACCCAGGCCTTGATATTAGTATGTTCGTTGAATTTATCCTGATTGTTTAACGCTTTATAGAAAGTCTCCTGAACAAGGTCCTTCGCGTCATCTCTGTTGGATGTCAGGCTGTAAGCATATCTCGAGAGGTTGTCCTCCAGCTCGAGAATCTCCTTTTCAAAAGTTTGCGACTTCATATGCTGAGTGTTATTAGTTATTATTAGTTCAAATGGTAGGTCAAAAATAGAATTAAATAATATAAATAGCAATCTATCAAAATATAGAAAATATCTATCATTAACACAACCCAGAACCCGTCTCAAGAATTCAAAGAATTACCACTTTTGGAAAAATGTAACAGTGCCTTATTCGTAAATTTACTCAATTAAATTCACATATCCACCCCATTTAAGGCAAAATTTCAATTATCCCCGTGACAATTCTTACGCTTGGATAAATATTTATACAAAAACCTTGCCTGCGCTGCCCAAAATTTTTGCACCATTGGAAAAAATACATATCTTTGCATCCCAATTACAAACGGAGAGGTGGCAGAGTGGTCGATTGCGGCGGTCTTGAAAACCGTTGAACTGCGAGGTTCCGGGGGTTCGAATCCCTCCCTCTCCGCCAAAAAAACAAAAAGCCGTGCGCGAAAGCAGCACGGCTTTTTCATTTCCCTCCGCGCAAGCTCGCTTGCATGCGGAAGGGAAATGAAAAAAGCACTTTTGCACCGCAAAAGGCTTTTGTTTTATTAGGGCTCCCCCCACAGGGAACACGCCGCAAAGCGGCGTAATCCCTGTGGGACGGGGAGCAAACATTAATCCGCACAAACTCGCTCTCCTCCTGAAACCATCACTCATCCTTATTTTACAAGATTTTCCTCTTAGACCCGCACCGCTATAACTTGCCTATTAACAATTGATTACCAGTTAATCTGACATCTCACATGTCAGATTAACCGCGAAAGTGTTAATATAGATTAATTTACAGTTGTACGGGTATGTGGTTTCAAATCTCTGAAAGATATATTCAATAAGGAATATGTGAGTTTTAAGAAAATCTCCAAAACGGCAATGTAGTCAACCTGTTTCAGGACGGCACATACCATACCCGCATCGCTGTAACTCGCACACAATCAGTTATTAGGAGCTAAATCCCGCGGATCATTCGCCAGGATAAGGTGACAGTCGTTGATCCAGAGTGAGTTACAGCGATGCGGGTCGCATTGAAAGCAGGTGGTTCAACCAACCGCAAACCAAGGCTGGCAAAGTAAAACAGTGCCCCGGCATGCATGCATGTGAAACCTTTGCCGGAGGCTAACTCACGCCGGGCATAATGCCCGGCACCTTCTAATCATGTCGCAGTAAGGTTTTCGCCCCTATTTAAATGGTACCGTCCACAAAGTGGCCGGTGAAGGTGCAGCGCTGCGCGCGCGAAAGTCTGCGCCGCAATTTCTGTTAAGTGCCTGGCTTATAGTAAAATGCAAAACACAAACTCTCCATAGCGAAAAGTTTGTGTTTTTTAAGGACTTAAATAATAATTAGTTAACAGAAATTGCGGCGCAGAGAACGCTCACCACCCGCACTCACCCGCACCCAGGCACTCCGGCCCGCACCAAGCCCGCACTCACCCGCACCCTGGCACCCAGCCTGCACCTACTCAGCAAAAATTTCATCCACAAAAATAAAGGCCTGGCCGCCGAAGCCTTCGTGCCATTGTGGAATTGCGCCGTAGTTCTTTGCAAAGACTTTAAGGAACCGGCCTTTTGCAGAGACGTTACCAAGAACCATATCCTTAATCTGAACATCCAGATCCTGGTCGCCAACGGAATTATCAACTTTACCTATCAGAGAGTACTCCCTGCCATCCTCTGAGATATAAAACTCAACATATTTTGGCATCCAGATCCACGATCTGGCATCCTGAAGAAAACCGGCACCAACCCTCTGCAATGACTTTACAGACCCCATGTCAATAACAGCAGTAAAGTCGGTATTCTGATACCCCTGCCATCCGCCAAGGCGGAAGTTTTTGCTGCCCCTGACGCCGTCAATGAGACCCTCATTTCCTCCGGCATTGTACTGAGGATTATATTTTGAAAGAATATTAATATTCCATCCCTGATTAATCTTCTTGAACGAAGCCTCAACAGTGAAGCTCTTAATCCCGCCTGCACTCACAGAATAAGCATGAATCTTCGCATTCTCCCTCAGAACAAGTGCAGATGAGTACTCTGTAAACTCTTCATCAGACTCCTCCTCGTCGTCAAGATGCTCAATTCTGAAGAAAACCTTATCTTCTCCCGAAAAAGCATTCAGCCTGACCACAAGCGAATCCCTGAAAATATTATTGTCATACCCGAACCAAGGAGAGACAGTGACCGGCATATCACCAATAAAAGAGGATGGTCTCTCTGCATGTGCCGCCCCAAAAGTCACAGATGGTTTACTGCCCATCTTAAGCTCAAGGTTACTGCCTGCCATTATATCCGAGTGCATGAGAAACGATTTGCCATAAACAGCTCCGTTGAGTGAAGCACCCTGAACATATATCTCCTTTCCGGAGTCAAACGACTTGCCTGCACCATTTGCAGTAATGGTAAAACTCTTGCCATTTTCAAGCTTCACCACGCTCTTTTCAAAGAGTGGTGAGCCCAGGGCATAGGTGTTGTCGCCCGGGCAAACAGGATAGAATCCAAGAGCGCTCATCACATACCATGCACTCATCTGACCGCAGTCGTCATTGCCGCTCAGCCCGTCAGGAGTAGAAGTGTAGAGGGTTTTCATAATTTTGCGAACCATCTCCTGAGTTTTCCATGGCGCACCCGCATAATTGTAAAGATAGGCCACATGGTGGCTTGGTTCATTCCCGTGTGCATACTGGCCAATAAGACCAGTAATGTCTACCTGAGTACGTCCCGTTGTCTGCGCAGGAGCTGTAAAAAGTTCATCAAGTTTCCTGATATATGCTGCATCTCCTCCCAGCAACTTAATGTGTGTCTCAATATCCTGCGGTACATAGAAGCTGTACTGCCATGAATTGGCCTCAGTGAAGTGCACATTCACCTCAGAAGGAGAGAAAGGGGAGAGCCACCTGCCGTTCAGGCGCGGACGCATAAAACCGGTAGAGGGATCAAAGAGATTTTTGTAATACTGAGCTCTGCGGATATACCTTTTGTAGATATCGTCGCGCCCAAGGAGACGTGCGGTCTGTGCAATGCACCAGTCGTCATATGCATATTCAAGCGTCTTGGAAACCGATTCGTGCTCCAGCTCCGCCGGAACAAAACCCTGCCTGCCAAAAATGTTTATTCCATACTCCTTTTTGACCGAGCTCTCAAGCATCGCGTCCAGAGCGTCATATTTTTCAAACCCGCCAATACCCTTGCGGATAGCATCGGCCATTACCGAAACCGAGTGGTAACCAATCATGCAGTTAGTCTCATTCCCGGACAGCTCCCAGATTGGAAGCTTCTCTGCCTGTTCATAAATAGCGAGGAAAGAGCGTATAAAATCTGTTGTCCTCTTCTGATCAATGATTGTAAGGAGCGGGTGCAGTGTCCTGTAGGTATCCCACAGAGAAAATACAGTATACTGCTCATAACCCTCTGCAGTGTAAACCTCCCTGTCCATTCCCCTGTACTCGCCGTTATAGTCTGAGTAAAGGTTTGGTGCAATTCCGGTGTGGTAGAGAGCCGTGTAGAAGGTTTTTAAAGCCTCCTGATCCTTACCTGTTACCTCAATCCTGCCAAGAAACTCATTCCACGCATCCTCAGTACTTTTTAGAATCTTATTAAAATCCCAGTCAGCAGACTCGGAGGTCATATTTTTCATTGCATTCTCCTCAGAAACAGAAGAGATACCAACCTTAGCCATCACAACATTAGCACTGCCCGACTCAAATTCAAAGAGAGCCTTGCAGTTCTTGCCCTTTATCGTTTTAACGGCAGCACCGCCTGCACCAGTAACAGGAGCCTCGTCAAGAAATAGCTTAGCACTCTTCACCGGCTGCGAAAACTCAATGTAGAAATATACAATCTGATCCTTTGCCCACGATTTAGAACGTCTGTAACCCTTAACAGCCCTGTCTCCCACCATCTCAATACGCGAGTCCAGAACAGGATCCCTGTGAAGCAGGTCCAGAACTATCTGTGCTTTTGCCCCGCCTGCATAGGTGTACTCATGAAAGCCCATTCTCCTTCCCGATGTGAGTCTTGCCTTAACCTTCCAGGTTTCCAGCAACACCTCATAATATCCGGGAGAGGCCTTCTCATTTTTATGGCTGAAGGCCGATTTGTACTCTTCGTTTATGAGTTTGTCGCCGCTAAAGCCGCTCACAGGCATGAGCAGAATGTCGCAGTAGTCAGGAACACCAGTTCCGCTCAGGTGCGTATGGCTGAATCCGTATATGAATTTATCTGAATAGTGGTATCCCGAACAGCCGTCCCATCCGGTAAGGCGGGTATCCGGGCTAAGCTGAACCATACCAAAAGGGTAGGTGGCTCCCGGGAAGGTATGCCCGTGAAAGTCTGTTCCTACAAAAGGATTGACATACTGAATTTTACTCTGCGCCTGAGCGCCGGCGGGAATCTGTACCGCAAAAAATGCAATGAATGCAAAAGCGGCAAAAATAATTCGCTTCATAAGGGTAGATTGACATTTGTTATATGCAAATATACCCAATAATTATTTTACCTGTGAGAAAATCCTCTGCCACAGAGCAGCCTCATTTGAGAGATCTGAAATAATTTTATCTGCCAGCCCGAATCCGGATGCATCACCGCTGAAACCCCACGGAGAGCCGTCGGACGAGTTCCCTATGTCCCACCTGATTGTTAAAAGCTGAGGAACATGAGCCGGTCTTCCCTTTTTTACCAGCTGCGGATTGGGCCGTGAAAGCGGAATCCCCTCCTTCACCCCTGCCTTAACAAGGCCTGAGCCCTGGCCATACTGAACAGAAATATCCTCAGAGAGGTAAGCCTGAGCCCTCCTCTCCTCATCGCTCATCGCTGCCAGCTCAGCTTTGATTGCCATTATCTTTTTTCTCACCGGGTCAAGCTCTGCCTTCATGGCATCATCCTTTGAAAATCCAGGCTCCGGAGTAAAATCTATCGAGGCAACCTCTTTCTTCATAATCTCCATTGATTTTCTGAAGTCCTCCGCAAGTTTTTTATCCTGTTTTAAAAGCACCTTGTATGTCTCTTCCATCTCCTTTAGTGACTCATCCATCTTTGCCTTCATCTCAGCAGGATTCTCCTCATTATCCTCCTGGCTGAATGCAGCCATCTTTACCCCAAGCATCTCCTCCTCCCTTGCAAGGCAAGCCTTAGCATACTCCTCCCTGGTGCATGGAATAAATGCACTCTCTGCCATGGGAGATATAACCGCAATGTTTCCCAGATTTGTCTGGTAAACAGGATATCCGTGAAATTCGTGAACCCTTGCCGGAGTTGCAATTATGTCACCAACAACAGGATTCCCGGCAATTGACCCGGGATTGTTAACTGTTATGGTAAAGCCGGATGACGACCCAGACGGGAACCTCTCTCCGCCATCCTTCACATAAACACTAAGTGAAAGTGAGAGTGAAATTCTGTCAGAAAGATATGCGAAAAACCTCCCTTTAGCCCCAACCGGAGGTCTGAGCCCGCTCCAAGAGGATATTATTTCAGAAACTGAATTCAGGTAATTTAAACAACTTGCAGAAGACTCTCCGGGGTAGGTTTCAGAGAAATCTGAGGCGACTGATTTCTCAAATGTAAGTTCCCCTTTTGAGTCCGGTAAAAAGATTCGCTCATCAATTACCACCTCTCTCTCCTGAGCAGTGAGCAGGTTCCCTGAGGCAATTACAAACCACAGGAAGAGAGACAGGCATTTAATTATGGAGTTCATACTTCCCAGCCCAGAAATCGTAGCTTCTGGCCAATATGTATGAATAATCCTCAACAGCCTTAATGGCATAGGTCTCGTTATCCACTACAGGCGGCTGTTTATTGAACTGAAGTCTGAAGATCTCTGCCTCAATCTGTGCAACCTCCCTTAGCATTGGAATCATCTTTTTAGTAAAGCTCAGGTGACTCTCAACATAATTTATCCATAGCGGAGACATATTGCCGCAGTATTTTACCTGCTCGCTGTGACAAGCCTTGGTATAGGCCTCCCACCTTCTTGCATCAGCCGCAGTAGCGCCCTCCCCATGGGTTACATCTTTAACGCTCTCTGCAAGAATTGCCAGAGCCTTGTTGAGTTTGCGGGTCTCAAGTGTGTCAGCAATCTCAATATCTTTTGCTCTTGAGGCAATAACCCCTTTCATGACCTCCATCTCATCCACAAGAGCCTTCTGCCTTTGGGCGAGGCTTGTCATTTTTTGCGCATTACTGTTTTTGCCTGCATTGCCAGACATACTCTGAGCCATCATCTTCTCTGCATACTCCTTAGCCCACTTTTCCTGTTCTGCCTCACTCATGTTTTCCAGTTTTTCAACCTCCTTCATGCTGATTCCGGCTTTGGACAATGCCGCCGCAGCCATTTCATCTGCATCATCCTGCTGATACTCCTCACCTTTCTGGCTCAGCTTCTCTGAATAATTTCTGAAGGCCTTGCTAAACACATCAATCTGCTTGCTGAACTTTGCAATAACAGATGTATCTGCAGTACAGCTTACATTTGGAACAGGAGGGAGCAGTGCCATGAAAGCCTCAGCCGTGCTCTGTCCCGCTGCCTGAGCCCACAAGAGCGACAGTGCAGCACAAATAAGAACTCGTTTCATAATCTTAAAGTTTTATGAATTCAACTCTTCTGTTCTTAGCCTTATTCTCAGGCTTGTCGTTGGCAGCCACAGGCTGATTCTCTCCCAGTCCGTCGGTAACTATTCTGTCACCCGCAATTTTAAACTCTGTTTCCAGATAGCGCTTTACATTCGCTGCCCTTCGTTTTGACAGATCGAGATTGAGAGCGTCGTTTCCATCGCTGTCTGTATGTCCCACAATCTTGATTTTAACATCAGGATTCTCACTCAGGACTGCAGCAATCTCTTTAACCGACCCGTAGGATTCGGCCTTAACCACATCCTTCCCGGAATCGAAGTAGATTCCGTAAGAGACAATCTTACCCTCTGTGAGAAGCTTGCTGCGCATATCAGGCGCTGCAGATGTGATTTTGATGTTGGTAATATATGGCCAGCTGTGTGCGTCCCATCCTGAGAAGCGCAGTCTGTTGAACATGGTACCCGCATAGATATTTGTAGGAGAATCAAGAACCTTTGCTCCCTCATGATAGATTCTCACCCTTCTTTTCTGAATCCATACAATCACATGGTTAGGCTTCTCAAGAGTTACCGGATTCTTTGCAGCCTGAGCTGTGAGCCAGTCCTGATCCGGTGCATATCCCTTAGTCTCCCATCCGTCATTCTTAGGTGTGATATGAAGTCCCCTTACTCCCGGGTAGAGGTCGTCATTCATCTCTTTGCGGTCAGATGGATCATCTTCGTAAAGCGTTAGTGAAATCCCGTACTGGTATACATCATCGGGAATGATATCAAACTCAATAATAAAATTGTCAGGGAATGCGATGTTCTTAGTGTAGCAATAGACAGCGTCCTCCCCGTTGAGGTGAAGCCACTTTCCCCCGGCCAGGTTAACACTCTTTACCTCACCGCTTCCGTTGGATGTCCAGAGGGCAGGAAAATCACCAATGGCATCCTGAGAAAAGTCTTCAAAATAGAGAATCTTGTCTCCGGGAACAAAGTCATATTGTGTAAATGAAGTAAGCTTCTGCTGCTGAGGTTTGTCCGCTTCGGTTTTAGTGTTTTTACTCTTTGCGGCACTCTCATCTTCATCCCCGGACTCTTCATTTTCACTTTTTGCCTGTTTACTCTCCTCTCCCTCCTCGCCGCTCTTTTTCTTAGTTCCCTTTTCTACTGCCTCAAACCCCTTCTCCATTACCTCTTCTGTCTTCTCCTCAACTTTTTGTTCCACCTTCTCCTTGGCCTTCTCCTTGGCTTTGTTTCCCAGTGAGTTAAGCCAGCTTTGTCCCTGCATGCTGCCGGCGGCCAGCATCAGGATGCAAATAGTCAATATTATTCTTTTCATTGCAAAAAACTTTTTTGAAAGTTACTATGCAACAAAGAGATAAAATTGTAAAAAACGGCAATAAAGTGCTAAAAACCAGAGTAGATTTTTACCAGTTCGAGATCTCGTTTAAAGAACTTTCCCGGGCACTCCCCGAGGATTTTTTTGATATCGTGATCAAGGTGTGACTGGTCAAAGAAATTTCCCCTGTATGTCAGATCCATCAGGTTCTGATTGCCTGACTCATAAATATGTCTCCACAGAAGGTGAACTCTTACAAGGCGGGAGAGACCCTTGGCAGATATGCCAACCCTTTTTCTGAACTGATTTCTGAAGGTCCTGTCACTCATCCCGGAGATTCCGGTGAGGGCAGAGATTTTCATACATCCACCGGAGACAAAGATGGTTTCATAGACACGGTCAATTTCATCAGGGACATAATTTTCGATATGGTAAGTGGTGCTTATGTAATCAGAAAATAACACAATTTGCTCCTCGGGTGTAGTGCAGTTTCTCATTTCGTGCCAGAGTTTCTCCGGGATAAACTCTTCTGCAGAAATATACGGAACCTCCCTGCCTCCGGTGAGGGAAATGCCTGTAAGCCCTGTAAGAACGCTGCTTTTGCATACAACAATAAGTGAACTCATTTCGCACTGCGGAACGACATTTACATATCCCAGGTAGGGGAGTGTCAGAAAATATGGAGGGAGAAACCTCTCTGCCGCATCCTCTGTGCTCATCTTGATTTTTCCGCAGAAATTGAAGACCAGATTACATGATCCGTCAGGAATGTGTTTGTCTCCGGGCCTGTTTTCGGGATAGACTGTAAGATCCAGTGCAATGAATTTTCTGACCAGAACAGAGATGTTTCCGGCGGGTTCAATTATTCTTGATACAAAATTCCCTTCCATAGCGAAACGGATTTATAACAATTATTCGCTATAAAGTTATGAATTTTTCTCCGGTAACTTCAGAAAAGATCGGAATGATTAACAAACCATTTGTATAGTTGCCCAATACCCTCAGAGAGAGGAGTGTCCGGGCGGTAGCCAAAATCCTGCTCTAGCATGGATGTATCTGCATAGGTCTGGAATACATCGCCTTGTTGCATTCCCGTCATCTCTTTAATTGCACTCTTGCCTGAAACCTTTTCAATCGTCTCTATAAAATCGGTAAGACGAACAGGTTTGCTGTTCCCGATGTTGTAGATTCTGTGCAGATTTTCACCTGCAGGGACCGGTGTCTCCGCAACAGAAACCACACCCTTAACAATATCGTCAATGAATGTGAAATCTCTGTATAGTTCACCGTTATTGAAAACCTTTATTGGTTTGCCCTGCTCAATTGCTTTCAAAAAGAGCATGGGAGCCATGTCGGGTCTGCCCCAGGGGCCGTAAACCGTGAAGAACCTTAGTCCTGTAGCGGGAATTGAATAGAGCTTTGAATAGACACCCGCCATAAGTTCATCGGCCTTTTTTGTTGCAGCATAAAGACTTACAGGATAGTCAGTTCGGTCGGTTTCAGAAAACGGAACCTTCTCATTCAGGCCATAAACACTGCTGGAGCTTGCATAAACAAGTTGCTTAACGGGAAATCTTCTGCACGCCTCAAGGATATTAAGAAATCCGTCAATATTCGATTTAATGTATGCATGCGGATTCTCTATTGAATAGCGCACCCCCGCCTGGGCAGCGAGATTGCATACAACATCAAACCGGTGCTCCTCAAAGAGGGAGGCGACAGCATTCATGTCAGAGATATCGGCCTTAATAAACTTGTAACCGGGATACTTTGTGCTGCTCACCGGCCTGCCGCTCTCCATTTCGCTGCGGGAGAATCCGCTCTCTTCGCCCCTTGCAAATTTAAGCCTTACATCGTAGTAGTCATTGATATTGTCAAGACCAACCACCTCATGCCCCGCCTTAGCAAGTGCAATGGCAGTATGAAATCCTATGAATCCGGCCGAGCCTGTGACAAGTATCTTCATTTAAAGAATTTTTTCTGACTACAAAACTACATAATAGAAATAACCTACGGGGTGTTTTTCTTTATCTGCAAGCAGATCTTTTATATCTGCATCCTTCTCCAGCTCGCTCTGCATAAGTATAAGAATGATTCTCTCCTCTGCAGCCTCGTGATCCGGTGTTGCAGCAGCCTCAATTCTCTCTCTCAGCTCCTCTTTTGAAACATCCTGCGGCAAAGCACCAATATAAACATCAATATTCTCTGCCCTTGGTATATTGTAGTACATATAGCGCATGGCTCCGTGCTCCTCTGCGGCAGCCCTGGCTTCGCGCGAAACGGCACCCATTCCAATGTTTGGATTGTATTCCGGAATAAAGAAAGATATGGTAAAGATGGCAGCCAGTAATCCAGCTCCCATGGTTATAATTGTACTGTTCAGAGATTTCTCTGCGGCTGCGGCATCTGATTTCTTTCTGCCTGAAAGCAACTGGCCCAGGGCGAGAGCTCCGGTTACTGAAACAACAGCAGCCGTTGCAATGACCCATCCGTTTTTAAGCAGTGGCTCTTCAATAAATAGGGTTGCAATAAGGGCTCCCGGGAGTGCAACAGCAAAAAGGGCTGCCGGAATTCCAATCAGCAATCTTGCAAATAGTTTTCCGCTGAATTTAGGAAGCCACAGAACTGTCATAAAGACAAAGAATGCAAATGCCGGAAGCATGTAAATCTGAATTTTCGAACTTACGAATGAGAGCATGATGAAAGTGCTCAGAAGCGATGTAAGGAAAAACTTTTCCAGATCTGTTGAGGCAATCCTCTTTACCAGTCCTGCTGCCAGAACACCCACAATGAGGAATGCCCATGGTGCAAGAGAGTACCAGATTGCGATCATGTAATAGTAGAAAGGCTCTTTATGGTGGAATGAGTCAACTGCTCTGTTAATTGTCTGGTTAAAGAGCAGGTTGTTGATATATTCATCACCACCCTCAAGGTATGCGCTTGTAAACCAGACTGCACACAGCGCAATGATAACTGACAGTGTTCGCACACCCCAGTATTTTGCTATGGCCCTGAAGTCCCGTTTTACAATAAGGAATGTTATAGTTGTAACCAGAGGCACCAGTATTCCGACAGGCCCCTTCGAGAAAATTGCCATGAAGACATAGACGGGGAACATCCATTTGTCACGCCTCTTCTCCTCTCCTGAGTACATTCTGAAAAATGTGTAAAGCGAGAGAACTATGAACATATTCATGAGCATGTCCATTCTGAGAACAACAGCAGAACCAATAAAGAATACAGATGTAAGAAGCATAAGCTCTCCGGCGATTCTTCCCTGACGGGAAACCACATTACGGGTCCATCTGCCCATAATCCACAGAATCACAAGTGCCGGGATATATGAAAAGAGTGCGAGGAAAAACATGCTGTGTGTGCCGAATATCATCTTTCCTGCCATCACTATCCACAGATAGAGCGGTGGCTTGTCTGCATAGTGAATACCGTGGTTCGTGAATGTAAAGAGTGAACCGTTGCGGATTGCCTCCTCGGCAATGCTCATGTATCTTAGCTCGTTGTTCCTTGTGAAGTCGCGTGTGAGAAACATTGGAACCACAGCAAGGAAATAGAGAAGATACCTGTACTTAACTATTAGATTGAGAAATCTGTTCATTGTGTTTTTTATGCAATGCGATATTCCTGATATAGGCTATGAATCCGAATGATTGTCCCAGAATAAGGACAGGGTCGAGCCTGAGCAGGGCGTAAATGATAATTATTGATGAGCCGGAAAGGCTTATAATCCAGAATCCCAGCGGCAACACTGACTCCCCTTTTTTAACGGAGTAAAAAAGCTGATAGACAAACCTGAGGGTAAAAATTACCTGACCTGCAGAACCCATAACCAGCATCCAGAGTGGAATGTTTTCATTTCTGAGGAATGTGGCTGCAAATTCGGCAGCATCTCCGGATGCAAATATTATTGCGATGGGAGGTGTGATAATAAGTATGGCTCTTATCAGAAACGGAACCTTTTTCCATACGCTTTTGGCGTTAAGATTCCAGATGTAAATATAGTATGCGATTACCTGTCCCAGTATGATTGCAAAGTCCTCTCTCATCCATCCGTAAATAAAGAAGAGCCATGAGGCAATAATGCTCAGGATCCAGAAGATTGAAGGTGAAAGAGATTTTTTAGCCCTCTCGGACAGAATCCACTGAAGAACTGTCCTTGCCCCGAAAAAGAGCTGAGCCAGAAATCCTATTGCGTATACAAGCATTACTTAATGTTATTTTCAGTAACGTTATAATTGATATATCTGGACCTCATCCATCGGTATGCAAAAGTATCCATCAGCGGTCCAAGCAACCTGTTCCAGAGGTTGAACTTTGAAACCCCTGCCACCCTTGGGAAGTGTCTTACGGAAACCTGCTTAACAGTGCCGTTCTGAAGCATGAGCAGGGCAGGAAGGAATCTGTGCATTCCTGTAAAGAAAGGAATCCGCTTTGCGTAATCTGTGCGGATTATCTTAAGAGGGCACCCGGTGTCCTCGATTCCGTCCTTGGTCATAAACCTTCTGAAGCCGTTTGCAATTTTTGAAGAGATACCCTTAACGAAAGAATCCTTCCTGTTTGTGCGGATACCCATAACCATTGCATAATCATTGACATGCGGGATAAGAAGGTGGAAATCCTCCGGTGTTGTCTGCAAATCTGCATCAATGTAACCTACAAAAGGTGAGTCTGCTAAATCGATACCTGCCTTCATTGCAGCGCTGAGTCCGCAGTTTTTCTCAAATGAAGCATAATAGAATGCGCTCTGTCTGCTGCAAACAGCCTCAATTTTCTCAAGGCTGCTATCCTTTGAGCCGTCGTTAATAAAGAGTACGCATGCCGGGAAGTCCGGTGAGGATGCAATAAACTTCGAAAGTTTATCTTCAAGCGCGGCAATGTTGTCCTCTTCGTTATATACGGGAACAATGATTGTCAGCTTATATTGAGCGGTTTTGTTCATATATGTTCATCAAATAAAGCCTGCAAAGATAATCACAAGCAATCTTTTTTTACTATTTTTGGAGACTTTTGAAACATTTACAAATACCATGCTAGATTTTAACAACACAGAAGTTGCCTTCGCCTCGAAGAGCAACAACGACTTGCGCAACGCATATATATTATTTTCGACCATTGCCAGCCCTGCACTTGTAAAGGGTGCAAAAGGGGTCACAAACTTTGCCATGGGGGCAGGTTTGCCTCTCTCATGGGCTGTTAAACCAACTCTCTACCGTCAGTTTGTAGGCGGAGAGACTCTTCAGGAGGCATCACTCACAACATCTGCCCTCTACAGAAACAATGTAAGCTCGGTTCTCGACTACTCTGCAGAAGGCGGCAAAGAGCTTTCTGATGTAGAAAGAACCTATGCAGAGGTTATGCGCTCTATTGAAAACGCAAAGGGAAAGCCGGAAATTGCCTTTACAGTTTTTAAACCTACAGGGCTTGTGGTAGGGCATATTCTAGAAAGAGCGGTATCATCAAAGGAGAACCTCAGCGACATAGAGAAGATGGAGATGGACAATTTCAGAACCAGATTCTTTGCTCTCTGCCGCAGGGCGTATGAAAACAATGTAAGAATTCTTGTTGATGCAGAGCATTATGAGTATCAGGATCTCATTGACAAACTTACGGAGGAGGCAATGGAATCATTTAACAAGGAGCGAATTACAGTATTTCATACTCTTCAGATGTACAGACATGACAGAATAGCGTATCTGAAGTATCTCCATAGTGAGGCTAAGGAGAAGGGCTACCGGCTGGGGATAAAATTTGTACGCGGTGCCTATATGGAAGAGGAGCGTGAAAGGGCACGCAGAATGGGCTACCTCTCACCAATCTGTGCTACAAAGGAGGATACAGACAGAAGCTATGACGACGGGCTCCGCTATGTTGTGGCAAATATTGATGATATGGAGCTCTTTAGCGGAACACATAATTACGAAAGTAACTACCTTCTTGCAAATCTAATCACAGAAAAGGGTCTGCAGAAGAATGACAAAAGGATTTGGTTCTCCCAGCTCTACGGAATGAGTGATAATATCACTTATGCACTGGCGAGGGAGGGATATAATGTCTGCAAATACATTCCGTATGCTCCGGTAAAGGAGGTTTTGCCATACCTTCTAAGACGTGCAGAAGAGAACACATCAATGGCAGGACAGACCGGCAGGGAGCTTGGTTTAATTAAGGCCGAGATGGCAAGAAGGAACATGAGACTAATTTAGTATAGTGGTCAAAATATTTGAGGGCAAATATTTTATCCATATATTTGCCACGCGGAAGTAATTCCACTGGCAATCATTAAAGAGTGAAAATAATGGGAGAGAACATAGTTCATAATGAGAACAGGAGCCGCTTTGAATATATTTTTGAAGATGTAACCGCATACGTAGAATACGATCTTTTCGATAGTATGATGGATATTACCCATACTATAGTTCCAAAAAAACTTGAGGGTCGCGGGATAGGCGGAATGCTGGTTAAAAGTGCGCTCGATTACGCAAGGGTTAAGGGTTTGAAGGTTAAGCCCACCTGCTGGTTTGCAGACAAATTCATCAAAAAATTCCCCGGATATGAAGACCTTGTTGTTGAAGTACCGGATGATGCTCATAACGGACCTGTCTGCGAAATCTGATTCAGAGAGCAAAACCTGAACAAAAACTAAAGAAAAATGTTGATATTGCATCATCCGGAAAGGAAAATCGCAATATCAACATAAATCTATATATATCACCATGAGCGAATACATTAACAATTCAGGTCAGAGAAAAGCGCTGCTAAAGCATATGCTGCTGGAACTTCACAAAGGAGAGGCACCTGCGGCCATTGAAGAGAGAGTCAAATCACTGTTAAAGCAGATTCCCTACAACGAGGTTGTGGAGGTAGAGCAGGAGCTCATTGCAGAGGGGCTGCCGGAGCAGGAGATTCTGAAATTCTGTGACATTCACAGCGCAGTACTTGAAGGTTCAATTACAGGAACTCAAATTGATGTTCCGCAGGGACACCCGGTAGACACTTTCAAGAAAGAGAACCGTGAGATTGAGAAGGTAATAGCAAACATTAAGACCCTCTTTGTAAGGCTTCAGATTCTGAAATCTATGCCTGACGATAAAGATTTCATTAACGGACTGGTAATTGACCTCAAGAGGCAGTTCAACGCTATTTCTGATGTGGATAAACACTACAAAAGAAAGGAGTATTTGCTCTTCCCGTTTCTGGAGAAGGCCGGTATTACAGGGCCTCCAAAGGTAATGTGGGGAAAACACGACGAAATAAGGGACTTGCTTAAGGGTGTTCACGAGTCGCTGGTACCGGGCGGAGAGATCTCAGGTTCTGATCTGGCTTCACTTGAGGAGCTTCTGTTCAGACCAGCAGTGGACCAGATTGAGAGCATGATAATGAAGGAGGAGGAGATTCTCCTTCCAATGTGCATGGAGACCCTTACAGAGGAGCAGTGGTTTCAGATTTACAATGAAACCGGCATTTACGGATATTGCCTCTTTGACCCGCGCGTAGAGTGGAAACCAGATCTCAGTGCAGCACAGAAGAGTGCACCTGACGAAACTAAAGCAGGGGGGCTGGAGTACAAAGCCGGAGCCCCGGTAAGATTGTCGTCAGGAAGCTTTGACCTCGGGGAACTTGAAGCACTGTTTGTAACTCTGCCAATTGACATAACCTATGTTGATGCCAATGACAAGGTGAAGTTTTTCTCACACAGTCCAAACAGGGTCTTTGAGAGAAACCGTTCAATCATTGGCCGTGATGTAAGACTGTGCCACCCTCCGGGAAGTGTTCACATTGTTGAGCAGATTCTTGAAGATTTCAAATCTGGAAAGGAGAATCAGGCAAAATTCTGGATGAGCAACTTCATGGGAAGGTTTATATACATTGAATATACAGCACTCAGGAGCAAGGATGGTGAATACCTTGGTGTAATTGAGGTTACTCAGGATATTTCTGAATTCAGAAAGCTTGAGGGAGACCAGAGACTGCTCTCATATACAAAATAGCTATGAGTGATATTACACTGCAAACCAAGATAGCACAGCTAATGAGCGATTACCCGGAGCTTGAGCAAACTTTGCTCGAGCTCTCACCCGCTTTTGCAAAATTGCAGAATCCTGTTCTCAGGAAGACTATTGCACGTGTAACTTCAGTTCAGCAGGCGGCATCAATAGCGGGACTCGACCCTGCCCACATGCTCACCATGCTGCGCAAGGCAGCCGGACTTGAAACGACGGCCGCCGACTCAGTCAACTCTGCAGAATCTCAGCATTTGCTCAGCATGCCTGTTCCTGACTGGTTCAGCGAAGAGGCTGTAGAAATCAAATACAACGCCACCAAAGTCCTTGAAAAGGGAAATGTTCCCATGGCTGAGATTATTGAGGCTGCAAAGAAGATAAACGGCAGGGAAATTTTCCTCTTTGTCACACCTTTTGTTCCTGCACCCATCATAGAGATACTTAACAATAAGGGCTACGCAGTCTGGTGCAGAAAAGCAGGAGATACAATTGAAAACTTTGTTATAAAAAAATAGATATGAAAAGAATATACCCGGTAACCAATATGAGTTGTGCCGGATGTGCGGCAGGAGTCGAAAAAACTCTTCAGGCACAGCCAGGTGTTATCTCAGCAGCGGTTAACTTTGCAGATTCCAGTGCAGCCATTGAGATTGATGAGAAGGTAACCAGTTCTGCAAAGTTGAGAGATCTGATAAGGGCCATGGGTTATGATTTGATTATAGAAGATCCGGAAGAGGCCCAGAGACTTAAGGAGGAGGCTCAGATGAGTCACTACAGAAAACTTAAGCGGAATACAGTTCTGGCCTGGCTCTTCTCTGCCCCGGTTATGATAATATCGATGCTTTTTATGGGGCACGGCGAAGCAGGCATGGAGGGAATCAGCATAACAAATGTAATTCTGATGCTGCTTTCACTGCCGGTTCTGTTGGTTTTCGGAAGGGATTTCTTTGTTACCGGATTCAAGCAGGCCAAAATGTTCAAGGCAAATATGGACACCCTTGTTTCGCTGAGTACATCAATAGCTTTTCTCTTTAGTGCCTTCAATACACTCTACCCCCATTTCTGGCACTCCAAAGGTATGGAGCCGATGGTCTACTTTGAGGCGGCAGTTATGATTATCTCATTTGTTCTGCTGGGCAAACTTATGGAGGAAAAGGCCAAGGGCAATACCACATCTGCAATTAAAAAGCTAATGGGTCTTGCTCCAAAAACGGCTACTGTTATAAGAAACGGAGAGAGAATTGAGGTTCCGGTTTCTCAGATCAAAACCGGTGAGATTCTGGCAATCAAACCAGGAGAGAAAATTCCTGTAGACGGTGCAGTTACCGAGGGGGATTCCTATGTAGATGAGAGCATGATAACCGGAGAGCCTTTGGCTGTGCTAAAACAAAGGGGCGACAAGGTACTTGCAGGAACAATCAACCAGAAGGGAACTTTCAACTTTGAGGCCCAGAAGGTGGGCAGCGAAACACTGCTTGCACAGATAATCACAATGGTTAAGGAGGCACAGGGAAGCAAGGCACCGGTTCAGAGAATAGTAGACAAGATTGCGGGAATATTTGTTCCGGTGGTACTTGGGCTGGCTGTACTCACCTTTATTGCCTGGATTGCAATTGGTGGCAATGACCAGTTTTTCAGGGCTCTGATATCTGCTGTATCTGTGCTTGTAATTGCATGCCCGTGCGCTCTGGGACTTGCAACTCCAACAGCCCTTATGGTTGGAATCGGCAAAGGTGCAGAGGAGCACATCCTCATTAAAGATGCCACTGCCCTGGAGCAGATGAAAGGCATTGACGCAATAGTGCTTGATAAAACCGGCACAATTACAGAGGGCCGTCCGGTTGTCTCAAACTATAAATGTCTTGAAGAGGATGCCTCACTTACAGATCATGAACATGAAAGTGACGAGAAGATAATCAGAATGTCACCTGACAGACTTCGCAGACTTGCAGTTCTTGCAGAGATGGAGAGGAGTTCTGAGCATCCCCTGGCAGAGGCAGTTGCAGAGTGGGCAGAGGGGGAGATTGGAGCAGCAGAGACCCGTGTAACGGTTACCGGTTTTAAAAGCCATACAGGATCTGGTGTTGAGTGTGTTTACGAAGGGGAGACTTACTGGGCCGGAAACATAGAGATGCTCAGAAAGAAGCTGGGAGGTTCGTCAAAGGAGAAACATGTATCAGATGAGGCCGAATACCTTCTTACAGAATGGCAGAGTGCCGGAAAGAGCGTGGTATTTTACGGAACGGGTAAAAGGCTGAATGCTGTAATTGCGGTTGCAGACAAGGTTAAATCTACATCTGCGGATGCTGTGAGGGAGATGAAATCTATGGGTGTAGAGGTTCATATGCTCACCGGAGATAATCCAGTTACTGCTGCAGCTATTGCTAAAGAGGCGGGTATAGAAAAATTCAGGGCATCTGCCCTCCCTTCTGACAAGGAGGAGTATATACTTGAACTGCAAAAGCAGGGGCTGAGGATTGCAATGGTTGGCGACGGAATCAACGACTCCCAGGCACTCAGCAGGGCAGATGTGAGCGTGGCAATGGGCAAGGGAACAGACATTGCAATGGATGTGGCCATGATGACCATAATGACATCAGACCTTAAGATGCTTCCAAAAGCTATTGAACTCTCAAGAAGAACAGTACGCCTTATAAGGCAGAACCTCTTCTGGGCATTTGTATATAACCTTATTGGGATTCCAATAGCAGCAGGGGTTTTGTACCCGATTAACGGCACTCTGCTCAATCCTATGATTGCCGCAGCAGCAATGGCATTCAGCTCAGTATCTGTAGTGCTGAACAGTTTGAGACTGGCGAAGCTTAAATAAGCAGAATTTTTACTACATTTATAGCATCAAATTGCACATGTCAGCCTGATGTAATTTAAGCTGACATATCCGTTTTTTACGTGAAACACAAAATTCTCATATTTCTGCTATTGTGCCTTCTGCCGGAGGCTCTATTCCCGGCTCAGCCTGTCAGACAAATTGAAAAAGTTGCATATGAGGCAAGGCCATACCACATACTTATTATCAGCTCCTACAGCAGCGGGTACTCCTGGTCTGACGATATCATTGATTACATTGGAGGGGAACTGTCGCTGTCTCAGAAGCACAATTATGAAATAAGTCTGGAGTATCTCTCTTCTGAGTTTCAGCAGGAGCCACAGAACTGGAAGTTCCGGATGAATGTCATAATGAACTCCTACAGAAAACATATACCTGATTTAATTGTATTAATTTCAGATGAAGCATGGTTTGCATACAGGGAGGCAAGGAAAAAATACTATGAAGATGTACCGGTACTTCTGGTGGCTGTAAAATCAGTATCCCCTTCAGAAGAGCAGATCTCTGCACCCGATTCCCTGACTTTCTCTCAACTTGGAAGTACAAAGGATTTTCTTTCCCTGAATAATGCCACGGGTATTCTAAGAGACCTTAACGTAAGGGGGATTATAAGCCTAATGGATGATTTGGTTCCTGATCTTAAAGAGGTTGCGGTAATTACAGATAACCGCCTTCAGGGTCTTTACACAAGACTGCTGGCAGAAGATATTTTAAGGAATGAGTGGGCTGGATTAAAAACCAGGTTCATTAATGCATCAAAAGTATCAACAGACTCTTTGTTTAAGATTGTTCCCGGATTTGACGGCTCAACAGCACTGCTGCTCTCTTCATGGTTTACGCCGGGTCATGGGTTCAATTATTCGATGAACTATGTATATTCCAAGCTTGCAAACATATCACCCAGTCCTATGTTTGGGGTGGTAACAAAGGCTGTGGAGAGCGGTTACTTTACAGGGGGGTATTTCATGCCTGAAAATTTTTGGGGACAATCTGCTGTAAAATATATTGAAAAGCTTTCTGCCGGTTTGCTCCCCTCTTCAATTCCACCTGAAACATACACAGACGAACAGTGTTATCTCAACTGGGAATCTGTCAGGAAATACAATCTTGATACGAGGAAAATTCCTGAAAATGCCAGAATTTTCAACCGTCCAACAGATGTGCTTAAAAAGTACAAAACTCAGATTATTGTTACGGGCTCAATTTTGCTCATTATGGCAATTGCCGCGCTGCTTCTCATGAGAAGCTACATAGTTATTAAGGCGGCGAGGAAGCGGCTTCTTGATTCTGAGGATAATCTGTACAAGGCGCTTAAAAAGGCTCAGGAGTCAGACAAACTAAAATCTGCATTTCTGGCAAATATGAGCCATGAGATAAGGACTCCTCTTAACTCCATTCTGGGATTTACAGAACTCCTTTCGGAAACGACAGAGGAGTCAGAGAGAGAGCAGTATCAGAGAATAATAGCATCCAGCAGCGATATGCTGCTCAGGCTTATTGATGATATTCTGGACCTCTCAAAAATTGAGGCGGGAACTTACGAATTTGTTTTTGAGCCGGTAGATGTCTGTGAAATTTTGAATGATCTTGCGCAGGTATTTGCAAACAAAGCTCAGAAAGGGGTTGATTTCAGTGTGGAGTGCAGGTTTGACGAACTCATGATTTATGCAGACAAAAAGAGGATTTTTCAGGTACTGACAAATCTAGTGAGCAATGCGATTAAATTTACAAAGCACGGCTTTATAAAAGTTATATGCGATTCTGAGGAGTTTGACGGAGAGAGATTTGTGGTACTGACAGTAGAGGATACGGGTTTAGGAATTCCTGAGGAGAAGATTCCTACAATTTTTCAGCGCTTTGTAAAGCTGAATGATTTGTCTGACGGTACAGGACTTGGACTTACTATTTGCAGCACAATTGTTCAGAAGCACAACGGAACCATTCAGGTTAAATCGAAACAGGGATTCGGAACAAAATTCATTGTCCGTATCCCCGTCAGATAAAAATCATATTGTTTTTCAGGCTTGTATTATCTCCATCCAAAAGGGTGGGAGGCAGGTTCCAGCCGTGCCAGCGGATGGTAATCCCCTTTAAGTCCCAGCGGAGTTGCATGGCGGATATCATGTACTATCTGCACGGCATTCCTTGCGTCAGCAAGTCCAAATCCCTCACCGGCAATAATTTTTCTGTAAGAATCTGTGTGCAGCTCTGTGAATCCGTCAGAAAATTCAACTTCAGTTCCCTCCATCGAGAGTGAACGAAATGTTCTCTTTCCGGCAGCTTTAGTATCGGCAGGAAGGGTATCGGCATTAATTGAGAGAAAATACCTTACCCGTGCCTTTTCAAGCTCCAGAATCCCTGCAACTCTGTCGAACGAGGAGACATGGACAATGTTCTGCTTCACATCTCCAAAGACCCATGAAAGCATGTCGTAGAAATGAACTCCAATATTGGTGGCAACTCCTCCGCTTTTGCGTTCGTCCCCTTTCCAGCTGGTATAGTACCAGTTTCCGCGGGAGGTGATATAGGTGAGATCCACATCAAATACTTTATCCTTTGGTGCAGCAGCAACTCTGTTTTTTAGTGAGATAATTGCATCATGCAGACGAAGCTGCAGAATGGTATTTACACGCCTTCCGCTCTCCTTTTCGGCTTCGGCAAGAGCATCAATGTTCCATGGATTGAGCACAAGCGGCTTTTCGCAGATAACATCGGCATTCAGCCTTAAACCATATCGGATATGTGCATCATGCAGATAATTGGGGGTGCATATAGAGACGTAGTCGACTCCGCTGCCCTCGCGTTTCATTTTTGAGAGATGCCTGTCAAAGAGTTCAAATTCAGTAAAAAATGAGGCATCGGGGAAAAATGAGTCCATTATTCCCACGCTGTCAAAAATGTCATAAGCTGCACTCAGGGTGTTTCCGGTATCTTTAACTGCTCTCAGGTGTCTTGGGGCGATGTATCCGGCTACCCCTATAATTGCAAAGTTCTTCATTAAAAATCCTTTAATTGTCCTCTTTTCTCAACAACAATTATAAATCTGTCCCGGCCTGTACTGCGGAAACTCTTTTCCCGCTCGTAAAATGAGACAATATAGTCGTCGTTGTGAAATTTTGATATAACCATATCCTTCTCGATAAGAAGTGATTCTGTCTGAAAATTGTAATTTGTAACGGCTCTCTCCCACGCCTTGAAAATTGAGCGCTCTGTAGTTTTGTAGAAACCTTTTACAGATTTTTTGTCAAAAATGTAAACTGTGGCCGAGTCTGTCTCTCCGCTTGCATTTCTGGATTCAAAACGCTCCCAGCCAAAGTGCTCGATTGTCTCCCACTGTGAACCTGAGTGATTCCATCCCTTTTTGAGGAAGAAGTCTCTCACCTGCTCAGAACTTTTTCCGTCGCAGGCAACGGCAAACTCCATAAAGCTTACTGGTTGTGCCGGAACTGAAACAATTCCCTGTCCGGCCAGACTGGCTGCCGATGTAATTAGAATGGTGGCAACAGCTAAAATCTGCAGTGCAAACCTTTTCATAACGATTGTTTTATTATCCGTTGATTTTCAGGATGTCCTCCGGGGCAGAGGGGGCATACGGACCCTCCTTTACCTCAAAAATGACTGTCCCTTTTGCAAGAACCTCAAGGTTGTGCCAGGTGCCTGCAGGTATGTTCACGCCGTAGTTTCCGTCGCAGGGGTCAAAAATGCTGCTCTCCAGCATTTCGCCCTTCTCGTTGTAGAACATCACCTTAATGGCTCCTCTCAGAACAATGTAGGTCTCGTCTGTATGCCGGTGACGGTGTACCGGAAGTACACTGCCCGGTTCCATAGCATTAAGCAACCTCTGAACGGGGGCATCAAGGCTTTTGTGGAGATTGTAGTTCATCCTGAGCCTTGTTGAGGCTTTTGCCTCACTTCCCACCACATCCAGTAGTCTGTCGTCTATCTTTAACATTATTAATAATTTACCTGTTGTACATTGAGTCGTAATACCTCTGATACTCTCCTGAAGTGACACTGTCGAGCCAGGCTGCGTTTTCGAGGTACCATTTTACGGTCTTTTCGATGCCCTCTTCGAACTGGAGCGAGGGTGACCACCCGAGCTCCCGGTTCAGTTTGCCGGAGTCAATCGCATAGCGAAGGTCGTGACCTGCGCGGTCGGTGACGTAGGTAATAAGGGGCAGCGAGGCACCCGAAGGGCGGCCGAGCTGCCTGTCTACAGTCGCTATGAGCACCTTTATGAGGTCAATGTTTTTCCATTCGTTAAACCCGCCTATGTTGTAGGTTTCACCCATCCTGCCTTCATGAAATATCAGGTCAATTGCCCGTGCATGATCCTCGACATAGAGCCAGTCTCTCACATTCTCGCCCTTGCCGTATACCGGAAGCGGCTTATTGTGGCGGATGTTGTTAATGAAAAGCGGAATGAGTTTTTCAGGGAACTGATAAGGACCGTAGTTGTTCGAACAGTTCGAGATTTTAACCGGCATTCCGTATGTGTCGTGCCATGCTCTCACAAAGTGGTCGCTTGAGGCTTTGGATGCCGAGTATGGTGAATGGGGGTCATATTTTGTATCTTCTGTGAAGAAGGTTCCGTCGTTCTCAAGAGATCCGTAGACCTCATCTGTTGAAACGTGATAGAAAAGTTTTCCTTCGAACGGATTTGAAGAGCCGGTGGCTCCGTCACTCTTTGAATCTCTGGAATTACTTGTCCAATATTCACGTGCGGCCTGAAGAAGTGAGAGCGTTCCCATTACATTTGTGCGTGCAAATGAGAATGGGTCAACAATCGAGCGGTCCACATGGGATTCGGCAGCAAGGTGAATAATTCCGTCAATCTGATTATCTGCAATAACCTGGCGCATCTGATCTATGTCGCAGATATCTGCCTTCACAAATTTGTAATTTGGCTTTGACTCAACATCCCGGAGGTTTTCCAGGTTACCTGCGTAGGTTAGCAGATCCATGTTAATTATGTTGTACTGCGGATATTTATTGACCATCAGCCTCACAAGGTGTGATCCTATGAATCCTGCTCCGCCTGTTATAAGTATATTTTTCATAAAGTTGTAAAATCAATTTCCGATAGAGGTTCGCGCCAGTGTCTGATCTCAATTCCAAAATTTCTCTTGATTTTTGATTTGTCCAGAACAGAGAATGGAGGTCTTACAGCCTTAGTTGGAAAGAGGTCTGATGTTACCGGATTAACTTTGCATTTTGTGCCTTTGAGATGAACAATCTCCTTTGCGAAATCGTACCACGAGCACACCCCCTCGTTTGAGAAATGGTAAATTCCTTCGAGTTCTTTTCTCTCTTCTGTATCAGTTATCAGCCACTTTGTAACTGCAGCGTCTATTGCAACCGCAAGATCACCTGCGTGAGTAGGGGTTCCAATCTGGTCAAAGACCACATTCAGAGACTCTCTTTCAGCTGAAAGTCTGGCAATTGTCTTGACAAAATTTGCACCATATGATGAATAGAGCCATGAAGTTCTTATGATAATGCTGCTGCATCCGGAATTTGTTACGGCTTGTTCGCCAAGGAGTTTTGTGCGTCCGTATGCGCCGGCCGGGGCGGGCGTGTCAGATTCTGTGTAGGGTCTGCATCCCTTCCCGTCAAAAACATAGTCAGTCGATACATGAACAAGGAGCGCACCTTTCCCCCGGCCCGCCCCGGCCGCCTTTGCAACATCTGCCAGAATCCCCGGAGCAGTTGCATTCACCAGCGTTGCCGTTGCTTCATCCTCCTCTGCCTTGTCCACAGCTGTATAAGCTGCACAGTTTACTATCACATCAATCTTATTATCATATACAAACCTCTCAACTGCATCCTTCTCGGTAATATTGAGTTCACTGACATCTGTATAGAAAATCTCAGGTTTTTCTCCCCAGAGACTCTTCAGCTCGTTTCCAAGCTGACCATTGCCACCTGTGACCAGTATTCTTGCCATTATTAAGTAATTATCCGTTAGTACAAACTATGAGAAAAAACAAACACCCCGGCATCTTTCAGAAGAGGGTGCCTGGTATCCTTTTCGCTCAGAAGAATCTCTGAAGCAGGAATACCCCAGTCAATTCCGAGAGCAGGATCATTCCATAAGATTGCTGCCTCATATTCAGGCGCGTAGTAATTATCAGTCTTATACTGGACAATAGTATTGTCCTCCAGAACTGAAAAGCCGTGGGCAAATCCTCTTGGAATAAAGATCTGTCTCTTGTTTTCACCCGAAAGTTCTGCCACAACACTCCTTCCAAAGGTAGGAGAGCCTTTTCTGATGTCCACCGCCACATCCAGAATCTTTCCCGAAACCACCCTTACCAGCTTTGACTGGGCATATGGCGGAAGCTGATAGTGTAATCCTCTCAGTACCCCTCTAGAGGATAGTGATTCATTTTCCTGAACGAATTCAGTACAAATTACCTCATTTTCAAACTTGCCCCTCAGGAAGGTCTCCATGAAATAGCCTCTTGAATCGCCCCTTACAACAGGGTCAATTAATACTACTCCGGGTATTTCAGTCTCAATAATTTTCATTTTTCGCTAGCCATTTTTAGAAGATACTGACCATACTGATTCTTAACCATTGGAGCGGCAAGCACTTTTAGTTTGTCAGCATCAATCCATCCCTTTCTGAAAGCAATCTCCTCGAGACAAGCAACCTTAAGTCCGGTTCTCTTTTCAATAACCTCAATGAATGTTGAGGCCTCAGAGAGCGAATCGTGCGTTCCGGTATCCAGCCATGCAAATCCGCGCCCCAGAGTCTGAACCTTGAGTTTTCCCTCTTTAAGAAACTCCTGGTTAACAGTTGTTATCTCCAGTTCACCCCTTGCAGATGGTTTAATGCGCGCAGCAACATCAACAACACTGTTTGGATAGAAATACAAACCAACCACAGCGTAATTGCTCCTTGGCTCCTTAGGTTTCTCCTCAATTCCAATCACCCTGCCGTCCGAATCGAATTCAGCGACACCATACCTCTCGGGGTCATTTACCCAGTAACCAAATACAGTAGCGTCCGCATCAGATTCTGCATCCCTCACAGCCTTTTCAAGCATTTTGGTAAATGAATAACCGTAAAAGATGTTGTCTCCCAGAACCAGGCAGGCAGTGTCATTTCCAATAAACTCCCTTCCAATGATAAAGGCCTGAGCCAGTCCATCCGGAGATGGCTGCTCTGCATACTGAAAGCTAACGCCATAATCAGAACCGTCACCAAGCAGCCTCCGGAAACCCGGCAAATCGTCAGGTGTTGAAATAATAAGGATCTCCCTTATTCCCGCGAGCATCAGAACCGAAACCGGATAATAGACCATCGGTTTATCATAAACCGGCAGAAGTTGTTTTGAAACCCCCTTAGTAATAGGGTAGAGTCTGGTACCGGAGCCCCCGGCAAGTACAATTCCTTTCATATGCTCACGATTGCTTAATCAGATTACAAATGTAGTCAATTAGGAGTAAGAATCCACAAGTTTATCCAACAGATGACCATTGTGGTCTATGAAATACTGGGCTGCATTTGCCAGAGCCCTGATATTCCCTGGAGAGGCATTGTCCATATCCACATCTGCATCAAGCAGAAGGGGCTCTATGCGGATATAGTTTTCCGGCGCTCCAACAGAGGTAAAGACCTGATTCATCTGATAATGCACAGTCTCGGCAACAGATGAGAGCATTATATCAATGATAGGACTAAGCCAGCCAATAAATCCAAATCTTTTTGTCTTTTCATAGAGATAAGGTTTCTCGGCCTTACCAGTACCTACAGACAGCATGGTGTATCCGCCTATTCCCTCATCCGGCCAGAGCTTAATCGACTCAACCAGGGCACACATTGAGGGGTTATTTGCATAGATTCCGCCGTCCACAAGGTTGCGGAAAGGCAGGCTCTCTGCCGATGCCCCCTTTTGTTCCGCCTCATGCGAGCTGCGCGGATATACCTTCGCCGGTGCAAAGTATGTGGGAGCAGCAGTAGTTGCCCTCACAATGTCACAAAGCTTGTAATCTGCCATGCTTCCGTACTTCCCCACGGCATGTTTTGAGAAAAGAAGAGCCTTGCGGCTGCTCATCTCATAGGATGTAATCAGGCAATCCTTGGCAACCTCAGAGATGTAAGTATCTCCAAGCAGCTTCTTAGAAAACTCATACAGGGCATCCTCCTTGTATCTGCTTCTGAAAAGGCCGAAACCTGACGCTGCCATATGCCAGATTGTCCGGTGAAAAAGAACCGGCCCCAGCTCCCTGTAGAACTCCAGAATCTCTGATGCACTGTACCTTTTGGGAGAGAGAAACAGAGCCGTGAGAATTCCGCCTGTGGATGTGCCTGCCAGCAGGTCAAAACAGTCTGCAATCCTCAGGTTTGGTTCATTTTTTGCAATCTGAAGTCTGGTCTCAAGATTGGCAAGAATGGAAGCGGGAATCACACCGCGGATCCCACCTCCGTCAATGGTTAAGATCTTTTTCAAAGTTTTGGTTTTTAGTTAACCCAAATGTAACAAAAATTGATTAACTTTACCACAGTCGAAAGGCTCAATTTAATTGATTATTAACTTTTAATACTTTTAAAATATGAAATTCAACAAGAAAGTAGAAGAGATTCTGAACAAACAGGTTAACGCCGAGTTTTGGTCGGCATATATGTACCTTTCAATGGCCGCATGGTTTGAGAGCAAAGGCCTCAAAGGTTTTGCCAACTGGATGAGAGTTCAGTTCCAGGAAGAGACAGCACACGCACTTAAAATTCACAACTACATAATCACCCGCGGAGGTGAGGCAAAACTTGAAAAGCTTGATGCAGTTCCTGTGGAGTGGAAAAACATCATGGAGGTATTCGAAGAGACCTACAAGCACGAGTGCAAGGTTACCGATATGATTCACAAATGCTACAATGTAGCTGCAGACGAGCGCGACCACGCCTCAACCAATATGCTCCAGTGGTTCATTGACGAGCAGGTAGAGGAGGAGCAAAATGTAACTGCAATAATCGACCAGCTCAAACTCATAGGCGACAACGGTCAGGCCATCTACTTGCTCGACAAAGAGCTCGCCACCCGCGTCTTCGTAGACCCAACCCAGGCTGCGAACTAAGTTTAAAAACACTGAACAATTTAAAAGGCTAACAAGTAGATTGTTAGCCTTTTTTTTGTTATCTCAAATCTCCGTGAAACTATCCGTTTTTCGTCCTACTCGTGTCGATGTTTTACTATGCCGGTCTTGGTTTGCGCATTGTTTCCCCGCCCTTTCTTCACCCCACCCGTATCGCTGTAACACGCTGTCAATCAAAGACAGCTACTTTGTCCCCGCGGATCATCCGCGGGGGATAAAGTGCTATGTGCAGACAGTCAGCTAGTTGCAGTCTTGCGGATGTGGCCTGTGCCGTCCTGAAATAGGTTGACTCCAAAACTCAATTTTTATGAAAAGATTTACAGTCGAGGATGAGCAATCAATTTTTCAGAGAAAGCTCGAACAAT
>PHDP01000186.1 GCA_002842655.1 Bacteroidetes bacterium HGW-Bacteroidetes-14
GGGGTAACCAGTGTTATTGCTGCCGATGCTATGAGTCCGGGTATGACCGGTCTGATTCCGGAAAGGGCAGCATTAAACCACCTGTTTTTCTTAAACTGATTATAGAGGAATGCTATGAGCAGGATTATTATAAATGAGGGGAGGCATACTCCAAGGGTCGCTACGATTGACCCCCAGATATTATCAGTAACGGTGTAACCTATATAAGTGGCACTGTTGATTCCTATGGGGCCGGGAGTCATCTGGGAGATTGCGATAATGTCTGTGAATGTTGTTGCGTCTACCCAGCCGTGATTTACAACCACCTCATTCTGGATGAGTGATATCATTGCATACCCTCCGCCAAAAGTGAAGAGTCCAATGAGGAAAAAAGTTGTAAAGAGCTCTATGTAAATCATCTTTTTGCAAAATAGAAGTAAAACAGGCCCAGTAAAGCACCTGCCATAATAATCCAGACAGGGGAGATATCAAGAAGGACTATCAGCAGTACAGAAATGAATGGAATTGCAGAGGTGTATCTGTTGAGCCCCATCCCCTTTACCAGAGAGATAACCGGCACGGCAATAAGTGCAACAACTACCGGGCGGATTCCGGTAAATATGCGGTTAACGGTTTCATTATCCCTGAAACTGGAAAAGAACATCGCTATAGCCAGAATAATCAGAAAAGAGGGGAGGGCAATACCTGTTGCCGCAACAACACTCCCTTTTACGCCTTTCAGCTTTTGCCCTATGAAAATTGAGATATTCATTGCCAGTATGCCGGGGGCCGATTGCGATATTGCCAGCATATCGAGGAACTCCTCCTTCTCCAGCCACCCCTTTTTATCTACCACCTCCCGCTGAATGAGCGGAATCATTACATAACCTCCGCCAATGGTGAAGGCCCCGATTTTTGAAAAAGTGGTAAATAATTGCAGATAAACGTTCATGAATGCAAAAGTAGCTATTATTTTAAAAAGAGGCAGGCAAATAAGCGGGAAAAATTATTGACTGTATATCAGCGATTTAAGTTTTAGGTCAAAAAAAGTTTCGGAATAATTTTGTTGAAAAAAAAAAGAAACATATCTTTGCAGCCCGTTTCAGAAAATGAGACGCAGACAAGAAAGTTCTTTGATAGCATAGATTTATAAAGAGTAACAAGGTAGAGGTTTTTATTAAACTTCGTCAAGACCTAAAATAATTTTGGTTTAATCTAGTTAGGACAAGCTAAACATTTAGAAAATTTTTACAATGAAGAGTTTGATCCTGGCTCAGGATGAACGCTAGCGGCAGGCTTAACACATGCAAGTCGAGGGGCA
>PHDP01000085.1:0-8968 GCA_002842655.1 Bacteroidetes bacterium HGW-Bacteroidetes-14
AGAGTATCGAAACAAATTCCTAACCAAAAAAATCAAAGTCTGAATGAACTCGTTTACTTATATTTGTTAAAATCAGTCAACCTATTTCAGGACGGCACAAGAAAAATAACCGTCAAAAATGATCTGAAACCCAGACCAGCTAACAAAAGACAAAGAAACTAGAATCTCAGAAAAAGAATTGCTAAAAAAGACAGGAAATACGATAAAACGTGTAAGTTTAAATAACCTGTGCCGAAGGCTAACTCATGCCGGACGAAGGCCGGCACCATTTATATAAACATTTTCTTCGCAGAAATCACAAGCACCGTAACGCCGTAAAACATTAATAATCATGTAATAGTAATATGACCTGACAGGTGATCTGTCAGGTCATATTACTATCTGTTGATTTTGTGATTGTTACAGCGATACGGGTATTCAAAAAAGATGGGAAATGTGGCTTGCCTCCAGGCTGCTACCTCATATCGTTGACCTCATAGCCCTTAAGGCGGGCCGGGGTTAGCTGGAAAAATTCCTTGGGACGAAGGTTGTTTACCTTGGTAAATTTTTTGATATCAATGGTGTAACCGGTGTTGTCTTTAGCGACGTACTTAATCATCACAGGTATGTAGGTGTTTTTCTCCATTCCAATCGAGATGCTTTTGTAAGCAGCGCGTTTGTTGAGAGGGGTGAGCTCAACCACCCATATCTGCCTGCCCGATCTTGAACCTGAGAATACACGGAACGGATATTCATAGCCCTTGTCAACGGAGGTCATGAATCCCAGCGGATTCTCAACAATGTCTGTGACCCCTGGATCATGCGGCATAATAATCACCTCTTTGTCACTCTGGTTCACCAGCCATTTTGAATGACCATCACAGTAAAGTTCCAGGTCTGGATTTATGAGTTTGTAAGCATCACCCTGAGCATTCACAGTGCCTTTGTAAACTGCAGAAGTGCCAGACACAGCAGCAGTCGATGACCCAGACCTTAATCCAGACCCGTTTTTTGACGAAGTTCCGCTCCCCGTACTGTTCTCAGTGCGGAGCTCAAACTCCATATCAATGCCGGGCATCGATTTAATGGTATTGATGAAATAACGGATAATCTCTGCACTCTTTGGGTTTTGGGCACTCAGGCTTACAGGCTGGGCCGATAAGAAAAGGAGCACGGCTGCAAAAGCCACCTGCCAGCGTGAAAACAGCACCTGCAAACTTGAAAACCGCACCTGCCAGCCTGATTTACATTTTGTTGAATATCTGTTATTTACAAAACTCATTTTAATCAATTTTAAGAAAAAACATTTTATATATAATTGTTTTTCAATTAGTTGTAAATCAGGCTGGCAGGTCACTAATGTTGCAGATAAGTAGCGTTTCCTTTGTTCATTTAATACCCGGAACCACATGTCAGCCTAATTTACACTTGCCTGTATTACAAGTGGTTAACTAGGCAGGGATTTCAAAAAAAACAGATTTAGAAATTGTACATCATTAATAAACAACACTTTGTAAATCAGGCTGACATGTTGTAAGATTCTTATTTTTAGTCCAGCGAAGCAAGGATGCGGTCAAGGGACATAAAATCTGTGATGAGGACCTGGCGGGCTTTGCTGCCTTCGGACGGGCCGACGATTCCGGCGGCTTCCAGCTGGTCCATTATGCGGCCGGCGCGGTTGTAGCCAAGGTTCATCCGCCTTTGAATAAGGGAGGTTGAGCCCTGCTGGTACTGCACCACCAGTTTCGCAGCCTCATCAAAAAGTTTGTCGCGTTTGCCAAGGTCTACCTCGCCGGCCATCGGTTCACCCTCCTCCCCTACATACTCAGGAAGGTAGTGGGCGGTTGGGTATCCGCGCTGATCACTGATGAAGTCCACAACTCTGTCTATCTCTTTGGTATCGACAAATGCACACTGAACACGGGTGAGTTCGGCACCCTGCGAAATAAGCATATCTCCGCGGCCAATCAGCTGGTTGGCTCCTGACTGGTCCAGAATGGTTCGTGAGTCTATGTTGGAAATTACCTTGAATGCAATACGGGCCGGGAAGTTGGCCTTGATGAGACCGGTAATGATGTTGGTTGTTGGACGCTGGGTAGCAATCACCAGGTGGATACCAATTGCACGGGCAAGCTGGGCAAGGCGTGAGATTGGTTCCTCTACCTCACGGCCTGCAGTCATGAGCAGGTCTGCAAACTCGTCAATAACAACAACAATAAACGGCATAAAGCGGTGACCCTTGAGAGGGTTCAGCCTTCTTGAAAGAAACTTCTCATTGTACTCCTTAATGTTGCGAACATGGGCCATTTTAAGCAGGTCGTAACGGCTGTCCATCTCAATTGTGAGGGAGCGCAGTGTATATACAACCTTTTGTGTATCTGTGATAATAGCCTCTTCTGAATCAGGAAGTTTTGCAAGGAAGTGATGCTCCAGTTTTGCGTAAAGCGAGAGCTCCACCTTTTTAGGGTCAACAAGAACAAACTTAAGTTCAGACGGGTGTTTGGTATAAAGCAGCGATGTAATGATGGCATTCAGACCCACAGATTTACCCTGACCGGTAGCACCGGCTACAAGAAGGTGGGGCATTTTGGCAAGGTCGAATGTCATTGCATCATTTGAGATTGTGCGACCCAGAACGATTGGAAGGTCAAAGCCGGAATTGCGGAACTTGTCCTCGTTGAGCATTGAACGCATAGGAACTATGCTGGGTTTTGCATTCGCAACCTCAATACCCACGGTGTTGGTACCAGGGATTGGGGCAATTATGCGGACTCCCTTTGCTGCCAGCGACATCGCGATGTCATCTTCGAGGCGTTTGATCTGGGAGATGCGGACTCCTGCCTGAGGTACAATTTCGTAAAGAGTTACTGTTGGTCCGGGGCGTGCAAAGATTCTCTCGATTCCAATTTTGTAGTCGCCAAGTGTCTTCACAATCCGGCGGTTATTCATTTCGAGCTCCTCGCGTGGAACATCGTAGCGTTTATCGCGGTATTCGTCAAGAAGCTCAAGTTCCGGACATTTGTAGTTTGGAAGGTCCAGCCTTGGGTCAAAGAGTGTGTCAAGGGTTCCCGGAGGAAGATCCTTCTCGAAATCTTCACTGTCGTTGTCATCGTCTGAGGCATCTGCAGATTCATCGAGGATTTCGAAGGGGACTTCGGATCCGGCGGCCGGGGCACCGGCTGCTTCAGCAGCCGGCGTCACGGCCGCCGCAGCAGTTGCAGCGGCAACTTCGAATATTGTTCCACCTCTCTCATCATCCTTTTTCTCATCTTCATTTTCAGAATCACCATTTTCGCCCTCCTCATCCTCGACAATCAGGATATCCCCTGCGTCAGAGTCAGCATCGGCATTAACTGCTGATGCCTCTTCGGTTGCGTCAAGCGGAGCAACTTTTGGTTCCTTAGGTTTGCGGTGGAAAATAGCATCAATTATTCTGTTTATCCAGAGTACAACTCTGTAGCTGAGCAGCACGAACCATAGCAGCAGGGCAACACAGATAAGTATTCCGGCACCCGGAGCACCCAGCATTGCAATAAGCCATTCGTTTACATAATAACCATACGAACCTCCTACTCCGTTACCAAACCAGTCAACAAAACGGGTAAAGCCGAAAACATATGAGAAAAATATTGAGGTGATAATTGCTCCAAAAGCGGTGAGAAAGAAGATTCTCAGGAGCTTTACCTTTTTGATTTTGAGTGAATATACGGCAATTGCACCAAAGAAGAATGGAATCATAAAGGAGCCCAGACCAAAGAGTTTTGAGACCAGAAGGTTAGACCAGAAAAATCCAATCTTGCCACCGCCGTTCTCTACAGGTACAATGTTATTCCAGACATCCGGATTCGAAAGTAGTGACTGGTCTTCGGCCCATGTGAAGAGGTAGGAAAGCAGTGCAATAAATGTGTAAACTGCCATTCCTCCAAAGAAGAGTCCGGCAATGAGACGCGCAGCCTCCATCCCGTGCGGGGCCTGAGCTGTTTCGTCTGTTTTGGCTTTGGTTACTGTCTTTTTTGCCATATTATTTTTGAAAAATAAGAGTCTAAAACTTATGTTATGTAGAGTTCTGTATCAGTGTGATACACTTTTTGGGCAAAGTTTTGGAGCGGAGATACTGGTGAATGATTTGGGTTGCGGCGGCCGGGTGGGTCGGGGCGTCCCGCCCCACCTGGCCGCCCACCCTTAAATTCTCTCGATCTTAGCGCCAATTGCGTTAAGTCGCAAATCTATATCCTGATATCCCCTGTCAATCTGCTCAATGTTCTCAATCACCGATACTCCCTTTGCGCTCATAGCTGCAATGAGCATCGCAATTCCGGCACGAATGTCCGGCGAAACCATGCGGGTTCCCCTGAGGCAGAATTCACGGTTATGTCCTATGATTGTTGCCCTGTGCGGGTCGCAGAGAATAATCTGTGCCCCCATGTCAATGAGTTTATCCACGAAAAAGAGTCTGCTCTCAAACATCTTCTGGTGTATTAACACCGATCCTTTGGCCTGTGTTGCCACCACCAGAAATACCGAAAGGAGGTCGGGAGTTAGTCCCGGCCAAGGAGCATCTGCAATGGTCATAATAGAACCATCCATAAAACTCTCTATCTCATAATGTTCGTGAACAGGAATATAAATATCGTCGCCTCTTCGCTCGACTGTAATCCCCAGGCGGCGGAACTGAGCAGGAATGATTCCAAGCTCGTCGTATGCTACATTCTTGATTGTTATCTCGCTGCCGGTCATGGCTGCGAGACCAATGAAACTGCCCACCTCAATCATATCGGGCAGGATGGTGTGCTCTGTTCCGCCCAGCGCCTCAACTCCCTCAATTGTAAGCAGGTTTGAGCCGATGCCCGAAATCTTCGCTCCCATTCTGTTGAGCATTTTGCAAAGTTGCTGCAGATAAGGCTCACATGCAGCATTATAAATTGTAGTGACTCCTTTTGCCAGAACTGCAGCCATCACAATGTTTGCAGTACCTGTCACAGATGCCTCATCAAGAAGCATATAGCAGCCTCGAAGACCATCGGCAGCCTTTATTTCAAAATATGAGCTCCCCTGCTGCCAGGCAAGTTCAGCCCCAAGTTTTTCAAATCCAATCAGGTGAGTATCCAGCCTGCGGCGTCCAATTTTGTCACCACCAGGTTTTGGCATATATGCAAAGCCGAATCTTGCAAGAAGGGGGCCAGTAAGCATTACGGATCCTCTCAATGCCGATGACTTTTTGCGGAACTCTTCGCTCCTCACAAAGTCCAGATTCACATTAGCTGCGCGGAACGAATAGCTTTTAGAAATCAGATGCTCTGCAGCACCACTTCCGGCACCAGCCACTCCCGACTTAGAATCTCCCCCAAGCTCCTCAACCTCCACACCAAGATCCACAAGCATCTCAACAAGCTTATTCACATCCAGAATATCAGGAACATTATGAATAACAATCTTTTCCGGACTCAGCAGTACTGCCGACAAAATCTGAAGCGCCTCATTTTTTGCTCCTTGCGGAACCAGCTCACCTTTGAGACGGTGCCCGCCCTCTACTCTGAACATTGCCATATTTAATTCTGCTTTCTGTTCTTAATGTTATTGTTACGGAACTTATTGTTTTTTGGTCTGTTTCTGAACTGAGCCGCATCTCTGTGCGCGCCGGCATCCCTTCCGGTTGCTGACCTCTGAGCTGCACTCTCCCTCTGCCCGTCATTGTGTGCCTGACCACCAAAGTTATGTGCAGTCTCTTTAAAGACACCAAGATGAATATCCGGTCCAACAATCAGTCTTCCGCCAGATAACTTGCGAATATCAGCAAATATTGTCTCCTCAGTAACCGCATCCTTATTCCATATAAGGTACTGCTGACGCATGTAGTTTGCCAGAACCCTTATCATATTGTCTTTTACCTCTCCATCCTCCTTTGCTGCAACCATATCAATCATATTCTGGATGTTACGTCCGTAGTGAGCCGCCTTAAGCGGGGAGGTCTCCAGAGGAATAGGATTCGGCCTTGCAGAGAAGGTCTCCTTAGTAGGAGTCGGATATGGCGAATCAATATCAATCTCAAAATCTGAAATGATATGCACGTGATCCCAGAGCTTATGCTTGAAATCGTTAATATCCCTGAGTGACGGATTAAGAATACCCATAACCGTAAGCACAGACTTAATCTGTTCATTGCGCTTCTCTTTATCCTCAATATCCCTCACATATTCAATCATTTGCTGAATATGCCTTCCATATTCGGGCATTATCAGTTTCTTTCTCTGAGTATTGTAATCCATTATCGTGTAATTTTTTATTCCATTATTATATATGCCGGTTCATCGCCCCCTCTGACCTTTCTTTGAAGGCTCAGCTTCATCACCAGACTTAACAGCCGACACTTTTGCCACTTTCGAAAGCTCAACGCAAATTTTTGCACCCAGCTCCTCAAGAAAGAGCGAAGCCACTTTGCCGTCATTCCACAACACCTTGCCCTGCCTCTTTTCAAACGACCCGCAAAGGATTTCGACCTTGTCGCCCTGCGAAATAAGCTCGCAATTCTCGGCAATCCGCAGAAACTCTCTGATTGAATCAATCTCCTCCTGCCTCACCTTTGCCGGACGGCCCAGATAGTAGACGGTGCGGGAGACACCGGCGATCAGGTTAAGGCTGTAGAGCCTGTGCTCAGGGCAGTGGACAAAAACATATGAGCTAAAAAGCGGCATTTCAACCACTTTCACTCTGTCACTCCACTTTCTCTTTGATTTATGCAAAGGCAGATAAGTCTCCACCCCCTCTCTCTCCAGTCTGGCAACCACCTGCTTCTCTGCTCTGGCTGCCGTGTACAGAACATACCAACACATCTGCAATCCGTTTATTTCAACAAAGATAATCTATTTAACCGACAAATTCTCCTGGTTAGCCTGCAACTTCACTCTACAAAGACCAGTAGCGGAAATGTCCCTCCATCTCTCTGCGGATTCCCCTGATATCCACAAACAATCCGCCTTCAACCATAAGAGAGGCAAAATCATCAGCCTTCAAAGCCCTGTATTCCGTATGCGGAACAGCCAGTATCACAGCGTTATAAACTCCTGATGCGGCCGATGCCATTTCAATCCCGTACTCCTCTGCCACTTCATGGGCATCGGCCTTGGGATCAATCACATCCACATCAATACCATACGACTTAAGCTCATAAACAATATCAGCCACCTTGGTATTTCTGATATCCGAAACATTTTCCTTGTAAGTGAAGCCCATCACCAGTACTCTGAGGTTTCTAAATGTCTGCAATGCCGATTCATCCCCGTGCGCAAAAGCGCCTCCAGATTTCTCGCCATTCTCAACTCCGTTTTTTGGCCTGCGCTCCTGCACCGCGGAGCGGTTCCCGGCCACCAGCAACCTCTTAACCGTCTGCTTTGCTATGTACCCTCCCATCGAGTCGTTCACAAACCTGCCAGAAGCCACCATTTGAGTGTGGTACTTGAGTTCAGCCGCTTTGTGCACCAGATAGTAAGGATCAACTCCTATACAGTGTCCGCCAACCAGGCCCGGGCTGAATGGCAAAAAGTTCCACTTTGTACCAGCCGCCTTAAGTACATCAAAAGTATTGATACCCATTCTGTTAAAAAGAATGGAAAGTTCATTCATAAGTGCAATGTTCACATCGCGCTGAGTATTCTCTATAATCTTGGCAGCCTCTGCCACCTTCATGTTTGGTGCCCTGTGCACACCTGCCTTCACCACCAGCTCGTAAACCTGAGCAATCTCCTCAAGAGATTCGGCATCACATCCCGACACAATCTTAATAGTATTCTGCAGCGAGTGCTCCAAATCCCCCGGGTTGATGCGCTCCGGCGAGTACCCCACCTTGAAATCCTCTATAAACCTCAGCCCGCTTAGCTTTTCAAGAACCGGCACACACTCCTCCTCGGTACAGCCCGGGTAAACCGTAGACTCATAGAGAACATAGTCGCCCTTCTTCAGATACTTCGCCACACTTTTTGTGGCCGACAACAACGGCGTCAGGTCCGGTTTGTTATGTTTATCGACAGGAGTCGGCACAGCAATCACAATAAACTTCGCACCCTTAAGCTCAGCCGGGTTAGAAGTAAAGCTGATTCTCCGCCCCTCAAACGAGTCGCGGCCCAGCTCGCCGTTAGGGTCGATCCCCTTCCACAGCTTAGCCACATGCTCCTCATTCACATCCACACCAATCACATCCACCCACTTCGCAAACTCAAGCGCCAGCGGCAATCCCACATACCCCAAACCAACAACCGCCACCCGCTCCCTGCCAGAAACAATCTCTTTATACATATCCGTAATTATTTATTCCAATAAACATTCGCAAACCACACCACGAATCTAATACAAGCAATCAGTTTTGCAAATTAACGCCATCTATTATCATCTGCAAACCAGCCCGGTAACACAGACCGGCAGCCAGACTCCAATAATACACAAAGATAAATTATTCCCTGCAGACTCAAGCCCATTAAGAGACGAAAATTTGAGAAAAATGAAGGTGATTATCAACAAAACGCAGACTAGCTCATTGTGGATTTCCGGCAAGGAGCGGGTGGCGGGTGTGAGGGCAGCTGATGGGCGGGTGATGGGCGGGTGTGCGACGGGTAGCCGGGACCGGGCGGGTGTAAGTCACTGATTGTGTGTTAGTAGCACTTTGTCCCCGCGGATGATCCGCGGGGACAAAGTGGCTGTTGCTCATTTCCAATCAGTTACAGCCATACGGGGTAAAGGAGAGAAAGGAGGCTAAGCAGCTGATTCCTATTTAAATAGAAGGTGCCGGGACTGGCGCCCGGCTAGAGTTAGCCTTTGGCAAAGGATTTTCATGCTTTCACGTTTTCTCCTGTTCACTTTGCCGGACTTAGTTTCTGAGTGTCTCTCGGTTGATTTACACGCTGTGCCGTCCTGAAATAGGTTGACTGATTTTAACAAATATAAGTAAACGAGTTCATTCAGACTTTGATTTTTTTGGTTAGGAATTTGTTTCGATACT
>PHDP01000085.1:9184-10121 GCA_002842655.1 Bacteroidetes bacterium HGW-Bacteroidetes-14
CTCTACATTCATATTCTCATCAATGCAATAACCCATAATTTTCTTCGAATAAGCATCTGTAATCATTGACAGATAGTAATATTTATCCTTTGCATTGATGTATGTGATATCTCCAACCCACACCTGTTCTGGCTGAAAAATTCTGGTCCCGGTAACAAGATCCTTGTATTTTGGAAAGTGATGCCTTGAGTTTGTTGTAATTTTGTATTGTCTTAGAGGAGGAACCAACATCCCGTTGGCCTTAATAATCTCGTTCAGCTTATCTCTGCCAATTTTGATTTCTTTTAATGGCTGAGAAAGCATGTGGTGTAGCTTCTTTGTTCCTATACGTGGTAATGACTCCCGCTGGCTTTTAACCAGCGATATCGCTACGAAGGCCTGAACCTTCTTTGTCTTCAGACTTTTCTTGTGTTTATAATAGGCTTGTTTTGTTTTCCCGAGTAATCTGCACCCAAAAACTATTCCTCCTTGTCCCCCTTTGGAGATGTAGGTGTCGACTGCCCGGGCATAACTTTTTTTAACAGATCAATATTGTAATCTTCTTTGACTACTTGAACTATAGCATCGAACATAATACCCTTTTGCTTGAGAAGAAATATCTCCTTTCGCATCCGTTCGTTCTCATCTTCCTTAGCCTTGAGTTGATCTTTCAAACGCTTGACATTACTGGGATCACCGGCATTTTTCATGGTATGAATGATTGTGTAATCAGGATTAAAAATACCATATTTTCTCATCCATTGTAAAATTGTCTCTTCATCTTTGATGTTATACTTCTGGATTACATCTCGCATTGTCATTCGTTTGTGCTCTACTGCAGAGACTATCCTGCGTTGAAATTGTTCGAGCTTTCTCTGAAAAATTGATTGCTCATCCTCGACTGTAAATCTTTTCATAAAAATTGAGTTTTGGAGTCAACCTATTTCAGGACGGCACA
>PHDP01000187.1 GCA_002842655.1 Bacteroidetes bacterium HGW-Bacteroidetes-14
CGCAATGTTTTTAAATAAAAAAACCTTCCATTTTTATGGAAGGCTTTATTCAGTCGGGGTGGCAGCTCCGAAGTGTCGGAGGAACCTGCGACACGCCGCAATGTTTTTAAATAAAAAAACCTTCCATTTTTATGGAAGGTTTTATTCAGTCGGGGTGGCAGGATTCGAACCTGCGACCTCCTGGTCCCAAACCAGGCGCGATGACCGGACTACGCTACACCCCGATATTCAAATTTTCAAGCGGAGAGTGTGGGATTCGAACCCACGCGACGGTTACCCGCCGACAGTTTAGCAAACTGCTCCGTTAACCACTCTGGCAACTCTCCTTTCTGTTTGTTGCTTTCAACACCCAAAAATGAGGTTGCAAATGTAGCTTTTCATTTTTAACAACACAACATTTTTTTATTAAAACTAAAAAAAAATCAATTTCTTTTTTACTCCGGATATTCTATGCGCAAATGATATATGTTTATCAGCTTGCGCTTCAATACTTTCTTTATTTTTTCGATCTCTTTAAGGGTAATATCTGAGTTGAGAAATTGTTTTTCTTCTATCTGTTTTTCAATGATTTTTTCCACAAAAGCATCGATGATAACTGCATCAGGGTCTTTCAAACTTTTGGATGCAGCTTCAACGCTGTCAGACATCATCAAAATGGCCGTTTCTTTTGAAAAGGGAATCGGCCCGGGATAACGGAACAAATCTTCATCAACTATTTCAGCGGATTCTTTTTCTTTTGAATAAAAATAATACACCAGCATGGTTCCGTGATGGGTGCGGATAAAATCGATGATGCGGTCAGGGATTTTATTTGTTTTTGCCAATGCAATACCGTCTTTAACATGGCTGATAATTATTCTGGTACTTTCAATATTTGACAATTCGTCGTGTAAGTTAGATCCTGAGGTTTGGTTTTCCGTAAAATAAATCTTTTACATCAAGATATAAGGGTTCGCCATTGGCTCCGGGTTCTTTGGTACGGTCGAGTACAGCAATACGTTTTACACTCTCGGGCATAACCTGCATAAAGTGTTTTGCTGAGAAAGGACGGTACAAATGAACTGCCAATACCCCTACTTTTTCGCCTTTGGCATTCAGGTGTTCCACCACTTCGCGAATGGTTTCGGTAATTGAACCAATGGCAATAATTACATTCTCGGCATCGGCTGCTCCGTAATACATAAAGGGTTTGTATTCGCGACCGGTAATTTTGGTGATTCCAGCCATGTAATCGGCTACCATGTCGGGAACA
>PHDP01000188.1 GCA_002842655.1 Bacteroidetes bacterium HGW-Bacteroidetes-14
GGAACTCTACTCCTGTGAGAGGGGTTCCGTTAAGGGTGGGCATAATATTGAACTGAGGGTCTATGTAAATCCATTTGCCAAGCTCATTTGAGTAGACCTCTGAAACGACGTGTCCGGCACCGGTCCTGACTTTCTCTACATCTCTGGTTTTTAGACCCAGTGTTCTTGCCGGTATTCCAATACTGTTGTGGGCGGCGGTTGCAACAATTCCGTACTCTACGCAGCGGAACTGCTTGCCCTGTCTGGCTTCTGCGAGAATTGTAAGGGCATCGGACTTAGTTGGTGTGTTACTGCCGTTGTGTGACCACTGTTTGCTGGTCCAGTCAAGAATTGTCTTGATTTTTTCCAGTTCGCTCTGGCCTGCTGTAAGCTGCTCCAGGTTGTTGGCGGTTCTGAGCTCTTTCAGGAAGGCGTTGTTAAGGGTGTCGGCATAATGAAACTGGTAGAGGGAATTTGGGGCGTCGGTTGTGTAGGAGATATCCATCAGCTTTGCTGAGGGGCTGATTTTTACAAGCTGGTAGAATGAGGTGCAACCGGATAAAAGGATGGCTGCGATGATGAGGGGGAGGGGGTTTTTGGTCATGGGTGGGGGTTATTTTTTTATGAGTTTAAGAGTTTTGTTATCGTAGAGATAATACCAGTCCTTGGCTTTAATATGTATTTCATTTATGCCAAGTGGATCATGAGCCAGGGTGTCTGCATTGAATTCAAACCGAAGTGAGTCTCCTGTTTGTTCAATTTTCATTACTTCTGATATGTCGTCCAAACTTGTTTCAAATCCATTTGAGTGAAAGACAGCTAAATTTATCAAGCCAATTTTTTTAATTGTATCATTCTTTATTGAAAAAATAAGATTCCCCCAGGAACCGCCTTCGTCACTGATTTCTACTAAAATCAGGATTGGAGAATTGTTATCCAGTTTATAGAAATCCGGATAAAATGTTCTGCCGTCTCCAGATCCATCTGATTCAAAAACCAACTCATTCTTCTGATTTAATGCGAGTAAACGGTATCCGTAATTGTATTCACTTGTTTTAAGGTATGGCTCAATTATGTACCGGCCAAATAACAGTGTCAAATTGCCATATTTATATGATCCGCAATCAATTTCAAAATTTGGATATTTAATATCAGGAGCCTTTATGAGATGGTCTAGTTTTTCAGACAGTTTTTTATTGAATTTTTAATTTATTCACGTAAGTCGTTCTTTGACAAATATATAAATTTTAAATTAGGAGTTAC
>PHDP01000086.1 GCA_002842655.1 Bacteroidetes bacterium HGW-Bacteroidetes-14
GCACAGGAGGTAAAAATTACTCCCAGCAGGATAACAATTGAAAGCTTTGCAATTTTCATTTTTGAAATATTATTTGTTTTCCGAAAGAAAACGTTCTGCATCCATTGCAGCCATACATCCGGAACCGGCGGCCGTAATAGCCTGACGGTAATTTGGATCCTGTACGTCACCTGCGGCAAATACACCCGGTACATTGGTCTTGCTGCTCTTACCCTCTGTAATGATGTAGCCCTCTTCATTGGTCTTCACCCACTGAGAGAAAAGTTCAGAATTTGGATGGTGTCCTATAGCAAGGAAAAAGCCATGGATATCAATCTTCTTTTCGGTACCGTTCTTATGAACAAGAATCGCACCATTCACGCCTCCCATTGGAGTTCCGGTGAGCTCTTTTGTGTTGTAGTTCCAGAGAATTTCAATGTTTGGAGTGTTTTTTACCCTCTCCTGCATAGCTTTTGAAGCTCTCAGGACATCGCGCCTTACAACCAGATATACCTTATTGCAAAGACCGGCAAGGTATGTAGCCTCCTCGCAGGCAGTATCTCCGCCTCCAACTACAGCAACATCTTTCCCCCTGTAAAAGAAACCATCGCAGGTAGCACATGCCGATACTCCCTGTCCGCGGAACTTCTCTTCAGACTCAATCCCAAGATATTTTGCGGTTGCTCCTGTGGAGATAATAATAGTATCTGCAAGAATCTCCTTCTCTGCATCAACAGTAACTTTGAAAGGTCTTTCAGACAAATCTGCCGAAGTTATCATTCCGAACCTTACATCTGTACCAAATCTTACAGCCTGTTTTTTAAGATCTTCCATCATCTCATTACCGGAAATTCCCTCAGGATATCCCGGAAAGTTGTCAATTTCGGTAGTGGTTGTAAGCTGACCTCCCGGCTGTATGCCTTCGTAGAGAACGGGGCTTATGTTTGCCCTTGAAGCATAGATGGCAGCTGTGTAGCCTGCAGGGCCGCTGCCAATGATTAGACATTTTATTTTTTCTGCGTTCATTTAAACTTTATTTGATATGATTTTCAACCCGCAAAGGTAGAAAATTTTTTTCGTATTGCCATCTCGAGTCTCAGCTCCCAGACCAGCAAAAATGAGAAGGCCCATCTGGAGAAGATCATCCACGGAATCATAGCTCCAACCGAGGCAAGAAGAAGAACATCTTCGAGGTTGCTGTGAGAGATTGAAATGTGGTGATTAAGCAGATCGACATCAGATTTTGTGATCTTACCTGATTCTGTTTCATCTATCATTACTGCAGCTCCGTATGCAAGTCCCAGCGTATTGGCAACAATCCAGAGAAATGAGGTTTTTGCAGGCAGACCAAAAAAGGCCATTACCGGTCTCATGAACTTTGAAAGCCACCTGATTACTCCAAACTCAGCGAGCAGCCGCTGCATTATTGATAATGAGAAAATCAGAACAGTCATGAGGGCAATCAGTTTAATTGTCTTAAAGAACCATACCTGCAGCATTTCAATCAGTGTGAGGTCAGCTGCCTGAGCATCAATAACGGCCAGTTTGCCTCCTCCCGGCATGATCAGGTTCAGAATAAAACCCAGTGCAATTGCAGAAAAGGTTCTGATAAAAATAATTCTGACTGCAGAGGAACCGGTTTTTTTCTGTACGGCAGTCTCTGTAATCATGTTGTGTGAAGCAAGAACCATTACGGAGAGTATTGTAACAGTCCGGATGTCCAGGTTGAGAGTAGCCATTACAGCAATGGCAGAGTATACATTAACAAAATATCCGGTAACATAAGCCAGGGAAGCCTCTCCCGGCAGTCCAAGCAAGTTGAACAATGGGTTAAGCAGTTTAGATATCCATGGAAGAATTTCAAAATATTCAAGGAATTGAACTCCCAGAGTTACGAGTACCGTAATACGAACAAGCCAAAGACAGGTTTTAAGTGTCTTTGGCAGAATCTCTTTTACCGAGCTTACAGCTCTATTAATTGCAGATTTATCCATTTTTCAAATAATCCGCAAATATAGGCTGATTTTTCAACTCCTAGTAATTATTTTTCTTAGGCTCGAAGTATGATTTAGGGTGGTTGCAGGCAGGGCAGTTCTCAAGAGCTTTTTTGCCTTTATGAACATATCCGCAGTTGCGGCACTGCCACTCAATCTCCTCCTCTCTCTCAAATACCTTCTCGGCCTCTACTCTTGCCAGAAGTGTGCGGTATCTTGCCTCGTGTTCTGCTTCAACTTTCGCAATCATCTTGAAAGCTGTTGCAACTTTAGGGAAGCCCTCCTCCATCGCAATTTCTGCAAAGGTAGGGTAAAGGTCAGTCCACTCTTCGTTTTCTCCGTCTGCTGCTGCAGCGAGATTATCTTTGGTTGTTCCGATAATACCTGCAGGATATGAGGCGGTAATTTCAACCATACCACCTTCAAGGAAGCTGAAGAAGCGTTTTGCATGCTCTTTTTCCTGTTCTGCTGTCTCTGCAAATACAGCTGCAATATGCTCAAAGCCCTCTTTCTTAGCCACGCTTGAGAAATATACGTATCTGCTCCTGGCCTGTGATTCTCCTGCGAAAGCTTTCAGGAGATTCTGCTCCGTTCTTGTACCTTTGATACTTTTTTCCATAACATTATTTATTAGTGGTGATTTGAAACAAAATTAGTGAAAATATTACTCCTTTGCAATGGTTGTTTTATTATATTTGTATAGACAAAAGCTATCAAATTATAACATTTCTTTATGAAGAATTTTAAGCTGGAACTTTTGAGAGAGTACATGAAAGAGATGGCACTCTCTGCGTTCATTGTCCCTTCCAACGACCCGCATTTTGGCGAATACATACAAGATCATTTTAACTGCAGGGCCTGGATATCCGGATTTACCGGATCTGCCGGAACAGTTGTAGTTACCCACAGGGAAGCCGCGCTGTGGACAGACTCGAGATATTTTATCCAGGCAGAGAGAGAGCTGCAGGATACTGGCATAGAACTTAAGAGGCTAAGGATGCCCGGTACAGAGACAGTTGAGGCATGGCTTCAGTCTAAACTTGAACCAAACCAGAGTGTAGGTATAGATTCGTCACTTTTTTCAGTATCTGAATACAATACGCTCAAAATCTCACTCAACAGTCTGAATATTCAGCTTTGTAATGACCCTTTTATTAAAATATGGGAGGAGAGGCCACTCCTCAGATTTGGAAAAATTGAGGTAATGGGTGAGGAGATTTCCGGAGAGAGTGTCTCTTCCAAACATAAAAGATTTGTAGAGAACCTTGAAGTCTACGGCAATTTTATCTATCTGGTTTCACAGTGTGACGATATTGCATGGTTATGCAATATCCGGGGTAATGATATACCTTACAATCCTCTTGTACTGTCATATGCAGCTGTAACAAAGGAGAAAATCTATCTGTTTGTAAATCCGGGAGCAATCCAGATTCAGGAGCGCCGGCAGCTTGAAAAAGAGGGAGTAGTAATTATGCCTTATGATACCTTCTCTTCATTCATTGCAGATTATCCGTCAGATTCAGTCAGAATCGCACACCCGGACAAAGTTTCCATTAAGAACTACAACTCTGCCGTAAGGGGAGGTGCAAGATTCTTCCTGCTGCAAAGCAGGGGAGGGGTGATTACAATGATGAAGGCTGTAAAAAATGAAGTTGAGGCAGAAGGATTCCGCAAGGCGATGCTTCTTGACGGAGTGGCCTGGGTTAAGAGCCTCATGAAGATTGAGGAGAGCATGAAAAAGGGAGAAGAGATCACAGAACAGTCTGTTTCTGAGACTATACAAAATTTCAGGGCTGAATCACCACTCTACAGAGGAGAGAGCTTTCATCCTATAGTAGCCTACGGAGCAAACGCCGCACTTCCGCACTATTCGCCTTCGGGTGAGCCTGTGGTTATTAAGGCTGAGGGTTTTCTGCTTATTGATACCGGCGGACATTACAGCTGCGGAACAACTGATTCAACAAGAACAATCCCGGCGGGTGAACTCACACATGAGCAAAAGAGAGACTATACACTTATTTTGCGCGGGATGATTGCACTGTCAATGGCAAAGTTTCCTAAAGGGACCAGAGGATCTCAGCTTGATTTTCTTGCCAGGGGCCCCATTTGTTCAGTAGCCAAACTCTATCTTCACGGGACAGGTCATGGAATAGGTCACTATCTCTGCGTTCATGAGGGACCTCAGAGTATCAGAATGGAAGAAAATCCAGTGGTTATTGAACCCGGAATGGTTATGTCAAATGAACCGGCAGTATATCAGGAGGGTGAATATGGTATCAGAATCGAAAATACAATCATGTGTATTCCTTGGATGGAGAGCAGATGGGGAGAGTTTTACAAATTCGAAACTCTTACATATATCCCAATAGATACAACACCTGTTGAGAAATCTTTCCTTCCTTCAGATTGTCTGGAATGGCTAAACGAATACAATGCAGAGGTTTATAACAGACTTTCACCATATCTCAGTGATTCAGAGCGCAGATGGCTATCTGCCAAAACTGCGCGTCTCAATTGAGTAATCAGGTCTGTAGATGATAAGGCGAACGCCCTTGTTAATAAATCCGCTCCCGCGCTTTGATCTTTCAAAACGATAGCTTGACTGTAGCATACCGGTCTTAGGCTCTTCATCGATATAGTCAATAAAGTCTTCTCCGTATTTCATCATGGATGAGAGGAAGAAGTTTCCAAGGTCGTAAGCCTGGAATGCATATGGAGACGGCTCTGAGCCAAACATCGCCCTGTACCTTGACAGAAATCTGCTTACATCCTCACCGGAGTAATCTACATTGTACTGTAGCGCAAGATGCAGATTCATCGAGTGGTAATAATCAATGTCCACATTATCAAAATTTCTCCACCTTGGCGTGCCAAAGAGGGTTATTTTATATCCGTCTCTTGTATTGATAAGATTAAGGTTTCTGAGTATATCAGAGACAAATGCCTCTGAGTTAGACAGGATAATGACTGAATTCTCCTTGCTTCTGTTAAGTTTAGAAACAAGCTGAGAATGAACAGATCTCCCCTTGAGAAGAGCATATGAGTAAAAAGTATACTGAATACCTTTTGAGTTTAAAATTGATCTGGTAATATTGACCTGCTCAGAGTTCTGGGTTCCCTCTTCACAGAAAAGAGCCACATGTGAATCCGGGAGAATAGAAGAAATTAGTGCCTCCTGCTGGATTTCAACAGGTACGGAAACCTGCAGAAACTGCGGATTCCCCTCTACAAATTTATCGCTTGAAGGATCCATCGGAGAGATTAACGGAATCGCTTTTTCTCTTGTATAATCAAGCAGTCCGCTAATTTCATCTGCAAACACAGGCCCGATAACAAGTCCGGAACCGTCAATCCTGCCGGAAGATGCAATCAGCGAAGAATTCTGATACTCTTTGTTGTCAATAACCTTGAGTCTCAGGTTCATCCCTTTCTCCTTAGCATCATTGGCTGCAATCAGAAAACCCTGATAAAAATCAAGATAGTTGTTTGTTCCCGGATTCGCTTCATAGTTTCTGGCATTGAAAGGCAATATCAGGGATACAACATGATTATTAGCCACAGATTTAGAAAACAGACCTCTCTCATTACCTGCCGGATTATTATCAGACGGTACACTGTTATCTCCTTTACCGTCAGGAATAAGCAGGATCTCTCTTGGCCTGAGTTCAGAATCGGTCAGCTTGTTCAAAGCAACCAGTTCCTCTGCTGTTATTTTATATTTAAGCGCAATAGACTCAATAGTCTCATACCACCTTACTACATGCTGAGTATACTTTATCTCTTTTTTCTGCTCAGATTCAGATGGCCTGTTCTCTTCTTGTGCCGGTGCTCCCGCTTTTCTGATCAATACAATATCACCGGCTTTCAATCCTCCCCTAAGGAGAGGATTGTCTGCGGTAATCTGGTTTACATCTGCATTATATGCCTTGGCAATAGAAAAGAGAGTCTGTCTCATTTCTACCTTATGCACAAAAAACTCCCCTTTTTCATTGCGGATAACCTCAGTTGAAACGGTTACAGGAGGAGGTGTGTACTGAGCCACGGCGTTTGCTCCCGTCAGAGAGAGAAGCGCCAGCAGTATAATGCGTAAATATCTCATAATCTGGCAAGCATATTGTTTATATTGGTTTCAATTCTTTCGAAGATGTCATCTCCGTACTGAGCCTTTTCAAACTTAACACCTGTTATGTGCTCGTACAGTTCAATGTATCTCTCCGAAATTGAATTGACAATCTCATCTGTCATTTCAGGAACAACCTGTCCCGGCTGGCCCGAAAAGTTATTCTCCATGAGCCATTCCCTTACGAACTCCTTTGAAAGCTGTCTCTGGGCAAGCCCCTTGTCAAAAAGCTCCTGATAGCTCTCCTTGTAGAAGTAGCGTGAAGAATCGGGTGTGTGAATCTCATCAATCAGATAAATGGTGTCACCCTTTTTTCCGAACTCATATTTAGTATCTACAAGAATCAGGCCCCTTGCTGCGGCAATCTTAGTTCCCCTTGCAAAAAGAGCCAGCGCGTACTCCTCAAGTTTATTGTATTCGGCCTCGTTTACAAGACCTTTTGAAATTATCTCTTCTCTTGAAATATCGGCATCGTGCTCTCCAATTTCTGCTTTAGTTGTAGGAGTCACTATTGGCTGAGGAAAAGCCTGATGTTCCTTCATTCCGTCAGGAATCTTAACTCCGCAGATCTCCCTTGCCCCCGCCTTGTATGCCCTCCATGAGCTGCCTGTAAGGTAAGCCCTCACAATCATCTCAACAGGATAACTTGCACATTTGTGGCCCACAGTCACCATTGGATCCGGTGAGGCAATTTTCCAGTTTGGAACAATATCCTGAGTAAGATCAAGAAATCTTGAAGCTATCTGATTAAGAACCTGTCCTTTGTAGGGAATTCCCTTGGGTAGCACAACATCAAATGCAGATATCCTGTCAGATGCAATCATCACCAGGTAATCATCACCAATGCTATAAACATCTCTCACTTTGCCGACATATTTGCCGGTCTGATTCTTGAAGCTGAATTCGGTTCTTGTAATTGCCTTCATTTTAGCGGGTTATTTTATGGTATTGTATAAATTTATAAGTTTATCAGAAAAGTTGCTCCATGAGAGCTTGACCTTCTCTTTTTCAATATTATCAATGAAAAATTTCTGTTTCTCTCCATTGAAAAATTCCACAATTGCTTCTGCGACAGGACGCGGAGCAGGCTCGCCAACTACAATGCCTGTCCCAGGTTCCTCTATTGCCTCCCTCAAACCACCAACATCTGTTGTTATCATAGGAACAGAAAAGTGAAGTGAAATTGCACTGATTCCACTCTGAGTTGCAGATCTGTACGGAAGAACACATACGTCGCAGGCAGAGAAGAACAGAGGCACCTCATTGTCAGAAATGTATCTGGTATGAAGGCTGATTCTCTCCCTGTTTGGCGAGGCATCAATAATGGCCTGGTACTTCCCGAAACTCTCATAAGGTTCCCCTGCAATCACAAGATTGTAGGAGTCGTCAAGAAGCGAAAATGCCTCGAGCAAAATGTCGAGGCCTTTATACTCCCTTATGAGTCCAAAGAAAAGCAGAGTCTTTTTTGATGGATCAAGGCCAAGAGCTTTAACGGCCTCCTCTCTTGGAATTCTCTCCCCGAAATGGTTGTAGAGGGGGTGGGGTGTGCTTATATATCTGGCATCTGGTTTAAACGAGAGTAAATCCTCGCCAACTGCGTCAGAAAGAACGATATATGCATCAGATGCACCAAGAAAATATTTTGTAAATGGTTTGTCAAAGAAACGCTGTTCATGAGGAACAACATTGTCAAGAATTGAGATAACCCTGGTATCTCTGTTCATATGCCTTCCAACATATCCCAGGGACGGTGCAAAATATGACATCCAGTACCTCATCAGAAGGAGGTCCGGTTGCCACTCTCTGATTTTACGGGCTGTGGAAATATAAGTAAGGGGGTTTGCAGTATCAAGCAGGGAGGTGCTTTCAATTCTGGCGGCAGTGTCACCCTTCTCCACCAGCTGTGTTTTGCCGGGAAAGAGAAGGGATGGATACTGTCTGCTGAAATTAAAGGCTCTTACTTCGTGAGTTTTGCTGAGTTCCCTGTAGATGTTTGCATTGAACTGAGCAATCCCACCTCTGTAAGGATAAAAGCAAGATAAGATTGCAATTTTCACAAAGATACTATGTTAGTTCCCTTATTTCGTTTTAGTCTTGATATACTCTTCGTTAAGACCGGCAACAACCGAGCTTGTAATGTTGAGTGTTGAATCGGCCTGAAGTACCGTATTCATAGTAGCCGAAGAGTTGATGATGATAGCGAACTTTTTGTCCTCATTGTATTTTTTGAGGTAAGTGTTAAGAGCGTCCATAACTCTGTTGATAAGAACTCTCTCCTCTTCTGCCATCTCCATCTGCTTCTGCTGTCCGAGATTCTGAAGCTCCTGCTGACGTGCTGCAAGCTGCTGCTGCTGAGTCTCTGCCTGAGCGCGTGTAATAAGTCCTTTCTGAATTTTCTCTTCCCAGTCTTTGTAGTCACGTTCAAAAGCTCTTCCCTTTTTGCTCAGGTCGTCCTGAATAACCTGTGCTTTGCTCTCAAGTTCAGACTTAAGGTCGTTGAACATATCGTACTGATTCATCAAAGAGTCAATCTGAATGTATACAACGCTGCCTGATGGAGCAGCAACTCCTTCGCTGCCCGAATTCTTGGAAGAAGAACCGGAATTTGAAGTAAAGTGAAGGATGTAAAGAACTATAACCGCAGCGGCTAATACTGAATTCAGAATAATAGAGGCATTTTTCATTTTGTAGTTGTGTTTAAAACGCAAATATAATTAATAATTCTTT
>PHDP01000189.1 GCA_002842655.1 Bacteroidetes bacterium HGW-Bacteroidetes-14
GCACAGGGCGCAGAGCGCAGGGCACAGGGCTCAGGGGCTTATAAGTTTGAACTGATCTTTTTTTTAAATACTTTGAACTTTTTACTTTAGACTTTTTACTTGACTTATGTTTGACCTCGACCGCTGGCATGAAATTATGAGTGCACTGAAGAAGAACAAGCTTCGGACTTTCTTCACGGCTTTTGGTGTGTTCTGGGGTATTTTTATGCTGGTTATTATGCTGGGTTCAGGAACCGGATTGCGCAACGGAGTTACCAGCGACTTTGGCGACTTTGCCACCAACAGCGTTTTTATGTGGACCCGGCCCACTTCTATTCCTTATAAAGGACTGCCCCGAGCACGGAATTACAACTTTAAAAACGACGATATTGATGCCCTGAAACGCGAAATACCCGAAATTGAACACCTTGCTCCCCGTACCCAGGGCGGTGGTTTCAGGGGTGGAAACAATGTAATCCGCGGAAGCAAATCAGGCGCATTCTCGGTTATGGGCGATTATCCCGAATGGAACCTGATTGACCCTGTTGAGATTAATAAAGGAAGGTTTATAAACAATGCCGACCTGAAAGAAAAACGCAAAATAGCCGTAATCGGCAACAAGGTTTACGATGTTCTGTTTGCCCCTGGCGAAGAAGCCATTGGTCAGTACATTCAAATACAGGGTATATATTTTCAGGTTGTCGGCGTTTTCAAACCCAAAAACTCGGGCGTAAATTTCGGGGGCGATAAAGAACAGAGTGTCTTTATTCCTCTGACAACCTTTCAGCGGGTTTATAACTGGGGCGATATCATCGGATGGTTTGCCTTTACTTCAAAACCCGGCATTGCCGCTTCAGAAATCGAAGAAAAAGCCGCAGCCCTGCTCAAACGCCGTCATTCGGTTGCCCCTGACGATCCACAGGCTATTGGCTCTTTCAATATGGAGAAACAATACAACCAAATGACCGGACTTTTTGCCGGAATCAATGGCCTTATCTGGATAGTTGGCATAGGCACCCTGCTCGCCGGTGTTATCGGTATCAGCAATATTATGCTGGTTATTGTGAAGGAACGCACCAAAGAGATCGGGATTCAGCGGGCTATTGGCGCCAAACCCTGGAATATTATTTCACAGATTATCACAGAATCGGTATTTCTGACAACGTTTGCCGGATATGTCGGGCTGGTTATCGGAGTGGCGGTCCTCGAAGGGGTCAACTACATA
>PHDP01000190.1 GCA_002842655.1 Bacteroidetes bacterium HGW-Bacteroidetes-14
TTGGGTTGCTGGTTTCAATAGCGAGGCTTACACCCCATGAAGTCAGATAGCGATCGGTACTGCCCGGATATCCCATAATCATTGCAAAATCGCCTTTTTCATAACCATTTAATGAAACGGGCAAGTGATGTTTTGGTTTCATTGGAATATTGTCCTTTGAATAGTCTGCAGGATTGCCATTGGCATCAGTATAAATCCTGAACATGCTGAAATCGCCGGTATGACGCGGCCACATCCAGTTGTCGGTGTCGGCTCCGAATTTGCCAATGGATGATGGAGGCGCTCCAACCAGTCTTACATCGCGGAAAACTTCATAAACAAACAGGTAAAACTCGTTTCCGTTGAAAAAACTTGCAACTCTTGCATCATATCCAGTGCCTTTGGTAGCATCGTTCTGGATAGATCTGTAAAGTTCTGAAATTTTAGCATTTCGCTCACTTTCAGTCATCTGGTCATTCAATTGATCGAGAATCGTTTGTGAAACATCTTCAATCCGAACAAGAAACCTGGCGGTTAGTCCTTCGTTTGGCAACTCTTCGTCAAGGCTCATTGCCCAGAAACCATCAGTTAGATAGTCGTGATCGATGGTGCTGTGCGACTGAATTGATCCATAACCGCAGTGATGGTTAGTCAGCAACAGCCCCTGACTGCTGATCATTTCGCCGGTACAGCCATTGCCAAACTGTATAATGGCATCCTTAAGGCTTGAATGATTTACGCTGTAAATTTCTTCTGCTGTAAGTTTCAGGCCTTCCTTTTGCATATCAACGTAGTTTAGACGTTCTATCAGCAAAGGCAGCCACATGCCTTCATCGGCGCGGGCAAAGGTCGTCGCCAAAACAAAAACAAGAATCAGTATCCTTTTCATTTTTCTGTTATTTGTGTGTTATTAAATAAATTTTTCTCCTTTTTCAATCATCACGTCATTCACAAACTGACGAATCTGCTGCTCATCGCCTTTACGGCAAACAAGCAGAATACCACCATCCTCAACTACAATATAATCGTCAAGTCCCTGAAGAACTACCAATTTGTCTTTTGGCATATTTACAATGCAATTCTTGCTGTCGTACATAACAACATTCTGACCAACAATGGCATTGGCATGATCATCTTTCTGGCGTGTTTCGTACAAAGAACCCCAGGTGCCAAGGTCGCTCCATCCAAAATCAGACGAGAGTACAAAAACATCCTCAGCT
>PHDP01000087.1 GCA_002842655.1 Bacteroidetes bacterium HGW-Bacteroidetes-14
TAACTATTTTCGCCCCCTCAAATTATATAAAAATAGAATTATGGCACTTAAATGCGGGATAGTGGGGCTTCCAAATGTTGGTAAATCAACACTCTTCAACTGTATCAGCTCCGGAAAGGCGCAATCTGCAAATTTCCCCTTCTGCACAATTGAACCGAATATTGGCTCTACCATTGTTCCCGACGAAAGGCTGCAGGTTCTCGAAAAACTTGTTAAGCCAAACCGCGTTGTTCCGGCAACTGTAGAGATTGTAGATATTGCAGGCCTTGTGAAGGGCGCAAGCAAAGGTGAAGGGCTGGGTAACCAGTTTCTGGGCAACATTCGCGAAACCGACGCTATTATACACGTCCTCCGCTGCTTTGACGATCCAAACATTGTCCATGTAGACGGAAGCGTTAATCCTGTAAGAGACAAGGAGATAATTGACACAGAACTTCAAATTAAAGACCTTGACACTGTTGAGAGCAGAATAAATAAAGTTCAGAAACAGGCTCAGACAGGCGGAGATAAAAACGCCAAAAGAATGTACGACATTCTGGTTAAGTTCAAAGAGGTGCTCGAGCAGGGCAAATCTGCCCGTACCGTTAAGTTTGACAACGCAGAAGACGATAAAATGGCAAAAGAGCTGTTCCTGCTCACAAACAAGCCGGTTCTCTATGTATGCAATGTCGACGAAGCCTCTGCAAAGGATGGCAACAAATATGTCGATATGGTAAAAGAGGCTGTTAAGGATGAGGAGGCAGAAATGCTCGTTGTCGCAGCCAAAATCGAGTCAGAAATTGCCGAACTGGAGAGCTTCGAGGAGCGCGAAATGTTCCTTTCTGAGCTGGGTCTTGAATCTTCAGGCGTATCAAGGGTTATCCGCAGCGCATATTCTCTGCTTAACCTCGAGACCTATTTCACTGCAGGTGTTCAGGAGGTTCGTGCCTGGACCTACCCTAAGGGAGCAAAGGCACCTCAGGCAGCCGCAGTAATCCACACAGACTTCGAAAAAGGCTTTATCCGTGCCGAGGTTATCAAGTATGCCGACTTTGTCAAATACGGCTCTGAAAACGGCTGCAAAGAGGCCGGAAAGCTGGGTGTAGAAGGTAAAGAGTATGTAGTGCAGGACGGAGACATCATGCACTTCCGCTTTAACGTCTAACCACCGCGGCCAGACACCAAGGCCAGACACCAAGGCCAGACAGCACAGCCAGCAAGCAAGCGACTTCCTGCGCCGCAATTTCTGTTAACACACAGTAATACAACTATTTACAAAACACAAACTCTTCAGATTGAAAAGTTTGTGTTTTGCATTTTATTGATATACAACTAGTTAACAGAAATTGCGGCGCAGAAGGTCGTTAATTGCCTGTTAAAGGTTTCGAGTGTATTTTGGGTGGGAGTCTTGTAGTGACCCGCACGGCTGTAAGTTGTAGATTATGAGTATGTAGCCAGTTAGTCTGACATCTGAGATGTCAGACTAACTGGCTATTTGCTGTCAATCAGTGCGTTGCAGCCGTACGGGTCGTTAACTGAAACCTTAAGAAACTGTTTGTTGATCTGGGTTTGGTGAAATTATTACTGACCGAGTTTTGTTTACGAAAAACTAACATGTCAGCCTAAATTACATTTATTTGATTTACTTGCATTTAACTTTGTTAAGATTTCAAAAAATTTAAATTTAGAAATCGTATATTATTGATATAATGACGTTTGTAAATTAGGCTGACATGTGACTTTTTATAGGTTGGAAACATTCAAACCAACATCAAAAAAACGAGCCTCCATCCGGAAGCTCGTTTTTTCATTGCTCTGTTTGACAGAACCTTTATCCACTAAAAGAATCTTGCTCTGTGGTCCTGAACTTTGGCGCCCTTTTCAAAGATGCCCTGAAGTTGCTGGAGTTTGTATGAGAAGATCTGCTGAAGTCTTGATTTGGCGTCGTTTTCTGTGAAGAAAGCTCCGGTTTGTCTTGCATCTACCTTGAAGATGTAAACACCAATGTTTCCTTTAAGCGGGCCGGTGAGAGTGTTCTCTTTAGCACCTGCAACTGCACCAATGAAATAAGGGTCAAAAGACTGTGAACCAAGGGCACCGAACGAAATACCGCTTTGTGTGCTAACTGTGGTTCCGAGTTTTGCAGCCATCTCCTCAAGAGTTGCTGTTCCCGCTACCATCTCTTTAACCTTCTGGTAGAATTGCTCATTGCTCTTCTCTCTCTGAAGAACTGGTTTGATAAGGCTCTCCATAGCCTCAAGAGAAGGAATTCCAGCTTCGCGGATACCGGTTACGGCTGCCACAAAGAAGTATTTATTGTCAAGTGAGATAATCTGTGAAACATCGCCCTTTTCTGCTTCGTAAACCCATCTGCTGAGTTCTCTTGCATTCTTGTAAGTAGCTACTGTTTTTGCACCCTCTTCAATTCCCATTGCAGGAACAGGAACCAGGTTCATCTCTTTTACAACCTTGTTAAAGTTCTCAATTTTACCTGCAGATTTAGAAGCAACATCGTTTGCCTGAGAGTAGTATTTCTGGAAAGTCTCCTTGCTGGCAACAGCGCTCTTCTCAAGAATAGCAAGCTGAACCTTCTTTGAAGGAGCTGTCTTCTGTGAAGCTCTTACAATGTGAAGGCCGTAGTTTGTCTCAAGCTTAACCAGTTTGTTAACCGGAGTGTTGAAGATACTTTCAAAGCCCGGGAGCATATAGGTCTGGGTCATCCAGCCAAGCTGGCCGGGAACAACGTTAGGGTTTTTGTCCAGTGAATTTGCAGCAGCAACCTCTGCGAAAGCGGCACCACCTTCAATAACCTTGATAAGTGAGTCGGCCTTTGCCTGAGCAGCAGCTTTATCTGTGTTCTCAAGAAGGATGTGCTCCACAAATACAGAGTCAGACATCTCTTTGATATCGTTGATTCTTGCAGCCCTGAAAACTGTTCCGTTTTGCTGGATCGGAAGAACTGCATTTACCGGTGCGCTGAATGCAAAGCTATCAATAACAGCAGAAACAGGTGCCAGATCGCCCTTCTTGTAGTAGTATGCACTAAGCTGAGCCTCTGAGTTTCTCGCAAGGAAGTTTTTAACATTGTCTGTAGTTACAAACTCTTCATATACCTTCTCGATATCTGCCTTTGCAAGGTTGATATCTTCAGGTGAAGGCTGAACTTCAAATACAACATATTCAATGTCCCTGCTTGCATTCTGCTCGAAGTTCTGCTTGTTCTTGTTGTAGTATTCCTTAATCTCCTGTTTGGTAACAGTGATTGTTGTATCTGTATTGTAACCGAATGGCTGAATGATGAAAGATACATCTGAAGTTACATTGTTCTCATCGATTGATCTTCTGAGTTCAACAGGGTTCTGAATACTGCTCTTGTCAAGAAGAGAGATGTATTTTGTAAACATCTGGTCGTTTCTCATTGATTTCTCAAGATAGTTCCAGTAAGTTGAAAGGTTGCCTGTTTCGTCAGTCGGGATAGCCTTGATAAATTCAACAAGCTTGTTTCTGTCGAATCTGCCGTCGGCACCCACGAAAGACTGCTCTCTCATAAGAACAGATGAGATCTGAGTTCCCTGGCTGAGGTCAAAAAGCTCGTCGTCACCAACATTAATACCTGCAGATTCAATTGTAGGAAGAATCACATTTTCGCTAAGCAGGTCCTGCCATGCGCCCTGGTTCACTATCTCAGTTCCCTGCTCGTCAAGAGAAGACTGGCCGGTTGTAAGCTGATGAATCTTTGTGAAATAATCTACCTTTTTCTGATAATCCTGATAGGAAATTGCCTTCCCGTTCATCTCTCCCACATCATACTTCGAAGAGAACATTGAGATAGCCGATTGTAGTGTGTCTGCGTCAACTATAAATGATAACAGTGCCACACCAATAATGATGGTAATGAAGGCACCCATTTTAACGCGGATCTTCTCGAGAACTGCCATTGTTTTATGATTTAAATAGTTATTTTCATGTAAAGCGCGAAGATAGTAATTTTTTTAACATATTATGAATGTTCGGCTTTAAGCCTTACTGTTTCCACGCGGTTTGAAGCGGTTTTAAGAATGGTGAAAGTATAGTCGCCGTATGAGAGAATATCTCCCTGACGGGGTATGTTTTCGTTGAAAAAATTGATGAACCCTCCCAGAGTTTCGTACTCGTCGCTCTCAGGAAGTTCGAGATCGTATTCTCTGTTGAGATATTTGATTTCCAGACGGGCAGAGAATATGAACTCATCCTCTCCCACTCTCTTCTCATGGAGCTCCTCTTTGTCCAGCTCGTCAGAAATCTCTCCGAATATCTCCTCAATAAGGTCTTCCAGGGTAACAATTCCTGCTGTTCCGCCGTATTCGTCAAGAACAACCGCAATCGATCTCTTGTTCTTTATCATTGAAGTGAGAAGTTCATTGGCTCCCATCTCCTCGGTTACAAAGTCAATAGGACGCACCAGCTCGCCAAGAGGCCTGCTGCCCTCCAGCATATCCTTTGAGTGGATATATCCGGTAATTCTGTCTATACTGCCCCTGTAAACCGGAATTCGAGAGTAGTTGGACTCCCGGAAAAGAGCAATAACCTCTTCCGGTGATGCCTGAGAGTCTATTGCACACACCTCTGTGCGGGGAATCATACACTCCTTGATAACAACCTCAGAGAAATTGAGCGCATTCTGGATTATTTCGGCCTCGGCAGAACTCTCCTCCTCCTCTGCCATTGTTAAGGCCGATACATTTTTCCGCCTCCCGTTTACCGGCTTAAGAGCTGCATAAATTGCGTCTGCAAACCAGTAGAGGTTCTTGAGAACCAGATCCGGTTCCCTTGAGGCAAGCCATTTTGGAAGAATAGTTCCAAGTGAAATTATAAGCAGATATGCCAGCAGCACAACAATTGCCGCAGAGAGAATCAGCATACCTGTAAGTCTGTAAAAAAGCGGATTTAAAGCAGCAAAAAGTGCTACAGTAAAAACCGCAGTAAAAAGAGTTCCTGATGCTCTCAGCGACCAGTAGAGCCTGGTTCTGTTTTCGAGCAGTCTGTCAACAACGGGAGCATAGCTCTTCTCCTGCTTCATGTCAAGCTCTAGCCTGAGTCTGTTGCAGGAAGCAAATGCCATCTCCACAGCAGAAATCACAAAGAGGAGTGCAAGGGCAAAGAGCGCCACCACAGCCGCTATCATTGTTTTATAGTTTTGAGTAAAGGTCCTACAAAGTTAACAGTATCTATATACAATACCTCTGTTGAGTCCTGCTGAATTACGCTGTAACTGTCGAAAGGCTTTAAGATAATTGCGTTGCGGGCAAGCTCATCTGACTCCATTCCGTAACCCTGCATAAACATGGTTGGGGATTTAAGCTTTACATAACAGTGAGTGTAAATCTTTTTATTACTCTTGTCCCAGTATAAAGTATCTGTTTCGATTGTTTCTCCTTTGATGTAGTTGTTAATTACCACATTTCCGTATGCCTCCCACTTCTCCTCGCCGGGTACATTTATATGCCTGGCCTTGTCTGCTGTAATTTCGGTTTCTGTGAGTCCCTCCGGAGTAAATGCCTTTACATTCATCCCCTTCGGAAAGATTTCATATGGAGGGGTCATTTTGGAGTAGTTTTCCATTACGGGGGCGTAAACCCTCATTTTGACACGGCCTGCGGTTGTCTCTTCCACAGACATCTCCATTACAATCTGAGTGGGCAGTTTTGAAGGATCTTCAACATCGGCAACAGGCAATTCGTCTTTGCATGAAAAAAGAAGAGTAGCAACCACAAATGTGGCTGCTACCATTCCTGAGATATCTCTCTTTATATTGCCTGAGGCAAACATGTTACTTTCTTGTTCTAACGGTTGTGCTCTCTCTCATTCCGCCGCAAGAAACTGTAAATGATGCTCCGTCAACGATGTCGTACATAAAGGCCTCTTCCTGAAGCGGGAAGTACTGACGGTAAGTTGATATGAATCTGTCTGCCTCTTCAGTAAGTGAAGAATCGGCATTTTTAGCTTTCATAAAGTAATCAACTGCAACCCACCATTTAGCTCTCTGCTCAACTTCGTTTCCGCCGCATCTTACAGATGCCCATACAGAACCAAGAAGCATATAAACCTTACCGGTATAAGAAGGATCGAGTTCCATTGCCTGTTTTGCTGCAGCTACCGCTTTTGCTGAGTTATCCAGCTTGCCAAGGTAGTAAGAAGCAAGGAGATAGCTGTATTCTGCATCCTCTTTTGCAGTTGACTGGTCGCTGTCAATTGCCTGCTGAAGCATTTTAACTGCGTTCTCGTGGTCGTCTTTTATTGAGTAGAGTTTGTACAGATAGTAAGCCGACTGGTAAGTAGGATCCATCTTGTAAAGAGACTCAACTGCGCTAAGGAACAGAGGTTCCTGGAAACAGCTTCCGTCATTAAGAAGCTTAACGATTCCTGAAACAAGTTCTTTGTCCTCCGGTGTGGCTTTGAATTTTGGTTCAAAAAGGGCAACAATGTTTTCGCAGCTTGCAACTCCGCTCACTGCAAACAGGTTGTCAATATCCTTTTTAGCCTGAGCAGCATCAGGGTGATTTGCCTTGATCTGGTTCTCAACTATTGGAGAAATTTGTGAGTAAAGGCTCATCACCTTTTCTGCATCTATTGTCTTTTTGCCGTAAAGTTCAGAAGCTTTTTGCATTGCAATTACCAGAATCCTCGGCTCGGTAGATGAACCAAAAGTGTTCATATTTTTCTGAAGAGCATCAAATACATAGCTGTCGTCACTTTTCAGGTTAACAATGTCAATAACTTTGTTTGTCTGTGCTCCCAGTGCATATTTAGGAAAATATTGTGTTCTGAGATCATACATCATAATAAGGGAGTCAATGAGAGAGTTCTTCAATGTTGCATTTCCCTTGTTTTTCTCAATGAGAAACTTCATAATTGACTGACCATCTACATACAGTTTCTGGCTTACTCCCGGAGGACAGTAACGGAGTGCTTCTCTCCAGAGAGGTGCTGCTTCGTTAAGGTTTCCCTGTTTAACATAGTCATTGTAGAATGAGAGATTTCTTGTGCACTCCACACTGTCCTTGCCATACTTTCCCTGTGCGCTGGCCTGAACAGTAAACAGAGATAGCGCAGCAAGAAAAATTAATACACTAACTTTATTCATAACCTTGTTCATATTTAAATTTAAAATTTTAGTCATACCTGTATTTCTGGAACCATACATCATGCAAGCTTACATTGAGGTTAAGCATAATGTAACGCTCTCTTACCAGCCCGTCTCTTATGGCTCCTCTCTGCCCCATGTCTATAGAAATTCCAAATGAATTGTACCATCTGTAAACCGGAAGGCTTGTTCCAATAGTGATTCCCACTGAATTTACCTGTTTTCCGCCAATATTCACGAATGATCTGTCGTAATAAAAACCGGCTCTGTAAGTTGCTCTCCTCAGATAGTAGCGAACATCATATCTGTTGGGAGTAAACTCCCCGCCCACTTTTACTGCGTAGCTTTTACCGGGAGTAAATCCGGTTCCGGGAGCTGGAAGTACCGATGCATTTGTCCAGTTCTGACTGGTAAAGTCAATGCCCAGCATCCATTTATCGTGCTTTCTGTATGAAGCACCAAATCCAAGTTCTGCAGGAATTTCAAGTCCTGTGGTATTGCTCTTGTTGAAAAATACTGTGTCAATTGTTGCTGCACTTGAGGTTGAGAATGCATAATCTGTTCTCTCTCCTCCAAGAGTGCTGTTTAGCATGTAGGTTGCTCCCAGTGTAAGAGAACTCTCTTTATTTGGAGAGTAGTTATACTGAAGGCCAAATTTGCCGGCCATTGAGCGGATAACCATCTCCTGTCCGGTGTTAATGCTTCTGTAGGTTGCAGAGTTATTGAAGTTGATATTTGAAAATCTGTCTATTGTACCAAAAAAGTAAATCATCTCTGCACCAACAGAGAAGTTCTTCAGAAATACCATAGAGCCGCCAACAAACACTTTGTTAATGCCGCCAACACCAAATCTGCGGTAGGTGACATCTCCTATCTCGTTAATAATTTCAGGATCGTCCTCAACCTTCTGGAATTTGTATCCAACGCTGGTGTAGGGAGTAACTCCCACAACAATTGCAGATTTTTTATACACCGGAAAGCTCATCACAAAGTGGTGCATGTTGAATGCATTGTATGCAGATGATGCCTGTGCAGATGCATAGTAGTTGTTGTTGCTCTCAATTCCGAAATCAAGCATAAATGCAAGCGTATCTCTGAAAGATATTGACGCCGGATTAAGGTAGTTGATGTAGCGGTTGTCCCTCAGTCCAATACCAATGCCACCCATTGATTTGTTGAGAGATGTTCCTTGTTTTGCGATGCTTCCCACTCCAAAAATGGAGTATGGTGTGAACGAATTCAGTGCATCTGTGGTCTGGGCAGCCGCAGCCGTTCCGCACAAAATGGTGAGCGAAACCAGGGAGGCCTTTACGTAATACTTAAGACTTTGCATAATTATCGGCAATACGGGCTAAACCCATCAAGACTAAATTGTAAACTACAAA
>PHDP01000088.1 GCA_002842655.1 Bacteroidetes bacterium HGW-Bacteroidetes-14
GTTTTCGAGGTTTGCTTTAGGCGTTTTCTTTATTTCCATGTCTTTAATTTGAATTCAGATGGTTATCGAAATGTAAAATTAGAAAGAAATAATGATTTGGCAAGTGAAATTGTGGATAAACAGTGTCAAATAATTATTAAAATCAAGAAAATGAGGAAGATAAAATTTAAACTGGTTGTTAAAAACTTTGTGGAGCATATCGGAGTCGAACCGATGACCTCTTGCATGCCATGCAAGCGCTCTAGCCAGCTGAGCTAATACCCCAATTATTTTGCACCGCAAAGATGCAAAATATTTCAGAATTTCCTATATGAGGTTGAGATCTGTGAGGACATTGTTTACTGAGCGTACAGCATCTGCACTCTTCGCAAACAAATCTTTCTCTTCCTCATTGAGGTTAAGCTCAACTATTTTTTCCCAGCCATGTCTGCCCACAACTACCGGTACGCCAAGGCAGATATCTTCCTGACCATATTCACCCTCAAGCATAACGCTGCAAGGATATATTTTCTTTTCATCAAGTACGATGGATCTCACAAGTGCTGCTGCAGCAGCTCCGGGAGCATACCATGCAGATGTTCCAAGATGCTTGGTTAAAGTGGCGCCACCAACCATAGTATCTTTTGCTATTTGTGAAAGAGCCTCTTCCGACAGAAGTTCGTTTACAGGAATACCTCTGAGGTTTGCATAACGAACAAGCGGAATCATTGTTGTGTCACCGTGTCCTCCAATTACCATTCCGGCAACGTCGCTGGCAGGAGCATCAAGTGCTTTGCGGAGATAGTATACGAACCTGTTGCTGTCCAGGATTCCGCCCATACCAATCACCTTGTTTTTAGGAAGTTTGTTTTTCTTGATGGTGAGATAGGTCATTGTGTCCATAGGGTTGGAAATAATGACGAATACTGCGTTTGGAGAATATTTGAGCGCGTTCTCCACGACGTTGTTTACAATCTCTGCGTTGGTACCGATGAGCTCTTCGCGAGTCATCCCCGGTTTCCTTGGCAGTCCAGATGTAATTACAATAACTTTAGACTTTGCAGTAGCAGCGTAGTCGTTAGTTACTCCCGTAATCTTGGTGTCAAATCTGAGCAATTTTGCGGTCTGCATCATGTCAATTGCCTTTCCTTCTGCGATACCATCCTTGATATCAAGTAGTACAATCTCACCTGCAAACTGCATCATGTTCATTGCGTTAACACATGTTGCACCAACATTTCCGGCTCCAATAACGGTAACTTTAGACATAGTTTTTAAATTTTTGAATTATATATTTGTGTAGTTTTGCCTCAAAAATTTTACCTTATGAATGCTATTAAAGAATTCCGCACATATCGTGCCAAGATGAACAAAGTAATATTGGATTCAGATAATTTATTTTTCAAGAGATTTTACAATCTTGACACACGCTGTTATGAGGAGGGAGCTCTCTCTGCGCAGACTAAAGAGATGCTTGGTCTGGCCACTTCTGCGGTACTCAGGTGCGACGACTGCATTAAGTATCATCTGGAAAAATGTTTTGAACTTGGTGTAACCAGGGAGCAGATGTTTGAAGTTATGTCTGTGGCAAACCTTGTGGGCGGTTCAATTGTTATTCCGCATACAAGAAGAGCAATCGAATACTGGGATTTGCTTGAAGAGGACAGGTTAAATAATTCAAAATGATAACTTACCACAAGGAGGGTACGACTTTTGAGATAAAGTCAAAAAGAATTTTAAGCAGGTGGATAGGCGAGGTAGTTGCTGCTGAAACCAATGGAGAGAAGAGGGTAGGAGATATTTCTGTAATCCTTTGTTCAGATGAGTATCTCTTGTCGGTTAACAGACAGTTTTTAAATCACGATTACTATACAGATATAATCACTTTTGATTACTGTGAAGGGAGTAATATTTCCGGTGATCTTTTTATAAGCATTGATACTGTAAAGGAGAACGCTGTAACATATGAAGCGGGGTTCCCGCAGGAACTTCACAGAGTACTTATTCACGGCGTTTTGCATCTGATTGGTTACAACGATCATTCAGAAGAAGAGAAGAGAGTAATGAAAGAGAGGGAAGAGATCTCTTTACAAAGATTAACAATATAGATGACAGATAATTACGATATAATAGTTATTGGAGCCGGGCATGCAGGTTGTGAAGCCGCCCATGCTGCTGCAAAAATGGGATCAAAAGTCCTTTTGCTTACTATGGATATGGGGAAAATTGCCCAGATGTCCTGTAATCCCGCAATCGGAGGAATCGCAAAAGGCCAGATAGTGAGAGAGATAGACGCGCTTGGGGGTTGTACAGGTATTATTACAGATGCCAGCACAATTCAGTTCAGGATGCTTAACAGGTCTAAAGGGCCTGCTATGTGGAGTCCAAGGGCTCAGTGTGACAGACAGCACTTCTCCCTTAACTGGAGATATATTCTTGAAAATACAAAGAATCTGAACTTATGGCAGGATACTGTTACAGAGTTCATATTTGACGGAGACAGGGTAACAGGTGTAGTCACAGAACTTGGAGCATCCTTTTCTGCAAAGGCAGTCATTCTTACTGCCGGAACTTTTCTTAACGGGAAGCTGTACATAGGTCAGAAGACTACTCAGGGAGGAAGAGTGGGAGAGTTACCATCAAAACATCTTTCTGAGCAGTTGAAAGATTTCGGTTTTGTTGTCGATAAAATGAAGACCGGAACACCTCCCCGGATAGATGCCCGCTCGGTTGATCTTACAAAACTGGAAATTCAGGAGGGAGATTCTGCACCGGATAAGTTTTCCTATTTGAATATCCCGTCCCCAATTCAGGGAACTGTAAAGCAGATGTGCTGCTATATGGTTCATACCAACACAGAGGTGCATGACATACTTAAAGAGGGATTTCAGTTTTCTCCTCTCTTCTCCGGTAAGATTTCCGGAAGAGGTCCGAGATACTGTCCAAGCATAGAGGACAAGTTGAAGACATTTGCAGATAAGAACACTCATCAGCTCTTCCTGGAGCCGGAGGGGTGGAATACTCACGAGTACTATCTTCAGGGCTTCTCCTCTTCACTTCCTCTGGAAACTCAGCTCAAAGCGCTGAGGGCAATTCCCGGTCTTGAGAACATAATTATATATCGTCCTGCTTACGCTGTAGAGTACGATTACATTCCTCCTACGCAATTACACCATTCTCTGGAGACCAAAATTGCCGCGAATTTGTACTTCGCAGGACAGATAAATGGTACTACAGGCTACGAAGAGGCCGCTGCACAGGGTCTGATGGCGGGCATAAATGCACACCTGAAAATTTCCGGAAAAGAGCCGCTTGTTCTAAAAAGAGATCAGGCATACATTGGAGTTTTGATTGACGACCTCGTTACAAAGGGAGTTGACGAACCATACCGAATGTTTACCTCCCGTGCAGAGTACAGAATTCTGCTCAGACAGGACAATGCAGATTTGCGCCTTACAAAAATTGGATACGAAGTAGGGCTTGCATCAAAAGAACGACTTGATCTTGTTGCCTTAAAATATAGATACATTAATGCCCTTGTAGGTTTTATGGATAATGCATCTGTAACACCGGAGGAGATTAATCCATATTTAACTTCAGCAGAGTCTGCGCCAATTGCTCAAAGGAAGAAAATTGCGGAAATCCTCAGCAGGCCGCAGGTAGAAATAGTAGAAATGCTTAAAAATGTTCCACGAGGAACCTTTTTGTCGCATATCAATGATAATGAGGTTTTGGCATTGATTTTTCAGGCACTAAATTTTGAAACAACAGAAGATAACGTTCTGTCAGAAAGTGTTATTAAAGAATTTATCGGTACAAAAGCTGCTTTGAACTCTGAAGCGATTTTGCCTTATAAAGATATTTCAGAAAAGGACGAAGCGCTCTCTCTGGGAATGATGGCAAGAGAGGTTCTTGAGTCTGCCGAGATCTTTGTAAAATATAAGGGCTACATAGAGAGAGAGAAGAGGATTGCAGATAAAATTCTCAAACTTGAAGATGTAAAAATCCCTGAAAAATTCGATTACAGTACGCTTAAGTCTCTTTCGATAGAGTCAAGGCAAAAACTTGAGAAGCACAGACCTAAAACTATTTCGCAGGCATCGCGTATTCCCGGAGTATCACCTGCGGATATTTCAATTCTGCTTGTATATTTTGGGAGGTAGCGTTAATCGCCTGATTAAATTGAAAATGGGTTGCGTTCCACGGGGAACGCAACCCATTTTTTGTTCTGAACGCCAGCCTGAAATTTTCTGCCTCTATTCCATGGGAAGGGAGAGTAGCCTGCTGTTTGCTTTCTCCCAGGTTCCCGGCTTAAGCTCCATAAAGAGGGCAGACAGCTTCTGGTTTTGCGGGAATTTAAGGTCGGAATATAAATCCGAAGGGCAGAGCAGGGGAGTTTCAAATGAAATTCCTGATATGTTTTTAGTGGAATTTTGAATATTACTTATGAAACTTTCCATTTCCTGAGCATCTGTTGTGTTTGTCTCCAGGGTTGAGAAAAGAGTTTCTCCGTTAATTTCTGACGGATATCCTATAAAATAACTCTCTTTTCCGGGAGTGTTTAGTGCTATTCCCTCTCTTTGCATGATCTCGTTCCATGCATATTTCAGGATTTTTTCCGGCCAGAGGTAAATATAATCTGCCATTGACCTCTCCCGAAATGACAGGAATTTCTCAAATGTAAGACTTTCCAGCAAGATTTTTTGTGCAGGAATATGCTCTGCAGACTGGGTTATAATGGTAAATCCTGAGTAGATCTCTTTGTCAAAACCGCTGTTTTTGTAGAGTGTGAAGAGAGATTCCGCTGCGGGTTTAACCAGAATGTAGGATAGACCTTCTTTTTTTGCCTCTTCCACGGCATGGTTCATCAGAATTTTTGAATAGGATTTACCTCTGTGGGTGGGCAAAGTGCCCACCCCGTAAAGGTATCCGCCACATATTCTCTCCCCTTTTTCAATAAAGAGAGAGGGAATAATTGATAATACTGAGCAGAATTCGTCCGAATTTTCACCTAAAAGCCAGGTTGTGGTTTCAGGGAAGCAATAGTCAAGGTAGTTGTTTATATATGTCTCATCATCAGTGAAACAGATATTCCATATCTTAAATATATGTTCCCGGTCTTCAAATCCGGCTCTTTTAATAACCATCTTCAGTGCTTTGCTCAGTTTTTATAAAAAGTTTATGCTTCGTTTTTGTAAATGTCTGCAATGGTTTCGGCATATTTTGCCTTGATTTTATTCCTCTTAAGTTTGAGTGTTTGCGACAGCATATCGTTAAGAGGCGTCCACTCATCAAGAATAATCTTGGCTCTTTTTACCTGTTCGTGCACTGCAAGTTTTGAATTTACCTTATCAATCTCTTTGTTGATTTTCTTAATCACATCCGGATTAGAAATCAGGTTTTGATTGTCTGTGTAATGAATTTTGTGCTTTGCTGCCCAGAAATGGAGCTTGTTTATGTCCGGAATAACAAGGGCAGAGGCAAACTTTTGATTTTCGCCTACAACCATGCAATTCTCAATGTACGAAGATTCCTTCAGCATGTTCTCAATTACTTGAGGTGCAACGTATTTGCCTGCAGAAAGCTTGAAAATTTCCTTCTTGCGGTCTGTGATTTTCAGGAAGATTTTGTCTACCATAACTCCAATATCGCCGGTATGGAGCCATCGGTCGCTGTCGATTACCTTTTTTGTGTATTCGGGGTCCTTGTAGTAGCCAAGCATCACATGAGGCCCGCGGGTCAGGATTTCTCCGTCCGGAGCAATCATCATTTCTGTTCCTTCCATAGCCTTACCAACGGTTCCAATCTTTATGATCATCTCCTTTGGATTGTTTACAGCAATAACAGGGGAGGCTTCGGTCATTCCGTAGCCTTCGAAAATATACATTTTGGCAGCAGTGAAGAGCCTGATAATTTTTGCCTGGATAGCTGATCCGCCGGAAACAATTAGCATCTCTTTACCTCCGAGTTTCTCTCTCCATTTGCTGTAGACCAGTTTATCTGCAATTGCATACTGAAGTTTGTAGAGGACACCGTTTTTAGTATAGTCAAATTTGCAGGCTATGTTGAATGCCCATTTGTAAATTGCTTTTTTAATTCCTGTAAGATCCTTTCCTGCAGATTCAAGTTTGTTGAACATCATCTCAAGAACCCTTGGCACGGCGCAGAATCCGTCGGCTTTGCAGTCGGCCAGGTCGGCTGCGATGGTTGAGAGGCTTTCGGCATAATAGATGCTTATTCCAAGATACTGGTAATCATAGTTCATTCCTCTTTCATAGATATGACAGAGAGGAAGGAAGCTTAGCATCTTGTGCCTTGAGTCTCTGATTTGCTGAACGGCAGTGCCTATAAAGTTAAATACCAGGTTTTTATGTGAAAGCATTACCCCTTTTGGAGTGCCGGTTGTTCCTGATGTGTAAATAATTGTGGCAACTTCGTTTTCATCGAGCTCAGCTTTGTTTTTATCAATCTCCGGTTTATAGCGGGCCTCATTTTCTGCTCCAAGAATGTATAGTTCAGACATAGACTTATAGCCCTCCACAGGGTCTATAGTAAAGATATCTATCTGTCTCTCTACCTGTGCGATTATTGGAGCAAGCTTTTTTACAAATGAGTCACCGCCCAGTATTACAGCCTTAGCGTCGCTGTGTTTGAAAATATGAAGATAGTCGTCATTGCTCAGGGTTGTGTATACCGGTACATGGACCATTCCTGCAAGAACAAGTCCCATGTCTGCAAAGTTCCACTCAGGTCTGTTGGGGGTAATTGTTATGACCTTGTCTCCCTTTCCGTAGCCAAGGGCAAGAAAGGCATAAGCAAGTTTGTGAGAATGATCGTAATAGCTTTGCGAAGAGTACTTTATCCACTTCCCGCCGGTTTTTCTGCTCAGGATATCATCTTTTGGATACTCGGTAACGAGCTTCTCCAGAAGATCGAATGTTCTTGTTACTTCCATAGTTGCAAAAGTTTAGGTTTATATTAATGATTTTATGTCTTTTACAAATTCGTCTATATCTTCTTTGCGGGTGTTGAATGAACACATCCAGCGAACTTCACCTGTTGTTTCGTCCCAAACATAAAAGTAGTGCTTCTCCTGAAGCTTTTTGCAAAGCTCTTCAGATATGACTGCAAAAACTACATTGGTCTCAACCGGTCTTGCAATTTTAACCTGCGGAACAGACTTAAGTTCACTTTCAAGATATTTGGCCATTGAATTTGACTTTGTGGCCAGCGCAATATTGAGTCCGTCTTTTAGATATGCTTCAAACTGGGCAGCAATGAATCTGTTCTTTGAGAAGAGCTGGGCACCCTGTTTTCTGATATACTGAAAGTTCTCTGCCAGCTCTTTACGGAAAAATACTACAGCCTCGCCAATAAGCAGCCCGTTTTTGGTTCCGCCGAAAGAGAGGGCATCAACTCCCTGGTCTGTAATGAAACTTTTAATTGGAAGACCCAGAGATGCCGCGGCATTCGAAATTCTTGAACCATCGACATGCAGGTAACCGCCATAGCTGTGCATCAGCTCTGCAAGTTCTCTTATCTCGCCCGGAGAGTAGAGGGTACCCAGTTCGGTAGGCTGAGATATTGAGAGTACTTTTGGCTGAGAGTGATGCTGAAAGCCGAATCCCTTAAGTTCTGCCTTAACAGTCTCTGCATTTACCTTCCCGTTGGTTGCGCGAAGGGGAATCAGCTTACACCCCGTCATTTTTTCCGGCGCTCCGCATTCGTCAACATTAATATGGGCATTCTCAGGACAGAGAATTGAGTTGTATGGCTGAGTAAGAGCCTTCAGGGCAAGGATATTTGCGCCGGTTCCGTTGAATACGAAGTATGGAATTGCCTCTTCACCAAGGACTTTCTTAAATTCCTTTACTGCTCTTGCTGTTATTTCATCTTCTCCGTATGCTACCTGAAATTGTGTGTTTGCATCTAATATTGCCTGCATTATTTCCGGTGCTGCTCCTGAATGGTTGTCGCTTCCAAAGCTGTGTTTCATAATGGATTGAAAATTAATTCTAAGTATATAACAGATGTAAATTTAATTAAAAATAAAAAGGCCGGCTAAAAAATTCATTTTAGCCGGCCCTTTTATGTTATTGTTTAAATAAACCTAAAGAATCGCTGCATATGCTGCTGCATCCATAAGTGCATCCACTTCTGCAGGATTTGAAAGTTTTACTTTAATCATCCAGCCTTTTCCGTAAGGATCTTTGTTTACTGACTCCGGAGAGCCTTCAAGGTCTGTGTTGATTTCGATAATTTCGCCTGAAACGGGCATAAGTCCGTCAGCCACAGTTTTAACGGCTTCGATTACGCCAAAAACATCACCTTCGCCAAGAGTCTCGCCCTCTGTCTGAATGTCTACGAAAACGATGTCGCCCAGCTGGCCCTGAGCAAAGTCGGTGATTCCGATAGTTGCGATATCACCTTCAACCAAAACCCATTCGTGGTCTTTGCTGTACTTAAGATTTGCAGGAATATTCATAATTCTGTTATTAAAT
>PHDP01000089.1 GCA_002842655.1 Bacteroidetes bacterium HGW-Bacteroidetes-14
CATATTTTGTGAAAAAATACTACTTTTGTAGGCTAATTTTCGAAGAATTATATAATATTAAAACAGATATTCCATGCAAAGTAAAGGTGCCATAAGATTAGTGGCAATTTTGATCGCCCTGGCCTGTATCTATCAGCTGTCATTTACATGGGCAACGAGACATCAGGAGAAGAAGGCAAAAGAGTATGCTGCTTTGGCTGTTGTGGCCGAACAAAGCACACCGGGCTTCGCTCTGATTTCCGATTTAGAGAAACCTTTTTATCTCGACTCTCTCAGACTTGCAAAAGAGAGATTTTATCTTGACTCAATAACTGCAGAAAAGGTATTCCTCGGATTTACCTTCAAGCAGATTAAAGAGAAGGAGATAAACCTCGGTCTCGACCTGAGAGGCGGTATGAACGTCATGCTCGAGGTAAAGGTATATGACCTTGTTAACGCACTTGCCAACTACAGTGCCAACCCTCAGTTTGTTCAGGCAATGAACCAGGCTCAGGCAAACATGGCAAATTCGCGTGCAGACTTTATCACCCTCTTCGCAGAGGAGTGGGACAAGGTTGCTCCGGGTCAGCGTCTCGCCCAGATTTTCGGAACATACGAAATGAAGGACAAGATCAAGCCTGAGACTTCAAATGCAGATGTTATTACTGTTATCAGAGAAGAGGCAGAGAGCGCAATCTCTAACTCTTTCAACGTTCTTCGTAACCGTATCGACAGATTTGGTGTTACTCAGCCAAACATTCAGAAGCTTGGCAACTCAGGACGTATCCTGGTTGAGCTTCCTGGTGTAAAGGATCCTGAGCGTGTTCGTAAACTCCTTCAGGGAACAGCTTCCCTCGAATTCTGGGAGACTTACGAAAACCAGGAGGTTTACAACTACCTTGTTGAGGCTAACAACACCATTAAAAATATTATTGCCAATGTGGAGCCAGTTGTTGCTGACACTGCTGCTGTTGCTGCCGTTCCGGCTGCCGCTGCCGCAGACACTACAGCTGCTGCCGCTGCTGCTCCGTCTGACTCAGCTAAGGTTGCCGGCGAGCTTCTCGCAGGTGTAGCCGGTGCAGACTCACTCTCTGCAGACGAGGCTGCCATGGCAAAAGAGAATCCGCTCTTCTTTGTACTTAACCCAAGCGTAGCACAAGGCCAGCTTCTTCCGGGAGCATGTATCGGCCGTGCACACTACAGGGACACTGCAAAAATTGGAACATGGCTCAGACTTCCGCAGGTTCAGGCTATCTTCCCTGCAGACCTGAGACCTATGTGGTCAGTTAAGGCAATTGATGAGTCTAACACTATCTTCGAACTTATAGCTATCAAGGCAAATACCCGCGACGGAAGAGCACCTCTTGACGGAGGCGTTATCACAGATGCACGCCGTTCATTCGGAAGCAACAGCGCGGTTCCTGAAGTTGACATGTCAATGAATGCAGAGGGAGCAAGGATATGGGCTACAATGACAGCAAACAACGTAGGCCGTTCAATTGCAATCGTGCTTGACGGAATGGTTTACTCATATCCGAGAGTTAACGGCGAGATACCGGGCGGTCGCTCGAATATCAGCGGTCAGTTCACAATTGAAGAGGCAGATGACCTTGCAAACGTTCTTAAGTCAGGTAAGCTTCCGGCTCCTGCAAGAATTGTTCAGGATACAGTAGTTGGACCTTCACTCGGAAGCGAGTCTATCAATGCAGGTCTTATCTCATTTGTTCTTGCATTCGTACTGGTACTGGTTTACATGATTCTCTTCTACAACGGAGCAGGTCTGGTTGCCAGCGTTGCACTCCTTGCCAACGTACTCTTCCTGTTTGGTGCACTTACATCATTCGGGGCAGTACTTACACTCCCTGGTATTGCCGGTATCGTTCTTACCCTTGGTATGGCGGTTGACGCAAACGTTATTATTTACGAGCGAATCCGTGAGGAGCTCAGGGCCGGAAAGGGTCTGGGTCTTGCAATCGCAGACGGATACAAGAATGCATACTCTGCAATTGTGGACGGTAACCTTACCACTATCATCACAGGTATTATCCTCGCGATGTTCGGTTCGGGTCCGGTTCAGGGTTTTGCTACAACACTCGTAATTGGTATCATCACTTCGCTTATCACTTCAATCTTCATCTCAAGACTTATCTTCGAATGGAGACTTAAAAGCAAAAAGAATATCACATTCGACAACAAGGTTACCCGCAACTTCCTTCAGAACACAAAAGTTGATTTTGTTGGCCTGAGAAAATATGCATACATCTTCTCTGTTGTAATGATGCTTGTGTCTCTTGGTTCAATCTTTACAAAAGGATTCAGCTACGGTGTTGACTTCACCGGTGGCCGTACCTATGTTGTTCGTTTTGACAAAGAGGTAACAACTGAGTCTGTAAGAGCAGCTGTTCTTGCCGAATTCAAGGAGGGTATCGAGGTTAAACAGTTTGGTGGTGCAAACCAGATGAAGGTTACTACCAAGTTTATGATTGAAGATGGCTCACCTGAGACAGATATGCTGGTTGACGGCAAAATCTACAAGGCTCTCAGCCCGCTTTACGCTGCTCCAATCGCTTACGAAGAGTTTATGTCTACTACTGATAATCCTAATGGTATTATTCAGTCAGAAAAGGTTGGTCCTACTATCGCAGACGATATTAAGAGAGATGCTATGATTGCGATTACTCTCGCAATGCTTGCAATCTTCCTTTACATCGCAGCCCGTTTCCGTAACTGGAGCTGGGGTACAGGCGGTGTGGTTGCTCTCCTTCACGACGCGCTCTTTACAATGGGATTCTTCTCGCTCTTCTCGGGAATTCTGCCGTTCAGCCTTGATGTTGACCAGACATTCATTGCTGCGGTGCTTACAATCATTGGTTACTCTATCAACGACACCGTGATTATCTTCGACAGGATCCGCGAGTACAGAACACTCTATCCTAAGCGTGAACTCGGACTGAATATCAATGAGGCTCTTAACAGCACCCTTTCAAGGACCATGAACACCGGAGGTACAACACTTGTAACTATGCTTGCAATTGCAATCTTTGGCGGTGAGGTTATCAGAGGTTTCTCTGTAGCCCTTATCATTGGTATCATCATAGGTACTTACTCATCTGTATTCATTGCAACTCCTATTGTTTACGATATAGTAAAGAAGAGAGAGGCTAAAAAACTCACTGCTGTTAAATAACAAGCAGAGACTGAGTTTAATATAACTTATTACAGGGGTGCCCGGAAAGAAATTTCCGGGCACCTTTTTTTATTTTGATTTGTAACATTTTATTACAAACTTTGTATATATCAATTAATAATCATAACTAAAACTAAAGAAAAATGGAACTTCCTTTTGCAGAATCCTACAAAATAAAAATGGTTGAAACTATCAGAAAGAGCAGCCGCGAAGAGAGAGAGAGATGGATGAAGGATGCGAACTACAATCTGTTCAATCTTAAAAGTGACTATGTGTTCATTGACCTGCTTACAGATTCGGGAACGGGAGCCATGAGCGACAAACAGTGGGCTGCAATGATGGAGGGTGACGAGAGCTACGCAGGAGCACGCTCATATTTCAATTTAAAGCAGAGTATTTCCGACGTTACCGGTTTCCCCTGGTTCCTGCCTACCCATCAGGGAAGAGCCGCAGAAAACGTCCTTTTCTCCTCTTTAGTGAAGGCAGATGATATTCTTCCCGGCAACTCCCACTTTGATACAACCAAAGGCCATATAGAGTTCCGTAAAGCACATGCAATTGACTGCACAATTGATGCTGCAAAAGATACAACCCTTGAGCTTCCGTTTAAGGGAAACATGGACCTTAACAAGCTGGAAGATGTTCTTAAGAAATATCCAAAAGAGAAGATCCCGTGCATTGTTCTTACAATAACCAATAATACTGCAGGGGGGCAACCCGTTTCAATGGAGAACATAAAGGGTGTCTCTGCACTTGCAAAAAAATATGGCGTTAAGCTGCTATTTGACTCTGCCCGTTTTGCAGAGAATGCATACTTTATCAAAACCCGCGAAAAGGGCTACGAAAACAAGAGTGTCAAAGAGATTTGCCTTGAGATGTTCAGCTATGCAGACTTCATGACCATGTCTTCAAAGAAGGATGCAATTGTAAATATGGGCGGATTCATCGCCTTCCGCCACGAAGAGGACTGGAGAGCATGTCAGATGTTCACAATCATGTTTGAAGGCTACATCACCTACGGAGGAATGTCCGGCCGCGACATGAACGCACTTGCTCAGGGTCTTCGCGAAGGAACAGAGTTTGACTACCTAGATACAAGAATTGGTCAGATTGCATATCTGGGCAAGAAGCTCGATGAGTATGGAATTCCTTACCAGAGACCTGCCGGCGGACACGCCATCTTTGTTGATGCAAAGAAGATTCTTACACATGTTCCAAAAGAGGAGTTCATTGCTCAGACACTGGGAATTGAGCTTTATCTGGAGGCAGGAATAAGAGGAGTAGAGATTGGAGCAATGCTTGCAGACAGAGACCCTGAGACCAGAGAGAACAGATATCCTGCACTTGAGCTGCTCAGGCTGGCAATCCCAAGAAGAGTTTACACGAATAATCATATGGATTATGTAGCCGCTGCCCTTAAGAATGTCTACGACAGACGCGAATCTATCACAAGAGGCTATGTGATTACCAAGGAGCTGCCTATCATGAGGCACTTCACCGTTGAACTTGCTCCTGCAAAATAACAACCGCCTGTAACCCCCGGGCTTTCAAAACATTAAATTTATGTGTGGTATAGTTGGCTATATCGGACCGCGCGAGGCGTATCCGATTCTTATTAAAGGGCTCCACAGACTAGAGTACAGAGGTTATGACAGTGCGGGGGTTGCCCTGCTGAGCCAGAGTGGTACTCTCAATATTTACAAAACAAAGGGGAAGGTAAAAGAGCTCGAGGAGTTCTCTGTTCAGAAGGATATTTCGGGGAATATCGGCATTGCTCATACAAGATGGGCAACCCACGGGGAGCCTAACCAGACCAATGCTCACCCTCACTATTCTATGTCTGAGAGAATCGCCCTCATTCACAACGGAATCATTGAGAACTATGCTGTTCTCAAGGAGACCTTAATCCAGAAGGGTTTTGTTTTCCGCAGCAATACAGATACAGAGGTAATTGTTCACCTGATTGATTACATCAAACGGGAGGAGAATACAGATCTATGCAGGGCTATTCAGCTTGCGCTTCAGCAGGTTGTGGGAGCCTTTGCAATTGCCGTTATTGAAAAGGATAATCCGGATATCCTTATAGCTGCCCGCAAGAGCAGTCCGCTTGTAATTGGAATTGGGGAGGGCGAGTTTTTCCTTGCCTCGGATGCCACTCCAATAGTAGAGTACACAAAGGATGTGGTATACCTCAACGATAATGAGGTTGCCATTATGGAGAGGGGAAAGGAGCTGAGGGTTGTAGATTTCATGAACAGCGAAAAGAGCCATACAATTCAGCACCTTGAACTTACTATCAGTCAGCTGGAGAGGGGAGAGTACGAGCACTTCATGCTCAAGGAGATATTCGAGCAGCCAAGAACCATCCGCGACTGTATGAGAGGGCGGATAAATGTTGAGGAGAACAATGTTGTACTCTCAGGAGTAATAGACAATATTGAGAAGTTTAAGAACGCAAGAAGAATAATCATAGTTGCCTGCGGAACCTCATGGCACGCCGCCCTCATTGGGGAGCACCTCATTGAGAGTCTTTGCCGGATACCTGTTGAAGTGGAGTATGCATCTGAGTTCAGATACAGGAATCCTGTAATTTATGAAGATGACATAGTAATTGCAATTTCGCAGTCCGGTGAAACTGCCGATACCCTTGCAGCGGTTGAGCTATCCCGCTCAAAGGGAGCTTTCATTTACGGAATCTGCAATGCGGTTGGCTCTTCAATTCCGCGTAATACCCACTCGGGCTCTTATATTCACGTGGGGCCGGAAATTGGGGTGGCCTCAACAAAGGCATTCACCGGTCAGGTGACAGTTCTTACAATGCTTGCCCTGAATATTGCCAGAGTGAAGGGAACAATCAGCCAGCAGGAGCTGGAGAGTTTTGTTTATGAGCTCTCAAGAATTCCTGAGAAAATTGAAAAGATACTTGAGAAGAGCGATAAAATCAGGCGCTTTTCAAGGATCTTTACCTATGCAAAAAACTTCATCTATCTGGGAAGGGGATTCAGCTATCCGGCTGCCCTTGAGGGTGCGCTCAAACTTAAAGAAATCTCATATATCCATGCCGAAGGCTATCCTGCGGCCGAGATGAAACATGGCCCGATAGCCCTTATCGACTCGGAGATGCCGGTTGTTGTGATAGCCACCAGGAACAATCTCTACGAGAAGGTTGTGAGCAACATTCAGGAGATTAAGGCCCGTAACGGAAGGGTGATTGCCGTGGTTACAGAGGGCGATGAGGCCGTTAGCAAAATGGCAGATTACAGCATAGAGGTTCCCGATACCCATGAGTATCTTGACCCGCTGCTATCTGTTATACCGCTTCAGATGCTGGCATATCACATAGCTGTGACAAAGGGGCGCGACGTAGACCAGCCGCGCAACCTTGCCAAGTCTGTTACTGTTGAATAGCTCTCTTTTCGCTCCTTACAACAAAGTTAAGGGAGATGCATGAGGCAATGAGATAGACTCCTGCCTGAATCCACAGTTGTATATATTCAAATCTTACCTGCGAAAGCGTCGCGCCCGCAGAGTTAATCTTTATGTAGCCCTGCACTCCGTGTGTAGACGGGAAGAGGTATGACAACCATCTCCAAACCTCCGGCATGTTCTGTCTTGGCCATGAAAAGCCCGAGAGAAAGAGCAGGATTAGTGTGAAAAAGAGGAAGGCTATAAGGCCCGTCTCCCTGTTCTTTACAAATACTGAGACAGTCATTGAGAAGAAGATGGCTGCCAGCAGAAAGGGTATCATAAAGGAGAAGAGCGTTCCGGTGTCTCCTATATGCGGCAGATTAAAGAATTTGGGTATAAATCCAACGATATATGCCGTGATTGGAATATATAGAAGGAAGTATGCAAGTGCCTTTCCAATAACAACCCTGTAGATTCCCCGGCCGTGAAGATGCTCAGGGATGCTTGAATGGGTTCTGCTCTCTTCGCGGGCTGTTCCGGCGAGCATTCCAATTCCAAAAAAGAGGGTCTGGTGAATGATGAGAATGAGCAGTGCAGGGAGCAGAAAGCTTGCGAATCCACCTCCAGGATTGTAGAATCCCACATCATTTCCCGGAATGGCCTCAACAAGCTGCTCAGCCTGCTCTCCCCCAATTCCTGCCGCGTTGTAGCGTTTAATCTGAATTGAGCGGAGCTGGTCAAGCATTGTGTAGTTTGTTGCCATCATTAGCCCTTTATAGTAGAGAAAACTGCTCATATCGTTATAGATTGAGATAGTCGCCTGCTCCATGCGGGCCAGCTTCAGGTGGTAATCTGACGGTATGTAAACAATCCCGTGAACCTCTCCGTCTGTAAAGAGTGCCTTTGCCTCCTCAAGGCTGAGGCATCTGTTGCTGATTCTCACCTCCTGGGCTGCATTGAATTTCCTGAGAAACTCCCTGCTCTCCGGTGAATGTGAATGGTCAACCACAGCAACGGGGATTTCATAAAGTGCTTCGTTTTTGTATATCCCGTTGTAGAGCAGGGGATAGGCAATGCCTGCAACAAAAAAGATGAGCATTACCCCGCGGTCCCTGAAAATGTGCCTGAGCTCATTTGTGGCAACCCACCAGAGGTCCCTGATTCCTACGCTCATGTATGTTAATAATCCGGTCACTTTTTTCATCTCTATTTTATGGGGTAATTCTGATTTATAAGTGCATTCTTAAGTCGTCTGTAAACCGGGACGGGCAGTGCAAGGAATATGAACATGGCAGCAACGCTCAGCGCCGAGTTTACGAATGGTGCACCAAGCAGAGCCTCGTTTACATAGATATGGAAGTAGTGCCTTATTGGAAAGAGCACGCTTGCACCCTGCGCCAGCGGAGGCATTGCCTCAATGGGGAAGGTAAAACCTGCGTAGGTAAACGACAGAATTCCGTAAAGCGCAGCAAAGCTGATTGCATCCCGCAGCACGGGGAAGAGCCCAATCATGAGGATTCCTATAGCCTGGTGCGCAAGAACAAAGAGCACCGTCGAGGCAGAAAACCTAAGGAGCGAGCCCTGCATTGGGAATCCTGCAAATTTGTAGAGCAGTACATTTCCCGCAATACCAAGGATAATGAACATCACCGAATAGGGGAGCAGTTTGCCTGTAAGAGCCACAGCGAGCGAACCCCCGGATTCGTTCATCCACTCACGGGAGCTTTTCGACTTCAGCTCAACTCCAATGCAGTAGACAGTCATGAGCAGAATGACAAGCTGAAGCACTCCCGGCATAAGAACGTTTGTTAGATATACTCCATAGTTTGCCCAGGGGTTTCCTATCTGATGGGTGTCAATTACTATGGGCTGAATCTTTC
>PHDP01000191.1 GCA_002842655.1 Bacteroidetes bacterium HGW-Bacteroidetes-14
CAGCTGGTTCAGGAGATGATTTTTATAAATGGGATGAAACAACCGGCACATGGATTAACAGGACAGCCGTTGGTGGTGGGCTAAATGGCTCCTTTGAAACCAACTTTGGAGTTGGAGCAGGTTATCTGGTTGCCAATGCAACAACAGATACCAAACTATTTACCGGCTCGCTGAATACTTCAAATGTTTCGATAAACAATCTTACCAATACTGGGGCAAATACTTACGCCGGATGGCATTTACTGGGTAATCCGTTCAGCAGCGCATTAACCTGGAATAATGGCAACTGGGCTTTGAATAATGTGGATGCTAACGCTCAGGTATGGAACGAAGCCAATGCCAGTTATTCGGTTATTGCTGCAAACGAAGTTATTCCTACCACAAATGGCTTTATGGTTCATGCAAGTGCCAGTAATGCTTCACTCACCATTCCAGCAGATGCACGGGTGCATGAAAATATAAACTGGTATAAAAATGCTGAGCTTGACAATCGTATTGTACTCACGGCCATAGATGCAGAAGGAGGAACTGCCCAATCGTCAATAATCCGTTTCGATTCGAATGCAACAGATGCTTATGACACAGAATACGATAGCTATTATCTTGCCGGTTTTGCACCTTTATTTTACAGCAGCACGCAGAATGAAAATTATGCATTGAATACACTCTCTGAACTAACCGGAAATCTAACAATCCCCATGGGTTTTGTTAAGAATAGCAGCAATCAATTTACCATTGAGCTTACTGAAAACCTTCCCGGGCAGACAATTTATTTAACAGACCTTAAAACTAATCAGACCAACAACCTGACCGAAGGAAGCTATACATTCGGATCACAGGATGGAGATGATGCCAATCGCTTTTTACTACATTTCGCAACACTGGGCATTGATAAGCCTTCGGCAGATCAAAGTTTATCAGCATGGGTTTATAATAAACAATTGTACATTTTGAGTAATGAATCTGAAAATGCTGCAGTGTATGATATTCAGGGACGTTTACTTCAAAACTTCCGGATAGAATCATCGGATTTACAAAGCTATCCTTTGAACCTGCCTTCAGGCGTTTACATTGTAAAATTGCAGGGGGATTCATCATCAAAATCGGTTAAGATAATAATTCAGTAAGCTAAACTTGTAAAACAAAGAAATCATGAAAAAACAACTTATAAGAATTGCACTTTTTGCA